>NZ_DATJJK010000255.1:0-4897 GCF_035492295.1 Acidisoma sp. | reverse complement strand
GCGCCTGGGCGCCGCGGCTTTCGTGCCGGGCCTCCGCGCCGACCATCGTGGTCATCGCACTCCCCATCAGGTTCTGCAGCTCCAGCGCCTCGACGAGGTCGGAGTTCCAGATCAGGCTGCGGTCGGAGACCGACATGTCGGACATGCCGGACCAGATCTTCTGCACCTTCGCGACCCCTTCTGTCAGGCTCGCGGAATTGCGGAAGACGGCGGCATGGCTTTGCATCGCGCGCTGCAGATCAACGCGCAGCTCCGCGACGCGGGTGTGGCCGCTGGCATGGCGGGCGGCGTCAAAACGGTCGAGCGACGCCTCACCCGCGCCGGCCGGCAGCGGCGCCTGCGTCGCGCCAGGCTGCACCGTCTCCGCCGCGCGATGAGCGGCGGCGCGGCCAAAGACCACGAGATCGAGCAGCGAATTGGTGCCGAGGCGGTTGGCGCCATGCACGGAGACGCTGGCACATTCGCCGACCGCCATGAGGCCGCGCACCACGCGATCCGGGTCTTCCGGCGTCGGCGACAGAACCTCGCCGTGATAGTTCGTGGGAATGCCGCCCATGTTGTAATGCACGGTCGGCAGGACGGGGATCGGCTCCTTCGTCACATCGACGCCCGCGAAGACTTTCGCGGTCTCGGAAATGCCGGGCAGCCGCTGATGCAGGAGATCCGCCCCGAGATGCTCGAGATGAAGCAGGATGTGGTCCTTGTTGGGACCGACGCCCCTGCCCTCGTTGATCTCGATGGTCATCGAGCGGGAAACGACATCGCGCGACGCCAGATCCTTCGCGGTCGGCGCGTAACGCTCCATGAAGCGCTCGCCGGCGGCATTGGTGAGATAGCCGCCCTCGCCGCGCGCGCCTTCGGTGATCAGGCAACCGGCGCCGAAGATGCCGGTGGGGTGGAACTGCACGAATTCCATGTCCTGCATCGGCAAGCCGGCACGGATCACCATGCCGTTGCCGTCCCCGGTGCAGGTATGGGCGGAGGTGCAGCTCTGATAGGCGCGGCCATAGCCGCCCGTTGCGAGAACAACGGTCTGGGCCCGGAAGCGGTGGATGGTACCGTCATCCAGGCACCAGGCGGTAACGCCACGGCAGGCGCCATCCTCGTCCATGATCAGGTCGAGGGCGAAGTATTCGACGAAGAACTCGACGTCGTGCTTCAGGCTCTGCTGATAGAGGGTGTGCAGGATGGCGTGTCCGGTCCGGTCCGCTGCCGCACAGGCGCGCATGGCCGGACGCTTGCCGTAGTCCTGCATATGGCCGCCAAAGGGGCGCTGGTAGATACGCCCGTCCTCGGTGCGGCTGAAGGGCACACCGAAATGCTCGAGCTCGTAGATGGCCGGAATCGCGTTGCGGCACATGTATTCGATGGCATCCTGATCACCCAGCCAGTCCGACCCCTTCACGGTGTCGTACATGTGCCAGCGCCAGTCATCCTCGCCCATATTGCCGAGGGCCGCGCCAATGCCGCCCTGGGCCGCGACCGTGTGGCTGCGGGTCGGGAAGACCTTGGTGATGCAGGCCGTTTTCAGCCCGGACGCGCCCATGCCGAGGGTGGCGCGCAGCCCGGCACCGCCCGCGCCGACCACCACGACGTCGTAGGTATGGTCGACAACCTTATAGGCGCTGGAGGACGGCTTCGAGATCGCATTCATCGTGGCGCCCTCTTCAGATCGCGAGTTTCAGAACGGAAAGGACCGCGGCCAGGCCGAGCAGCCAGACAATCGCCTTCATGACCATCATCCAGATCAGGCGATGGCCTTCGTCATGGACGTAATCCTCGAGCACCATCTGCAGTCCGAGCTGGGTATGGTGGAAGGACGCAATGATCAGCGCGATGAGCAGCACCGCGACCAGCGGCTGCGAGACCCAATGGGCGATATCGGGCTGCGGATGGCCGGCGAGGGAAAGGACGGAAAAGACGAACCAGAGCGTAAGCGGAATGAGGGCGACGGAGGTGACCCGCTCCGCCCACCAGTGATGCAGGCCGGATTTCGCCGAGCCCAGGCCCTTGGCCTGCCCGAGAGGCGTCTGCCGCATCGTGACGGCGAGCTTGTCAGTCTTTGCCATGATTTGAGATCCTCAGAGCCAGACGGCGAGGCCAATGATCCAGCTGAGCACCGTCAGCACGGCGGTCGCGATGACCACGATCAACGCCGTTTGGTGCGACGTCTTGATCTCGAAACCCCAGCCGATGTCCCACAGAAGATGCCGGATGCCGTTGCAGAAGTGGTACCACAGGGAAAGCGTCCAGCCGAACATCAGGATCAGGCCGATGGGTGAGCCGATGAAACCCTGCGCGGTTGAAAAGGCCTGAGGGCCGGTGGCGGCGGCAACCAGCCACCACACCATCAGCAGGAGCCCGACCGAGAGGGCGATGCCCGTCACGCGGTTCATGATGGAGGTGCCGGAACTGACCTGGGGCTTGTAGATTTGCAGGTGCGGGGAGAGCGGGCGGCGGACCAGCGTGCCATCGCTCCGCTTACCGATCATTAATGCTTCGCGCACATCTGGCATAAGCGGTTCCACTTAGATTGGATGGCGACCCAAACCGCGTGCGCGGGCGCAAATGTTCCGCGATAACGGCGCCGGAGGCCGTGTTTTCTCTGGCGTCTTCTGTAGTCGCGCTGGACGGCCGGGTCAACGCAACCGCAGCATTCTGATATGACAGGGCAGCTACCTTGCTGCGACGGTCACAACCCGGTGACGCCAGGGTCACCGGGTTCGCGCCGCCCAGGTGTTCAGGCGCCGACCTGGGCCAGCCAATCTTGCAGATTATAGTAGTTGCTGATGCGGGCGACCTTGCCATCGCGCAAGGTGAAGAAGGCGCCGGCTGGCAGCACATAGGTCTGGCCGGAAGCCTCCGGCAGCCCCTCGTCGGTCGCGAGATAGGTGCCGTGGACGGTGAATTCGGCGGCACCCCGGTCCCCGGCCGTGCCGGTCAGGATCACGAGATCCTCCAGGCGCTCCCGGTAGCAGCGGGTCATGTGGTCGACGAAGCGACCGAACGCCTCTTTCCCGATCTGACGCTCACCCTGGTTGATGTCATGCGCGACGTCATCCGTCAGCACCGCCAGGAAGGCCTCCTTATCTCCGGCATTGAAGGCCGCGTAATAGGCCCCGATCACCGCCGCCACGTCGCTCATACCCGATCCTCGCTCTCATCCCGTCAGCCATTGCCTTGCCCAGAGGCCATGGGGGCCGTAATGGAAAGCCCCCCTTCAAAGCCCTGGGCGACCCATGAACCCGAGTTCCGAGACAACGCGCAAGCCCCTGAGCTTTCAGGGCATCATCCTGAAGCTGCACGACTATTGGTCAGACAAGGGCTGCGTCATCCTGCAGCCCTATGACATGGAAGTGGGTGCGGGCACCTTTCACCCGGCGACGACGCTGCGCGCCCTCGGCAACAAGCCGTGGAAGACCGCCTATGTGCAACCCAGCCGCCGCCCGACGGACGGCCGCTACGGCGAGAATCCGAACCGCTTGCAGCATTATTACCAGTATCAGGTGCTGATGAAGCCGAGCCCTGCGGATGCCCAGGCGCTGCTGCTCGGCAGCTACGAAGCGATCGGCATCGACCTCGCCCGCCACGATATCCGCTTCGTCGAGGATGACTGGGAAAGCCCGACACTCGGTGCCTGGGGTCTCGGCTGGGAAGTCTGGTGCGACGGCATGGAGGTGACGCAGTTCACCTACTTCCAGCAGGCGGGCGGCTTCGAGTGCAGGCCGGTCGCGGCGGAGCTGACCTACGGGCTGGAGCGTATCGCCATGTACCTGCAGGGAGTCGACGACATCTACGACCTGGTCTTCTGCACGTATCCCGACGGGACCAAGCTCACCTACCGCGACGTCTTCTGGCAGAACGAGCGCGAGCAGAGCGAGTACAGCTTCCACGCCAGCGATCCCGACCGGCTCTTCCGCCTCTTCGACGAGTACGAGAAGGAGTGCCGCGCGCTGGTGGAGAAGAAGCTGCCCCTGCCCGCCTACGACTACTGCCTGAAGTGCTCGCACGCCTTCAACCTGCTCGACGCGCGGGGCGCCATCAGCGTGACCGAGCGGCAGGGATACATCCTGCGCGTGCGCAAGCTGGCGCACGACTGCGCCAGGCTCTACCTCGCCATCCGCGCGAGGATGAAGTTCCCCGCGCTCAAGGACCGCGCCCTCGCCGAGCGCGAGCTGGCCCGCCACGCGGAGCTCCTCGAAGATGCGCCGGCGAAGGCCTCTGCCAGGGCGGCGAAGGCGGAGCGGCGCTGATGGATCTGGTCTTCGAGATCGGCACCGAGGAGCTGCCGGCGAGCTTCCAGCGGCCGGCGGTGGAGTGGATGGCGGCCGAGATCAACAAGGGCCTCGACGACGCGCGCCTCAACGGAGAGGGCGAAGGACAGCGGGCGAACATCTCCACCTGCGCCACCCCGCGCAGGCTCGCGCTCGTCGTCACCGCCATCGCGGCCCGCGCTCCCGACGTGCGCAAGAAGCTGTCCGGACCGCCGCTCAAGCAGGCGCAGCAGGACGGGAAGTGGACGAAGGCGGCGGAAGGCTTCGCGCGCAAGGCCGGCGTGCCCCTGGACGCGCTGCGCGTCGAGGGCGATCGGGTGGTCGTCGACCAGGAGCAGAAAGGGCGGGCCGCCGCCGAAGCGCTGCCCGCGATGCTGGAGCAGATCGTCCGGGCCATCCCCTTCCGCAAGTCGATGCGCTGGGACTCGCTCGAGGCCGACGCCTTCGCCCGACCGGTGCACTGGATCGCCGCGGCGCTGGACGGAAAGCCGCTCCCGATCCGCTTCGCCGACGTGGTCAGCGCGCCGAGGACACGCGGCCACCGCTTCGCGGCGCCCGAGGAATTCCCGCTGCCCTCCGCCGGCGCCTACGTGGAGGCGCTGCGCAAGGCGCACGTGCTGGCC
>NZ_DATJJK010000254.1:0-7274 GCF_035492295.1 Acidisoma sp. | reverse complement strand
CCCTCACCCGGCACCAGCCATGCCTCGGAGCGCCCACGATAGAGCGCTCGGCTTGGCCGCAGCCGCCTAATCCGAAAGCATTACCGTCCTCCCGGGCGCGGCCCGATTCCGAGATTTTGCAGACGATCTCCGCCCCGGCGGCGCCAAGTGCCCCGCGCAATCGCTGTACAAGGAAGTGCTGCATCGTCCGGATGAAGGACTCGCATGTCATCAACTTCCTGTTTTGGCGAAAAACGGCGCTCTCCGCCCCTCTTCAGAAAATCCATGAAAGATTCGTAAAACCATTGGTTAAGTTGTGATGTCGCAACCCGCCGATAGTTTGGTCACTAATAATGTGCGGAGTTTTGTGGATGAAGATTGTCATTGGGATTGCGACAATTAACCGGCCGGTGGTACTCCGACAAATGTTGGAGAACCTTCTTCTTCAGATCCGTGCTCCAGATCATATTGTCATCTGCGGGAGCAAGCCCGCCGATACCGAGGGCATCAAGAGCGCCTTTCCCTCGATCGATCTGATCTACGCCAACGCTGGGGCCTCGGCCCAGCGCAACGCCATCATCCGCGCGTCGGTGGATGCCGACGTCATTCTCTTTCTCGATGACGATTTCTTTCCGCAGCAAGACTATATCCTGGCGCTGGAGCGCCATATGGCAGAGCATCCCAAAACCGTGGTGGCGACAGGACGGGTGATTGCCGACGGCATCAATGGGCCCGGCCTCTCCGTTCGCGACGCTATGGCACTTCTGGCGGCGGATTGGTCGCAGTATCGTGACAGGCCCGCCGCGAACGGTCAGAGCACAGAATTCTCCGGCTACGGCTGCAACATGGCTGTCAGGATGGCGGAGATTCGCCGCGCCCGGCTGGCCTTCGACGAAGCTTTGCCGCTCTATTCCTGGCAGGAAGACGTTGATCTCTCGCGACGACTGGCGGTGTTCGGCAATGTCGTCAAACTTGACGCGGCGCGCGGGGTGCATCTGGGGGTAAAGTCGGGGCGCGGCTCCGGCGTTAAGCTGGGCTATTCTCAAGTCGCCAATCCGCTCTATCTGGTATCGAAGCGTGCAGGCTACCCCTTGGGTCGTGCGGCCGGCCATATCAGCAAGAATATTGCGAAGAACCTTGTGCGTTCAGCCTGGCCCGAGCCCTATGTGGACCGTCGCGGGCGCCTGCTCGGGAATCTTTTCGCGATTTGGGATCTTTGCAATGGCCGCATGTCGCCTCAACGAGTTCTCGATTTGTGATTGTTCCGTTATGTAATCGTCTTGGCGATTTTTCACGCCGGACTGGTTGTCGGATCATTTTAATCGCCAGCTTCACGTCATAAAGCCTGCGCCGTCAGGGGCAGCGGCTTGCAACCCGCGGCCGCCGGCCGCCCGCGCGGGACACCGCGCGCCAACTCGCCCAGAACAGCATCCCACCGTCTCGCGGTATCGGCAATCCGGCTCGCCCGGTACCAGGCGCCCCGCGGGGTCTGCAGAGACCTGCCGGTCTGCCCTGTCCCAAAGCCGACACATTTGCGGAGGAAAAGACCGCGCCTGAACAAAAGACAGCCCGAGGGACTGGCTTGCGTGCCAAGCGTTTCGAGAACTGACGCGATCGTGGTCTCATACCATGCTGGACTTAAAAAGAAGATCAGAGTGACCGCAGGCCCCACGCTCCCCACCGTCACCCTTCCCGTCCCCCCTTCTCCTTCCCGCTACCGCCGGCAGCTGCCGACCCGCTTCGGCCTGCTGATCGCAATCGCGATCCTGCGCGCGCTCGGGCCGGAACGCGCATCCAACCTCGCCGGCACCGTCGCTGCCGCGATCGGCCGGCATCTCGGCGCGTCCCGGATCGCGGATCGCAACCTCGCGCTCGCCTTGCCCGATCTAACGCCCGCGGCACGCAGGCGGGTCATCACGGAAGTCTGGCGCAACCTCGGGCGCAACGTGGGCGAATTGCCGCATCTCGCCGCTTTGAAGCGGAGCACCCATGGGCCGGGCTGGGAGTTAGTGGGCGAAGAGAACCTGCCGCAGGGCCAAGCCATCTTCTTTTCCGCCCATTGCCACAACTGGGAGATGATCCTGCCGATTGCCGCCCAGCTCGGCCTCGCGGTCTCCGGTGCCTATCGCCGCGCCTCGAACCCGGCAGTCGAAGAGGTCATCCAGAATCTGCGCCTCGCCGCCCATGGCAACCATGTCACGATGTTCCCGAAAGGCGCGGCCGGCGCCCGGGCGGCGATTGCGCATCTTGCCCGCGGCGGCTCGCTCGGGCTGCTCGTCGACCAGAAGATGAATGACGGCATCGCCGTTCCCTTCTTCGGCCGCATGGCGATGACGGCGACCGCCCCAGCCCAGTTCGCGCTTCGCTTCAACCTGCCGCTGGTGCCGATCCGGATCGAGCGCATCGGGCCAGCGCGCTTGCGCCTGGTTTGCGAGCCACCGCTCGCCGTGCCGCGGACCGGCGACCGGGCAGCGGATATCCGGGCAATCACCACCGCCCTCAACGCGCGGGTGGAAGCCTGGGTGCGGGCCGATCCCGGCTCCTGGCTTTGGCTGCACCGGCGCTGGCCGAAGCCGGAATGTCCCTCGGCCCCAGCCTGACGGCGAGCACGGCCGCGCGCCTTCTGTTGAAGTGGGACCCGGGCCATGGCATGTCTCAAGCCTCGGCCATGGCAGCCTGCGGCGTGGGCCGCCCTTGCGACAGGAACGGATCATGAAACGTCTCGGCCTCGCCACAATCCTCGCTACCGGCGCACTCATCGGTGTCGCCCAGGCCGGCACCTATGGCTGCCAGGACCAGGACAAGAAAGCGGCGAACCACAACGCCGAGGACCCGACGCGGCCGGGCACGATCGGCGGCTGCGGAACGGGCCAGTACAAGCTGGAGGACTTCCAGAAGAGCCAGGAGCAGCTCAAGAACAAGCAGATCATGACGGGACCGAAGCGGCTCAACGGCAGCGACGGATTCTGAACCGACACGTCCTCCTCTCCCGCTCGGATCCTGAGTCCGAGGCTTGGCCCCTTCAGGCCGAGGAAGAAGAGGCGGCGGCCGCGCCACGGATTCCGCCCAGGCCGCCGCCGCTGCTATCGACGGGATGCATCCCGGTCCCAACCCGGTCCTCACCCGCGACCCCACCCGGTGCCGGCGGCATGGTCTTGAGCAGTTCCTCGGTCAGATATTCCGTCTCGATCCAGCGCAGCACGAGCTCGATCACGGATTTAAGATCGCGCAGATCCTTCTCCGTCCAGGCCCGCTGGGCTCCGTCCTGACCCAGCCAGACGGCGCGGCGCCCGACGTCGCGCACATTCGCATCCCCGACATAGGTCTCGATACACGTCGCGAGAGGCGTGGCCTCGATGGCGGCGCGATCCTCCGGCCGGCGTGAGACGACATAATCCTTGATGAGAAATTCCAGCGCCTTGCGATAGCCGAAGCCCGCGACCTGCCGCAGCCCCTCGGCCTCGGCCCGGTAGCATTCCTGATACATGTCGCAGTAATTGGCGGAAATGCGGACGACAAAGTCCGGCAGCGTCGGCACCGCCGTCTCCTTCGGGCGGCAGGTGAGAAAGCCGTATTGGCCGTTTCTCTTCTCGTAATAGCCGAGGAAATATTCCCGACAAGCATCGCTTGGGCAGATGAAGACGACAGTAAGACTGCCGTCGTAGACGCGGCCCCCGATGCCGCCGGTCATCACATTCGGGGTGATGCGCGTATGGCAGACGGGGCACATGTCGGGGCGACGATCGATCGTGACCTGCCCAATGCCGGCAAGGTTGAAGACGGAGGGCATGCGTCTGGTCTCGTACCTGCTTGAGGATCATTCCGGCTTAAGGATGGTTCCTTGCGGAGAATGGTTCGGCCCGGCGGATGACGCCTCAGGTCCTTTACGACAGAGAAATTAACGGGCGTCGAATGGGATTTGAACGAGGCCTTAAGGCCTGCTCGGCTTCAGAAAATCCGCAGGGCTTCCTGCGGGATTTTTCTTTGGCGCGGCCGGCTAGGCGCCCCCGGCTAGGCGCGGCCGGCTAGGCGCGACCGGCTAGGCGCCGCCGGCTAGGCGATCACCGGATAGGAAATCTCTAGAACCTCGATCAGCTCTGGTCCGCGAGGCGTGCGCACCGTTACCTCGTCACCCTGGCGCGCACGCAGCAAGGCAAGGGCGATGGGCGATCCGATGCTGATCTTGCCCTCCGCCATATCCGCCTCGTCGACACCGACGATGGTGACGCGACGCGCCTCGTCCCGATCGTTCACGAAAGTCACGGTTGCACCGAAGAAGACGCGATCCCGCTGGCTTTGGGCCGCGGGGTCCACCACTTCGGCATGGGCGATCCGCCGCATCAGAAAGCGCAGCCGGCGGTCGATCTCCCGCAGCCGGCGCTTGCCCTCCTTGTAGTCGGCATTCTCGCTGCGGTCGCCATTGCCCGCCGCCCAGGAGACAATCTCCACCACGCGGTGACGCTCCTCCCGTCGGGCGGCGAGTTCCGCCTCCAGCCGGGCGAAGCCCGCCGGCGTCATGTAGAACTTGCCGCCCGGCAGCCGGGGCGGCCCCTCGTCCTCGTCGTCCTCGTCGAAACCCATGATCCCGCCGTATCGCGCCATCCCGTCTATCCGTCGACCATAGCCACGGAGATGCGGGACGCCAAATCGGCAGGACGCCGCAAGCACACCGGGGCCGCGTGAGCCAAGCCATTTCTTTTTAAATACGCAACGGTTTGCTATTCAGGATGTCAGGCAAGAGCGCCTGGAGGCGCCTGCCGCCTTGCTTCCTATCATCGTGGGGCATTGCATGTTTCTGGCTCGCGCACTCCGCCGTACCGCCTTTCTCATCTTCTGGCTCATGTCGGCCTATCTTGTGCTCGTGCTCCTGATCGCGCTCAGCGACCAGGGGCAGATGACCGGAGAACTGGCCGCGACCAACCAGGCACCGAGCCTCTATCCGATGTGGTATGCAGCGCCCGACGTGCTGGACGCAGCCCGGCTCGGCATCATTCTCTATCCGATCGCGGCCGTGGCCTTTCTGATCGCGAGCCTGATCAGCTTCGCGGCACGCGCGGACGACCCGGTTGCGGGAGAGCGAATGCCGGAACTGCCGCCCGAAAGCCCCCCACCTGCGCCTGAAGAACGGCCCCCGATGCCGGCGACCCGCCTGCGCGCGCCAGGCACGCTTTGCATTCTGGACCAGATGTTCGTGATCCAGGCCATCGGCGCGGATGCCGCCGATCTGTTCGGTCTGGGGCCGGCCCAGCTCGTCGGCCACCCCATCCTGCCTCTGGTGGCGCCGGTGGATGCTGGCCGGCTGCAGGAAGCGGTGCTTGTCGCCCACGCCAATCCTGGCCGGCCTATCCCGCTTGACATCGGCATTCGCCAACCGGACGAGACCGTCCTCAAGGTTCAGGCGGAATGCCACGCCCAGGCCGGCTCCCGCGGGCCGGAAACCTTGCTTCGCCTGCTGCCGCTGCCCGAGCGCGGCCCGGTGAACGATCAGCTCTCGGCCATCTGGTACTAACGTCCGGCCGCCGCGCTCTCAATGCGCGATCGACTGGATGAAACTCGCGAGACGCGGATTTTGCGGAGTCTCGAAAATCGCCTCGGGCGGACCGCTTTCGAGAATCTGGCCCTCGGCACAGAAATGAACCCGATGCGCAAGGCGCCGGGCAAAGCTCATCTCGTGGGTCACAATGATCATGGTCCGCCCTTCGGTCGCGAGCGCGCGGATGGTCTCGAGCACGCCAGAGACCAGTTCGGGGTCGAGTGCGCTGGTCGGCTCGTCGAAGAGGATGAGCGCCGGCTGCATGGCGAGCGCACGCGCGATGGCGACCCGCTGCTTTTGCCCGCCCGATAGCTGATCCGGATAGAAATCCTGTCGCTCCAACAGCCCCACCCTGCGCAGGAATTCCTGCGCCTCGGGGATTACCTCCGCCTTTCGGCGCCGTAGCACATGCACCGGCCCCTCGATCACGTTCTGCAGCACGGTGCGGTGCTTGAGCAGGTTGAAATGCTGGAAGACCATGGGCATGCGGCTGCGCGCCCGACGCAGCACCGCGTCCGGTGCCACACGGAAGACATTCCCGTCCTCGCTGCAGAGCCGCTCCTCGCCGAAGGTGATCTCGCCGCTCGTCGGGCGATCGAGGAAGTTGATACACCGGAGCAGCGTTGACTTGCCGCCGCCGGAGGGCCCGATGATGAAGGTGATCTCGCCGCGGTGAACGGTAAGGTCCACCCCGCGCAGAACCTGGGTATTGCCGAAGCTCTTGTGCAACTGGCGGACGGCGATCATGGGCGCCTCGCTCATACCGGCACCCCCGTGGCCACAACAGGCAGCATCCGCACCTGCTCGGGCGACACGAAGCCGCGGCGAAGGTAGGCGGGTGTCAGCCAGCGTTCGATCACGGCGACCAGACGCGAGCTCAGGAAGCTCATGGCGAAATAGATGATCGCCACCATGAAATAGGTATCCATACTGTCGAAGGTGTTGGAGATGACGATGGTGGCGTTGCGCAGCAATTCATTCACCGCGATGAAGGAGACCAGGGAGCAGTCCTTGAGCAGGGCGATGAAATAGCCGCCGACGGTCGGAATTGCCGTCAGCATCGCCTGCGGCAAAATGATGCGCCAGTAGATCATGAAGCCGGACATGCCCATGGAGAGGCCGGCCATGCGCTGCCCGTCATCCACCGACTGGATTGCGGCGCGGAACACTTCCGAGAGATAGGCGGCGAGATTGAGGCTGAGGCCGAGCACCCCGGCCCAGAAGCCGGGCAGCGTGATGCCGACATTGGGCAGGGTGAAATAGATCACGAGCAGCTGCACGATCAGCGGCGTGTCCCGCCAGATCTCGACGAAGGCGTTGAGCGGCCAAACCAGCCACCACCGTCCGGACATGCGGCCGAGGGCGACCGCGAGGCCCAGGACGAGGCCCACGACCATGCTGACGAGCGAAAGCTCGATCGTCACCACCGCGCCCGACAGCAGGAAGGGAAAATGCTGCGGGATCTGGTTGAACAAAAAATCGTACACGGTCAGGCGGCCCCGTTTTCGTTGCTTACTGCTTCATCAGATTGGCCTGCTGGTCGCTCCAGACGCCGTATTTCTTGAGGATCGCTTCGCGCGTACCGTCCTTATCCATGCTCTCAAGCGCGCCATTGATGGCGGAAAGCAGGGCGGGACATTCGGGGCGGACGGCGATCGCGAGGGAACCCAGACGATAGGGTGCCTTGGCCTCGGCTGCCGCCCATTCGGGCTTCGCGTGATAGGCGATGGGGTCCCCCACGGTGCGGAGGTTCTTGAGCTTT
>NZ_DATJJK010000253.1:0-5192 GCF_035492295.1 Acidisoma sp. | reverse complement strand
GCTGGAAGCAGAGACGCTCGCGCAGCGTTCGGCTATCCTTCTCGCCCTGCTCGCATTCGGCCTGCACGGCCAGGAGCCCGACGGTGACGAGCCGCCCCGCCTCAGTTGAAGGAGAGAAGCGCATGAGTGATCCGATGGCCGCCGTGCCCGCCGAGGAGATGGAGGCTGAAGCCGCGGCTCCCGTGCCGCAGCCGGTCGATCCGCGACTGCTCGAAATTCTCGTCTGCCCGTTGAGCAAGCAGCCGCTGGTCTATGACCGTGAGCACGACGAGCTGATCAGCCGCGCCGCCGGCCTCGCCTATCCCATTCGCGGCGGCATCCCGATTATGTTGCCGGACGAGGCGCGCGCGCTCGAAACTTGAGAGCCGTCAACTCTCGAGCTTCGGAACGGCGCCGGCGATAAGCTCGATCTGCCGCGCGATCCGGGTGAGCGCATCCGCCATGGGTTCGTCTGCTGGCGCGTCGAGTGGCGGGCGCGGCGGCAGGGCCACCGGCAGGTGGCTGCCGGGCGGATAGGTCAGCACCATTTCGGCGCATTGCCCGATCCAAACCCGCCATAACCGAAGCGTTTCAGCCGAAACCCTTTGCCCGGACTCGGCTTCGGCGGCGGCCAGGGTCACGCGCATGACGGTGAGACGCCCCGAGATGCGACGCAGCGCCGCGTCGATTGTCAGCGCCGCGTTGAGATGCCGGCCGGCGACAAGACGCGGCTCCAGCATGCTGCGGCTGAGCGCCGATTCCAGCGTATTGCTGGCAAGCCCCGCCTGTCGCCGGGTGGCGTCGCACGCCGCCGCACTTCCGTCGCCCAGCAATTCGGCGAGCACGGCATCCGTCATGCGGGCATGGGCGGCGATGGCATCCTGAACCTCCTTCAGGGCGCGTTGCGGCTGCCGTCCGGGCCAGAGGGCGAGGCTGCAAAGCAGAGCCAGCACACCGCCGATCACCGTGTAGAGTGCCCGCATCAGCGCGATGGTGATTTCGGAGGCGCCGGGCGTGCCCGACTCCACGAGCAGGATGACCATCGGCGTGAGTGCCACGAGAAACAGGCCGAAACTGACCTTGCGGAGCATGAAGGCGATGACCGCCAGCGGGAACATCGCGAGGCTCACGGTCAGGGGCGTGTGCAGGACAAGGCTGAGGCCGGAGGCGATGAGGCCGCCCAGCACCGTGCCGCCGATCCGCTCCAGCATCCGCTGCCAAGTCAGACTGAAATGCGGTTGCATGGTCATCAGCAGCGTGATGGTCAGCCAGCGCTCGTATTCATGCTCGTCGTGCAGCGTATAGGCGAGACAGAGAAGACCGGCGAAACCCGCCATGGAAGCATGGCGGAGATGGGAGGACTGGCCGTTGAGGTTGGCGCGCAGGGGCCCCAGAAGCCGTTCCCGCCAGCCGAGCGCGGGGCGCCCGTCCGGCAGCGATCCGGCTCGCAGATTCTCGGGCGCGGCCAGCGTGACAGCGACGGAAAGGCGTTCGGTGATGGTCTCCACCAGCTTGCGGACGGGGTCATAGGCGCTGAGATCCGAGACATAGCCCCGAATCATGTCCAGGCTGCGGGTCATGCGCGGGATGTCGGGGGCCCTGTCGGCGTCGATGCTTTGCGCGATGACCGTGATCTCATTGCGCAAGTGCCGGAGGATGCGAAGCGCCATGAGCCGGTTGCGGACATGCCCGGCCTCCAGGATATCGGCGAGCCCGCTCAGGGCCGCGAAGGCCTGATCCACGGCTTCCAGGCGCAGCCAGGCGCGGGAGACGCGCGGGCCGCCATTGCCCTGGCTGCGGGCGAGGGCGAGGATATTGGTGCGCGCCGTCTCGATCGCGATGCGGCCGCCGCCCCGGAAGACACGGGCATTCTCCTCCCAGCGCGCGGCGCGGGCGGCCTTGTCCAGCGGGCTCGCTTCGATTTCCCGCATGTCCTGCGCCATGGCGCCGAGCGCCCGGTAGCAGTCGGCGATGCTGTGGCGAAAAGGGGCGGTCGTCTGGATGCGCCAGACGAGGCTGGTCAGCACAATGGCCCAGAGGCAGCCGGCCGCAAACATGCCGCCGGTAATCAAGGCCTGGTGCAGGCTCGGCTCCGGGATGTCGATCGCGAGCACGATCCAGACCGAAAGCAGATTGCCGACCTGCATGCCCGAGGGGCCGTAGATGCGGGCGAAGCTCGCGCAGAAGATCGCGACACCGGCGAGCGGCACGGCGAGCCACAACCCTTGGGCCCGGGCAAGGCTAAAGATCACGCCGATGAGGGCGCCAAAAACGGTGAAGGTAAAAAGCGGCGGCAGCCGCTCCTCGCCCGGTGTGCCGGCATCGGCCAGGCAGGTGAGCAGCGCTCCGAGCGCCGTCATCAGAAGCAGGGGGAAGTTCAGCCAGGCGTGCAGCACCACGAGGGCCGCGACCGAAAGCCCGGCGCGCAGCCCTTCCTGGACGCTGAAACCGGCTAAATCGAGGGAGAAGGAGGAGCGGGTGAGGGCGGTCACAGGAGGCCGGTGGTCTCATTGAAGCGAGACCCAGTTATGGGCGCGGTCTGCCAGGTGCGACAGGCCCCCGGCATGAAAAAGGCCGCGCGGCGAACCGCGCGGCCTCCTGTTTCTGCCCGATGGGCCGCGGATCAGGCGGCCTTCGCCATCTCGCGCAGGACGTAATGCAGAATGCCGCCATGCTGGTAGTAGGCGACCTCGTCCAGCGTATCGACCCGGCAGAGGAGTTTGACCTCGTCCGTCTGGCCGCCCGGGCGATGGATGACAAGCGTCAGATCCATGCGCGGGCGAAGCTCTTCGAGACCAAGGATATCCAGCGTCTCCTGCCCGGTGATCTGGAGGGACTTGCGGTCCATGCCGTCCTTGAAGGTCAGCGGCAGGACGCCCATGCCGACAAGGTTGGAGCGATGGATGCGCTCGAAGCTCTCGGTGATGACCGCCTTCACGCCGAGCAGCATGGTGCCCTTGGCCGCCCAGTCGCGGGAGGAGCCGGTGCCGTATTCCTTGCCGCCGAAGACGACGAGGGGCGTGCCCTCGGCCTTGTAGAGCATGGCGGCGTCGTAGATCGGCATGACCTTGCCCGAAGGGTAATGGGTCGTCACACCGCCTTCGGTGCCTGGCGCCATCTCGTTCTTGATGCGGATATTGGCGAAGGTGCCGCGCATCATCACCTGATGCGTGCCGCGCCGCGCGCCATAGGAATTGAAGTCCTGCGGCCGCACCTGATGCTCGAGGAGGTACTGGCCGGCCGGGCTGTCCTTCTTGATCGAGCTGGCGGGCGAGATGTGATCGGTGGTGATGCTGTCGCCGAAGAGCGCCAATTCGCGCGCGCCCTGGATATCGCTCAAAGGCCCCGGCTCTTTCGGCATGTTCTCGAAATAGGGCGGATGCGCGAGATAAGTCGAGCCCGGATCCCAGCTGAAAGTCATGCCCGAAATAAGCGGCACCTTCCGCCACTCCTCGGGGCCTTCGAACACGTTGCCGTAGCGCTTCTTGAACATCGTGTCGTTGACGGCGCTGCGGACCGTATCGGCGATCTCGCGATTGGAGGGCCAGATATCCTTGAGATAGACCGGCTTGCCGTCGGGATCCTCGGCCAGGGGATCGCGCGTCAAATCCATGGTGACGGAGCCCGCCAGCGCATAAGCGACGACGAGCGGCGGCGACGCTAAGTAGTTGGCCCGCACCTGCGGGTGGATGCGGCCCTCGAAATTGCGGTTGCCGGAGAGCACGCCGGCAACAACAAGATCGCCGTCATCGATCGCGTTGGCAACCGGCTCCGGCAGCGGTCCGGAATTGCCGATGCAAGTGGTGCAGCCATAGCCGACGAGGTTGAAGCCGAGGGCGTCGAGATCCTGCTGCAGGCCCGATGCGGCGTAATAGTCGCTGACCACCTGGCTGCCGGGCGCGAGCGAGGTCTTGACCCAGGGCTTCACCTTGAGGCCGCGCTTCAAGGCGTTACGCGCCAGGAGCCCGGCGCCGAGCATGACGCTGGGGTTGGAGGTGTTGGTGCAGGAGGTGATCGCGGCGATCACCACCGCGCCGTCTTTGAGCGTGTAATTCGCGCCCTTGACGGCGATCTCGCCCTTGGCGTGCTCGGGTGTGCGGCCAATTGCGAGCTTCGGCAGCTCGCCGGCGAAATTCTTCGCAACACCCGCAAGCCCAACGCGGTCTTGCGGCCGGCGCGGCCCGGCGAGCGAGGGCTCGACCGTGCTGAGATCCAATTCCAGCGTGTCGGTGAAGACCGGATCGGGCGTCGACTCGTCGTGCCACAGCCCTTGCGTCTTGGCATAGGCCTCGACCAGCGCCACGCGCGCAGGATCGCGGCTCGTCAGCTTCAGATAACGGATGGTCTCGGCATCGATCGGGAAGAAGCCGCAGGTCGCGCCATATTCCGGCGCCATATTGCCGATGGTCGCGCGGTCGGCAAGCGGCAGACTGCCGATGCCCGGCCCATAGAATTCGACGAAGCGCCCGACCACGCCTTTCTTGCGCAGCATCTGCACGACGGTCAGCACCAGATCGGTCGCGGTCGCGCCCTCGCGCAGCGCGCCGCTCATACGGAACCCGACCACCTCGGGCAGGACCATCGAGATCGGCTGGCCGAGCATCGCCGCTTCGGCCTCGATCCCGCCCACGCCCCAGCCCAGCACCGAGAGGCCGTTGATCATGGTGGTGTGGCTGTCGGTGCCGACGAGCGTATCGGGATAGGCGATGGTTTTGCCGTTCTCGTCCGTTGTCCATACCACCTGGCCCAAATATTCAAGATTGACCTGGTGGCAGATGCCGGTGCCCGGCGGCACGACGCGGAAATTGTCGAAGGTGCTCTGGCCCCAGCGCAGGAAGGTATAGCGTTCCTGGTTGCGCTCGAACTCGACCTTGACGTTGTTGCGGAAGGCCTGCGCGTTGCCGAAATTGTCGACCATCACCGATTGGTCGATGACGAGATCGACCGGCGCCAGCGGGTTGATCTTCTTGGGATCGCCGCCGAGCTTCACCATCGCCTCGCGCATCGCCGCGAGATCGACCACTGCGGGCACGCCGGTCAAATCCTGCATCAGCACCCGCGCCGGCAGAAAGGCGATCTCGCGCTCGGAGCTACGCGTCTTGAGCCATTGCGCCAAGGCCTTGATGTCCTCGGACCGGACCGACCGTCCGTCCTCGTTGCGCAGCAGATTCTCGAGCAGCACCTTGAGCGAGAATGGCAAGCGGGAGATGTCG
>NZ_DATJJK010000252.1:0-30209 GCF_035492295.1 Acidisoma sp. | reverse complement strand
CGCAATCCGCCGAGAAGCTCGCCAAGCGCGGCGCTGCCGGAGCCGACCGCACCGGCGACACCCAGCACCTCGCCGCGACGGATGGTGAGATCAATCGGCGCCATGCCCGCACAAGCAGCCTGCGAGAGTTGGATCAATGCCTCGTCCTCCGGGCAACCGTCGCGCTCGGGATAGAATTCCGTCAGCGTCCGGCCGAGCATGGCATCGAGCACCGTGGCCCGGTCGACCTCCGCCATCTCGGCATGCAGGGTCACCTGCCCGTCCCGCAGAACGGTGATGCGGTCGGCAACTTCGAAGACCTCTTCCATGTAGTGCGACACGAAGACGACCGTGTAGCCGGCATCCCTGAGGCGCTTCATCGTCGCCAGCACGGGCGTCACTTCCTTTTGCGTGAGGGACGCCGTCGGCTCGTCGAAAAGGATGATCTTGGGTGACCGGCTGAGGCATTTGACGATCTCGACGACCTGCTGTTCGGCGACGCTGAGGTCGGCCACCGGCTTGGCGAGATCGATATGCGGAAAGCCGAGATCGGCGAGGAAACGATCGGCCTCTCGCCGGATCTGGCGCGACTGGATGAGGCCAAGGCGCGTCGGCTCGCGCCCGATTGCGATGTTCGAATAGCCGGAGAGATGCGGAAAAAGGCTGAGTTCCTGAAAGATTAGACCGATTCCGGCCCGTGCCGCATCCAGTGGATTTGTAAACGAGACCGGAATCTCGTCGAGCAGGATGAAACCCTCGCTCGGCTGCTGCGCACCACCCAGAGTCTTGAGCAGCGTGCTTTTGCCGGAACCGTTCTCGCCCGCCAACGCGTGGATCGTGCCTGGCTGGATGTCGATGCTCACGTCGTCAAGCGCGGTCACGGCGCCGAAGCGCATCGTCAGATTGCGCGCGCTGATCATGATGGCGTTCCCGTCGAATGCTGCTCCGATGGCGGTGGCACGCAGGATGCGCGGACAATCAGACGGGTCGGCAGAACGATGTGTTCCGGCTCCTTGTCCATCGTGCCCCCGAGGCGCCTGAGCAGCAGTCGGGCCGCCGTCGCCCCCTGCTCTTCCGACGGTCGGTCGATCACGGTGAGCGGAGGGTCCAACAGCGGACCAAGATCCAGATCATCGAAGCCGATGACCGAGATCTCGCGCCCGATCGCGACCTTGAGGTCCTTGAGTGTTTTGAGTGCGCCGATGGTCATGGAGTTGTTCGCGCAGAACACTGCCGTCGGCCGGTCGGCAAGCTGCATCAGCCTGTGCATCGCATCCTGTCCCCCCGATTCCTTGAAGTTGGAGAATTGGACGAAGTCACCCGGCGGGAAGACGCCGCGCCGGTTGAGCTCGTCCATGAATCCTTTGTAGCGAACCCGGCCGGGCGTGTTGGAGAGAGGGCCGCTGATGATGGCGATCCGGCTATGGCCGAGTTCGCAGAGATGGCGCGCGGCCGACCGCGCGCCGCCACCATTGTCCACGAGAACGCTGTCGAAGCTCTTGTCGGAGAGTTCACGGTCGACGAGGACGATCGGCATCCCCTGTTCGCGGACATGGGTTGGAGCATCTTCCTGCTCCACGGCCGGTGCCAGGATGATGCCATCGACGCGATGCATCACCTCGTCAAGAACTGCGTCCTCGACGGCACTCTGCTCATCCGTGTTGCAGAGAAAAACCCGGTAAGGCGTATCCCTGAAGACCGATTCCACGCCCTTGGCGAGGGACGAGAAATAAGGGTTGACGATGTCGGGCACGATCATGGCGACAGCATAGTGAATGCCGGACCGCAGGCTGCGCGCCGCCAAGGTGGGGCGATAACCCAGCCTGTCGATCGCCGCCTTTATCGCATCTGCCGAGCGGACCTGGTCGCCACGCAAGAAACGGGAAACGGTTGCCGTCGAGACGCCGGCAACTCTTGCCACGTTGTTGATGGTGGCGGCCTGCAGGCCGCTCGTTCCCCCTACTGATATCGTTTTCATTAGCAAAAAGTATTTCTCTAGTCTCGCCTTGAGTCAAGGAAAGATCGGCCGATGCATCATCATTTCTTTGAACGGCGTGAAGATTCGAAAACAGTCGGCTTAAGAGAAGTGGCGGACACGCCTGTGCTTTCGGCAAGTCGCCGCCTGATGTCGGAGGCTCAGCGACGGCGTTGAGCCGGATGGCGATCCTGCTCTGGAGAGGCGCAAGCCCGGACGGTGCGCTTGGCACGCATGCGGCACGCGCGCTCGCTCCGAGAAAGCGGCGCGCGGGGTCCGTGGTGTTGGAATTGCCGGGGAGCGACGCTACGGCCGCCCCTTCTATCGCTTGAAGATTGTGGCACCCTGCTGAATCATCACGGCAATCATGATGATGATTCCCATGAAGACCTGCTGCGTGTAACCGGGCACGCTCGCAAGGTTCATGATATTGCCGATGATGCCAAGAACGAGGGCACCGAGCAGCGCGTTGAAGACGCCGCCGCGGCCGCCCATGAGACTGGCGCCGCCGATGACGACGGCCGCGATCACCTGCAATTCGGCGCCCACGCCCACAGTGGCGGAACCAACGCCCGCACGGCCTGTCGAAATAACCCCGGCCAGGGCGGCAAGGGCACCAGAAATCACATAGACGGCAACGACATAGCGTGGGACGACGACGCCCGAGAGCCGCACCGCCTCCGGATTGGAACCGATCGCCTTGATCAGTCTCCCGAACTTGGTGAAGTTCAGGACAACGCCACCAACGATGAAGACGGCGAACATCAGGATCACCGGCTGGGGCAGGCCGAAGAGAAAGCCGTTCGCGAAATTCGCGATCGCCTGGCCGCTATCGCTCAACATGATCGGCTGGCCATCCGACAGGATGAAGGCGATGCCGCGTGCCATGGTCATCACGGCAAGCGTCATCACGAAGGGAGGCAGGCGCAGATAGGCGATGGTGAGGCCGGCGACCAGACCGCTGGCACAGCCGGCGAGGATCACAACCCCGATCGAGGTGGCGGGGGAAAGCGAGGCGACCATCATGGCCGAGACGACGCTGCCGAGCGCCGAGACCGAGCCCACGGACAGGTCGATGCCGCGGGTCAGGATGACGAAGAGCATGCCGACCGACATGATCCCGACACCGGATGTCTGCTGCAGGAGATTGGTGAGATTGCGATAGGTCAGAAAGGCGGAGGATTGGGTGGTCGCGCCGACCACGATGATGATGAAGATGATCAGCGTGCCCCACCGCTGCAGAAAGCCAGAGACGTTCCGGCCCTCCCGGCGGCGCGGCGCGGTCGCCACGGCATTGGGCACGCTCGCGGTCGTGTCTGGCATGGTCAGTGGATCCGTTCCGGCTCGGCCGAGCGGCCGATGGCGAGTGAGAGGAGATTTTCTTCCGAATAGGCGTCCTGCTGCAATTCGCCGCGCAATTGGCCTTCGCCCATGACCATCACCCTGTCGCAGAGGCCGAACAGTTCCTGGTGTTCGGAGGAAATGACGAGAACAGCCATGCCCTCATCGGCCAATTGCCGGATCAGGGCATAGATTTCAGCCTTGGCGCCGACATCCACCCCGCGCGTCGGCTCATCGAGGATGACGATGCGGCCGCCGAGATGGAACCATTTGGCGAGGACCACCTTTTGTTGGTTGCCACCGGAAAGACTACCGACCGGCGCGCCGGCATGGGCCATCTTCACACGCAATTCGCCGGTCAGACGATCAGTGATCCGGCGTTCCTCCCGCGGGCGCAGGAAGCCGGCGGTGACCACGGAGGCAAGACGGGCCAGCGTCATATTGACGCGGATAGGGAGTTCCAGGATCAGTCCTTCGCCTTTCCGATCCTCCGGGACCAAAGCGATACCGGCGTCCACGGCATCGCGCGGGATGCGGATGTGTGTTTCGCGTCCGCCGACGAAGATGCGCCCGCTTTCGCGCGTATCCGCGCCGAAGATCAGGCGCGCGACCTCCGTCCGGCCTGACCCCACCAGGCCCCCGAGCCCGACGATTTCGCGGGCGCGGATGGAGAAGCTGACATCGCGCACATGCCGTCCGCGACACAGCCCCTCCACCCGCAGCATTTCGTCTCCGGGGGGACGGTGGGAGGGCGTGCCGAACATCGCGTTGATCGGTCTGCCGACCATCAGCCTGATGATGCCATCAACATCCATTTCCGCCGGCGTCACGGTGGTGACCCGGCCACCGTCCTTGAGCACGGTGATGCGGTCCGAGATGCGCATCACCTCATCCAGCCGGTGGGAAATATAGACCACGGCGACGCCCGCCTCCCGCAATCCTTCCACGATGCGCAGCAGCTGCTCCGCGTCGCGCGCCGGCAGCACGGCCGTCGGCTCGTCGAAGACGATCACCCGCGCGTGGCGGGTCAGAGCCTTGGCGATTTCGACGACCTGTTGATGCGCCAGGGCAAGCGAGCCCACCGGCACGGCGGGATCGATGTCGAAGCCGAGCTTCGCGATTGCCGCCCGCGCATCCCGGCGCAGGCGGCCCCAGGAAATACCCAGGGGCAGTTCGCCGAGGAAGATGTTTTCTGCAACCGACAGATCGGGGGCGAGGGCGAGTTCCTGGTAGATCATGGCAATCCCGGCGGCGAGCGCCGCCGTCGGGCTGCGGAACCGGTGCGCCACTCCGTCGACCGTGATCGCGCCCCGGTCGCTCATGATCCGGCCACTCAACACGCTCATCAGCGTTGATTTGCCGGCGCCGTTCTCACCGACCAGAGCATGCACCTCGCCGGCGCGGATGGAGAAATCCACGCCGCGCAGGGCGACAGCACCACCGAACTGCTTCGCGATATCCCGCATTTCGATCAGGTCGGCCATCAATACTCCTGTTGTGACAAATATCAGAACAAGATCAGGCGCATATCAGCTCAGAACACCGCGTCAGGCTTGTAGTATTGGGCAACATTCTGCTTGGTGATCACTTCTGGCGTCGTGTAGTCGACCTTCGGGAAATCGGCCGGCAGCGTGCCCTTCCAGGCCTTGTAGGCCACGTTGACGGCCGTGGTCGCGACCAGCGCGGGGTCGTTCAGCCCGGTCGCGCCATACTCGCCGTCCTGGATCAGCTTCAAGGCCTCCTTCTGCCCGTCCGCGGCGGCAACAAGCAGCACGTTGTTCAATCGCTTCGCCTGGATCAGCGCATTGCGGGCACCCAGCACCATGCTGTCATTCTCGCCGAGCACGACATTGATGTCGGGATGCGCGGTCAGCAGATCCTCCATGGCATTGAGGCCACCTTCCTGCGTCCATCCGCCCCAGCCCTGGCCGACCACTTCCCAGTCGATCTTGGCATGCTGCCTCAGCTGCGCCTCGCTCAAGCCGCGGAACACGCCTTCCCGGCGCTCCAGCCCGGCGGCGCTGCCCTGCTGGCCGGAGAGCAGGGCGATCTTCATCTTCTTGCCTTCCATCCGCTTGGCGAGCCAGGCGCCGACCAGTTCGCCGTTCTGCTGGTTGGAGGACTGCACGAGCGTCACGACTTTGGCCGACGGATCGATCGTGTTGTCCATGGCCACCACCTTCACACCCGCCGCGGTCGCCGCATTGGCAGCCGGCACCAGGCCTTTCGGGTCGCGCGGATTGAGGATGAGAATATTGATCCCCTTCGCCACCATGTCCTGGACGTCGGAGATTTCCTTCTGCATGTCGTCCTGCCCGTCGGTCGACGTGACCTTGCAGCCCAGGGCCTGCGCCGCCTTGGTCGCGGCCTTCTGCTGGGCGGCGAAGTAGGGTGCCGACAGCGTATACATGGCGATGCCGACATAGCAGCCGTCCGCTGCCTGAGCCGGACTTTGGGAGACGGCGATGCAGGCAATTGCCGCAGCAGTCGCGGCGAGCGTCTTTCCGAACATTATGCTTCCACCCTGTTATGGCGCCGCTTGAGCGGCATTCGTTTTTTAGGCTTTGGCGATACGGCCGATGCGCAGAAGCGGGGGTCGCTTAAACATCACATAGGATCGTATGATACTCAGATGTGAAATTGCTATTGAGCCGCTCCCCGCGTGTCAAGCGGTTCCTGCGAGCCGCGCGCAGATCGCTTCTGCACACGCGGCCCGCGGTCGCATCCTCACTCTCCGTAAGGCACCCAGATGTTCTTGATCTGCGTCGCGCGGCGCAGATAGTCGCGGCCCTGCGCGCGGCGGCGGTCTCGCCAGTCCAGGCGAATCCCGTGATTGGTCCAGGTATATTTGAGATTTCCGGCGGAAGCCCGCTCCACCGCGGCACTGCCCGCGGCCGTTCCCACATACCAAAGGGCCGCGACATCGTCATGCTGAGCCAGAACCAGGGCCAGTTCCTCCGCATTGCCTGTCACGATGTTCAAGGCACCGCCCGGAAGATCGGAGGTGTCGAGCACCTGATACAGATCGGTCGCGATCAGGGCGTGGGCTGCCGACGGCACCGCGACCACCCGGTTGCCCATTGCCAGTAGCGGCATGACGAGCGAGACGAGCGCCAGCAGTGGGGATTCGTCCGGGCAGACGACACCCACCACGCCCCAGGGCTCGTTCATCGCCAGGGTAACGTTCTGCGTCCGCGTCGCATGCACTGCGCCGTCGTATTTGTCGGCCTGGGCGGCATACCAGAAGATGCGCTGGATGGATTGCGCCACTTCCTCCTTCGCCAGCGAAGCCGAAACGCCGGTCAAGCTTTCGATCCGCTCGGCAAAAGCGGGGGCGCGCGCTTCAAGGTTCTCCGCGAGATAATACAAGACCTGAGCCCGCGCATGAGCGGTCATCGTCTCCCAGCCGCGTGCCTTGTGCGCGGCCTCCACCGCATTGCGGATATCCTTGCGGTTGCCGAGGCCCACCTGCCCCGCGGCATGCCCGGCGGCGTCATGGATCGTCGCGCTATACCCGCTGTCGGGCCGGGCCTGACGCCCACCGACATAGAGTTTGGCAGTGCGGTCGATCCCGGTCTGGGGAGCGAACACGGAAACCTCGGCAGCATAGTCCGGCAACGCCGAGAGCCGCTTTCCCGCCGGCAGCATCGAGGGCGCCACGCTCTCGACCGGCGCCAGATACTCAGCCATGCCCTCCCGTCCGCCCTCGCGGCCGAAGCCGCTTTCCCGGTAACCGCCGAAACCGGCCGCGGCATCGAACTGATTGGTGCAATTGACCCAGACGACACCGGCCTTGAGGCGGCCTGCCACCTCCATCGTCACGTTCAGGCTCTCGCTCCAGACCGAAGCGGCGAGGCCGTAGCGGGAGTTGTTGGCCAGTTCCACGGCCTCCGACAGCGTGCGGAAGGTCGTGCTGGTGACCACGGGCCCGAAGATCTCCTCCTGTGCCAGGGTGGAGGCAGGCTCCACCTCGGTCAGCAGTGTCGGCGGGTAGAACAGCCCCTCTTCCGGCACGGGGGTCTTGGGTTGCCAGCAGACGGCACCCTCCGCGCAGCCCTGCGCCACCAGGCGGCGGATCCGCTGCAACTGCACCGGGGCCACGATGGCGCCGATATCCGTGCTCTTGTCCATCGGGTCGCCCACCCGAAGAAGTTCCATCCGGGCCACGAGCCGGTGGTGAAAGCGTTCCGCGACGCCTTCCTGAACCAGGATGCGCGATCCCGCGCAGCAGACCTGGCCCTGGTTGAACCAGATGGAATCAACCACGCCTTCCACCGCGCTATCGAGGTCGGAATCGTCGAAGACGATGAAAGGCGACTTGCCGCCAAGCTCGAGCGACAATTTCTTGCCCGTGCCGGCGGTCGCCTCGCGAATGCGCCGCCCGACCTCGGTCGAGCCGGTGAAGGCGATCTTGTCGACGCCACCTGCCTCCACCAGCAGCGCGCCGGTGCGGCCGTCTCCGGTCACGATGTTCAGCACACCTGGCGGCAGCCCCGCCTCTCGGCAAATCTCGGCGAAGGCTAGCGCCGTCAGCGGCGTGTATTCAGCGGGCTTGAGAACGACCGTGTTCCCGGCGGCCAGGGCTGGCGCCACTTTCCAGGTCAGCATCAGGAGCGGAAAATTCCACGGAATAATCTGGCCGCAGACACCAAGCGGCCGATGATCCGGAAATTCCGTGTCCACCAGTTCCGCCCATCCGGCGTGATGGTAGAAATGCCGCACGGCAAGCGGCACATCGATATCCCGCGACTCACGGATCGGCTTGCCGTTGTCCAGACTCTCCAGCGTGGAGAAAAGCCGTTCGCGCTTCTGCAGATGCCGCGCGATGGCGTAGAGATGCCGCGCCCGCGCGTGGCCAGAGAGCGCGGACCAGGGGCCGAAGGCGCGCCGCGCCGCCGCCACGGCCTGGGCGATGTCGGCGTCGCCGCCCTGCGCAACCTCGGCCAGAAGACGGCCGCTGGCCGGCTCGGAGACCTCGAAACGCGCGCCGTCGGCCGGGGGTACCCAGGCATTGTCGATGAAATGGTCGAAGCCGCCGTCATGGCTGCGCAGCCATTCCCGCGCCACCGTATCCGCTTCCGGAGCCGGGCCGTAATCCATGGTGGTCAGAATGTCGCGAATGCTCAACTGCATGATGTCAAATCCTGTTCGGAGCGCTCAGGCGGCGGCGTGGCGGATGGAGGAGGAATAACGCCCGGTCACGAAATGCTCGATCTGCCGCTCGATATCGCCCAGCATGGAACTCGCGCCGATGCGGAAGAGGTCCGGCTGCAGCCAGGGGGCGCCGCATTCCTCCTTCATCAGCGTAAGCCAGGTCAGCGCGTCCTTGGCCGTGCGCAACCCGCCCGCCGGCTTGAAGCCCACGCGATAGCCGGTCTCCTCCCCGTATTCCCGCAAGGCGCGGAGCATGACCAGGCTGACCGGAAGCGTTGCGTTGACATCTTCCTTGCCGGTTGAGGTCTTGATGAAGTCGGCACCCGCCATCATGGAGACGAGGCTGGCGCGATAGACGTTGCGCAGCGTCTTGAGGTCGCCAGTGGCCAGGATCGCCTTCAGATGGGCGGGGCCGCAGGCCTCCCGCATCTGCCGCACCTCGTCATACAGGCCGGCCCAGTCCCCGGTCAGCACGAGGGCGCGGGAGATCACGATGTCGATTTCGCGGGCCCCCTCCTCCACCGCATAGCGGATTTCGGCGAGCCGCATTGGCAGCGGCGTAAGACCGGCCGGGAAGGCGGTGGCGACGGAGGCGACGGGAATGCCCGATCCCTCCAGGGCCGCGACCGCGGGCCGCACCATCGTCGGATAGACGCAGACGGCGCCGACCGTCGGCGGGTCATCCGCCAGGCCCATGGCTTCCACAAGATCGTCGCGGAAGGGACGCCGGGCCTTGGCACAAAGGCGCCGCACGCGGCCGGGCGTATCGTCCCCCGCGAGCGTCGTCAGGTCGATGCACTGCACGGCGCGCACCAGCCACGCCGCCTGGTACTGCTTCTTGATGGAACGCCGTGCCGGCAGGGTGGCCGCGCGGCGCGCCACGGCATTGGTATTGACGCGCACGCGCTCCACAAGCTCAAGCCGAAGCGGCGTGCCGTCATTGCGGGGAATATTGCTCGACATGAAGGAGCTCCGTATCGTCTGAGGTGGAAGCGCGCCGCCCTATTCGGCGGCCTTGAGGGCAACGAGCGCGGTCGCCTCGTCGGTCACGAGAACGTTGAGGAGGCGTGCGCGCAGCGCCGCCAGCACAACCGCATGTTTGCGCGGCCCGCAGGCGACGCCGATGGAGACCGATTTCTTGGCTGCCTCGTCGAGCGATAGCCCGACGGTGCGATTGTCCAGCGCCTCGTCGGCGATCCGCCCGTCCCGGTCGATGAAACGGCCGAGCACATCGCCCACCGCGCCGCGCTTGCGCAGGTCGGATAGTTCCCGGTCTTCCAGGCAGCCGGACTGCACGAGAACGGAATCATTGGTCATGCCGCCAAGACCGAAGCAGATCACAGGCGCCTCGCGGCCAAGCTTGAGGACCGAGGCAATGACGGGATCGGCCTCCAGCACGGTGCGTGTCTCGGCGCGGCCGACGATGGCGGGCACGGGGATCAGCGTCGCGAGGCCATCCCCGGCCTGGGCGAAGAGTTCGGCGACGTTGTTGGTGCGGGTCGCCGCAGGGCGGACATTCATGGCGCCGTTCAACAAGACAACTTCGACACCGGGATTCCAGCGGCGCGGCAGCCAGTGGGCGACGGCGGCCATGGTGCGGCCCCAGCTGACGCCGACCAGGCTCGGCCGCGGCTGCAGGGCGGCCAGGAACTGGCCGGCCGCCTGGGCGACGTTATCCGTCAGAATCTCATCATTGCCGCCACCCGCCGCGGGAATGACCACGGCCTCGCGCAGCCCCCAGACGCGCTGGAGACGGCTTTCGAGATCGGGGCGGCGCTGCGTGCGCGGCACGATTTCGATCCGCACCACGCCCTGCTCCCGGGCATCCTTCAGCAATCGCCCGACCTGCCAGCGCGTCAGCCCCAGGGTGCGGGCGATTTCCCCCATCGTCAGGTCGAGGTCGTAGTAGTTCTTGGCCGCCTGGACCATGAGCAGTTCCCGCTGCTCCACCGGCAGGCTGCGAAAATCGACCTCCGCCTCGGAAAGGGACTCAACGCGCTTGGACATTCCGTGCCTCCACTCTGGCCGGCATGCCGAGGATGGGCACCGGCGCCACCGGCGCCGTTATATCCCGCTCGGCAGAGAGGTCATGAAAGATCGGCGTCAGCAGGTCGGTGACGGACCGGTAGCGCTCCAGGGCCTCCTGGTAGCGGCGATGCGCTGCCGGATCGGGTTCCAGGCAGGCACCGTCTCGCGCCACGGCGGCCGCGGCGGCGGTCAGATCGGGAAAGAGTCCGGCCGCGGTTGCGGCCACGGCCGCACAGCCCACGATCGTCAGATTTTCCTCGGCCGCCAGATGCAGCGGCCGGCCGAGCGCATCCACCGTCGCCTGCAACCAAAGCGCGTTGCGCCGGTAGCCGCCGGCCGAGACGATGCGGTCCATGGCGATGCCGAGCATCTCCGCCTGCGCCACCACATTGGCCGAGGCAAGCGCCACGCCTTCGGCGGCGGAGCGGTACAGCGCCGCACGATCATGGCCGAGCGAGAGGCCCAGCACCGCGCCGCGCAGCTGCGGATCGCGGTAGGGTGTGCGATTGCCCATGAAATAGTCGAGCGTGAGCAGGCCGTGGTCGCCCACTGGCCGCCCGGCGGCCTCGGCGATCAGTGCCTGGGTTCCGGCCTCATCCAGGCCGAAGATCGTGCGGCTGAGCCAGGAGAGCACCGACCCGGCCGACACCTGGCCACCCTCCACCAGCCAGAGGTCGTCCAGCAGGGCATCCGGGTAGGGCCCCCAGAAGCCCGGCAAAGGCTGCTCTGCCGGGACATGGAACAGATGAACAACGGAGGTGCCCCCGATCATCAGCAGCTTGCCCGGTGCGACCGTATCGGCACCGAGAACGCCGATATGGGCGTCGATCCCGCCCTGGGCGAGCAGGGGCCGGCCGCTGAGGCCCAGATGCTCGGCCGCGGCCGCTGAGAGCCGACCGATCGCGCCGCCCACGGGCACGACAGGCTGCGGCAGCCGCTCCAGCAAATCGGGAATGCCGAGCGCGTCATAGAGCGCAGGATGGAAGCAGCCGGCCGGGGGATCGTAATTCCATTTGCAGGTAGCGTTCATGCGCGAGGCGACCCAACGGCCGCTGAGCTGGAAATTGATCCAGTCCAGGCATTCGCAGATGCGGTCCGCGGCGTGCCAGATGTCCGGCTCACGCCGGCGCAGCCACATCGCCTTCGGCACCAGCCATTCGGCGGCATCCGAGCCGCCGGAAAAGCGCATCACCGGATGGTCGGTTTTGGCTGTGCGCGCGGCTTCCTCGCCCGCCCGGCAATCCATCCAGAGCAGCGCGGGGCGCAGCGGCGTGCCGTCCTCCCGGCACGCCACGACGGTGGAAGCCGTGGTCGCAACGGAGACGGCGACGATCTCCGGATGGCCCGCCGCGGCTATCGCCTGGCGGCTCGCGCGGCCAAGGGCGCGCCACCATTCCTCAGGGTTCTGTTCCGCCCAGCCCGGATGGGGATGGCGCGTTTCATAGCCGCACTCGGCGGATGCCAGGATCGCGCGCCGCTCGAGGTCGAAGACACCGACCCGCGCGCCACCCGTGCCAAAATCCAATCCCAGCATCAGGCCCATGTTTTGTTTCCCCCCGCCGTCCGTTCCCGTCTTATGGCAGGAACATCACCTTGGAGATGAATTCGTTCCTTTCACGGAATTTCGTGAACATGTCGGGCAGTGCTTCAAGGCCGAGTTCGTGGGTGATCATGAATTCCCATTTGAGTTCGCCTGAGCCGAGCGCTTCCAGCGCGGCCGTCCATTGCCGGCCGGGGAACGGCGCGCCGAAGGAGTTCCAGGACCCGTGCAGGGAAATCTCCTGACGCAGCATATGGTTGAAGCTTGACTGCTCCAGCGTCACCTCAGTGGTCGGAATGCCGATGAAGACGACATGGCCGCCCGGCCCCGCCAGGCGGATGGCGAGATTGGCGGTGGAGGGATGGCCCGCCGCCTCGATCACGAGGTCCGCCGCCGGCAGCTCGGGCATTGTGTCATGGCTGCGGAAGCAATGGGTTGCCCCGGCTTCGCGCGCCTGCTCCAGCTTCTCGTCGGAGAGGTCGACCGCCACGATCTCGCGAATGCCCATCAGCCGCATCCACTGGATGGCGAAGAGACCGATCGGGCCGCAACCGACGACGGCGCCGACCTGGCCGAGCCGGACCGGCGTCTTCCAGATCGCATGAAGCGCGATGGAGGCGGGGTCCGCCATGGCGGCCGCCCGCGGGTCGATGCCGCGCGGCGCCTTCAGGAGATTGCCAAGCGGCACCACCACATATTCCGCGTAGGCGCCGTCCCGGCGGCTGCCGAAATAATCATAGTCCAGGCAGCGGGAAAAATTCCCCGCCAGGCACTGGCGGCAATGCCGGCAGGGAATCAGCGGTGCCACGGAGACGAGTTCCTGCGTCTGCCAGCCTTCGATCCCCTCGCCAAGCTCCACGATATGGCCTGAGAACTCGTGCCCGCAGATGATGGGCATACGATGCGCACCCTTGGTGAGCATGCGCGGGATGTCCGATCCGCAGACGCCGCAGGCGGCGACGCGGAGCAGTACCTCATCCGCGCCGGGCGCGGGTTTGGCGACGTCTTCGATCCGGATGTCTCCCGGAGAATACATGACAGCGGCACGCAAGAGGAGCGCTCCTCGTCCTGGAATGATCGTTCATGTGCCGCCCCCCGGCCCCTGGCGGGGCGCGAGAGGAATTCACATATGTGATTCGAGTGCTCTGAGGTGATTATAGGTCCTGGTGCCTGCGTGTCAATCCGGGCCAACCCTCAGATCATGGTGCGGAGAGGTTACTTCCACCCCTCCGCATCACGCCTCAGTTTTGACTGCTCCACCCCCCGAAGCTCTGCACATTCTCGCGCGTCACCAGGGTTGGCGCCAGCAGCACGATTTTGCTCGCGGGCTTCGTCCCGTTCAGGATGCCGACGCCGATGCGATAGGACTCGGACGCCATCTTGTACGGTGCTTGCGCTGCCGAGGAGCGAATGAGGGAATGCGGGTCCTTCAGCGCCGCAATCACATCCGGGGATCCGTCAACGGAGGTGATGAAGAACTCATGGCGCCCCATCTGCTTGGCTGCCAAATCGACGCCGATCGCCGTCGGGTCATTGATGGCGAAGATGGCGTCGATCTTGGGAAACTGCGTCAGGATCCCCTGCCCCACCGCGAAGCCGCCATCGCGGGACGCTTGGCCATTCTGGTTGGACGAGAGGATGTGAATGTTCGGATTGACGGCAAGGGCTTTTTTGCATCCCGCGACGCGGTCCACGATGGCGCTGATCTGAGGTCCGTTGACGATGACGACATTGCCGCCGCCTGCCGGCAGGTGCTTCACGATGTCGTCGCAGGCCTCCCATCCGGCTTTGACATTGTCCGTCATCACCGTGATGTCGGCGCCCTGGGCTGCCACATCAAAGGCAGCGATCACCATGCCGGCTGCCTGCGCCTGCTTTACGGCAGGCGCGATCGCCACCGGATCGACCGCATTCAGCATCACGATCTGCGCACCCGCCGCCATAAAATTCTGGATCTGCGTGAACTGCTTGCTGAGGTCGTAGTCGGCGGAAACGGCTGTCACCTTCGCGCCCGGCGTGAGGTGCTTCGCCGTCTCCTCGATGCCGCGATCGGTCACGGCATAGTAGGGATTACCGAGCGAGCCGACCGTGATGCCGACAAGCTTGACGTCGGCCGCCCGGGCGGGAAGGCTCAACCCGGCGCCGAGTGCCAAGGCAAGGCCGGAGCAGACAAGGCGACGCATTCTGGACGTCCTGGTCATGTTTTTCTTTTCCACGATTCTTGTTGTTATTGTTTTACGCTGAGGGAGGATGCGCCTCTCTCAGACTTTGAAGATCCTGAAACAGGCCCTCCGATCCCTCGAGCAGCCGCCCATAGAAGGCGGCGCGGCGCTCGTACTCCTCCCGGACTGCCGGGTTCGGCGTGATTCTCTCATCCAAAGGCTTGTTGAAAGACATCGCGCTGGCGGAAAGGTCCGCGAACACACCCACAGCCTTCCCCGCAACCAAGGCACTGCCGAGTGTACCAAATTCGTCGCGGTCAAGCCGTTCATAGTCAAGACCGAGAACATCCGACTTGATCTGTCGAAAAACCCGGCTGCGCGCGCCGCCGCCGATATTGAGGACACGGCGGTAGGCAAGCTCGGGCGCAATCGCCCGCACGGAGCGCAGATAGGCGCTGTATTCGTAGGCGATGCTCTCCATGACGGCGCGGAAGATCTCTGCCTGGCCATGCCGCCAGGTCAGGCCGAAAAAGGCGCCGCGCATGCTGGTATTGTTGGGCGTGTTGCGGCCGCCCATATGGGGGAGGAAGAAAAGATCGTCCGCGCCCGGCGGTACCCCCGCCGCAAGCGTGTCCAGCTTCCGGTAGGCGTCGCCATCCGCAGCAGCTCCCTGCGCCGTCGCGAAGGTATCGCGGAACCAGCGCAGATTGAGGCCGCCCCCCGCGACATAGGCCATGGCGTAATAGAGACCTGGTACGACATGGGGACAGGTCATCAGGGTCTTGTATCGTCCGTCCGTTTCGAAACGGTCGATGACGGTGGAAAGGACGGAGGCTGTGCCGGCCGTGTCGAAGACCATGCCGGGTGCCACGATGCCGGCCCCGAGCACATTCGCCGCCTGGTCGCCGCACCCGGCGGCGATGGGCGTGCCCACCAGAAGCCCGGTTAGCCCGGCAGCCTCCCGGCTGACGGTGCCGATGATCTCGGTCGGCTCCACGATGCGCGGTAGCTTTGCCTCATCAAGCCCGAAGGCCTGCAGAAGGTCGGTGTTCCAGCAGCCGCGTGCCGTGTCCGCGAAGGGGGTGAAATTGAGATAGGTGCGATCCATGAAGCTCGCGTCCCCGCGCAGTCCCGCTAACCGGCCCGCTACATAGGGCGCGGGCGGGATGAAGCTTCGGATACGGCGCCAAGTGGCAGGCTGTTCATCCCGCCAATAGAGGATCTTGGGGCCGTGATTGTAGGAAGGCACGCAGCCCGAACGCGCGAGGATCGCATCCTCATGCCGCTTCAGCGCCGGCAGCTGACCGGCGCAGCGGTTATCCAACCAGGAATCGTAATGCGTGGGTGTGTCCCAGTCGGCGTCGATGGTGCAGACGCCGCCCATCTGCCCGTCCAGCGCGATGCCGGCGATACAGCCCGGGGTCACGCCGCTCTCCGCGACGGCTGCGCGAACGGTGCGCAGGACGGAGCCGAAGATGTCGTCCGGCCGCTGCTCCACCCAGCCCGGACGCGGATAGAGGAGCACGGATTCCTCGAAGGCCGAACCCAACTGCCGGCCCTGCAGGTCATACACCGCCGCCTTCGTGCCCATGGTGCCGATATCGACACCCAGCAAACAGGTCTTGTCCAAGCTTCGCATCCTCTCAGGCCCGCGCACGGGGGTGCCTATGCTGCGCCCAGTCGCTGCTCGTCCGCCCGCGTCCAGCCGCCGACGCCGGCCGGCCGCGCGATGGTCCTGACCGCCGTCAGCTCCAGATCTGCGAGGCCCGGGAAAATGGCGATCTTGCCGCAGACCTCGCCGGCCGCGACGGACCGAACGGCGTCGGGCAGCGCCTCGAAGCCGCAAACGGCCTCGAGATTGCCGGCAAGATCGAGATCACCCGAGAGGACGCGCGCCAGCACCTCCTTCTGGTCCGCCACCGTGCATCCGGTCGATCCCGTCAGCCGGGTGCCATGGCAGCTGATCTGGCCGAGCGGCAGGGGACGCCCCGCGCCGAAGGGCGTGCCTGCGAAGATCACCAGCATGCCGCCGGGCCGCAGGAGGCGGGCGCCCCGCTCGATCGCCGTGAGGTCAGGCGCCGCGACCACCACATCGTCGCAGCCCTGCGGTGCGAGATGCCGAAGCGCTTCCTCCAGGTCCGTGTCGGCCAGGATTTCGAGCCTGGATCCGCGCCGTGCCGCGAGCGGGCCGAAATCCGCACGCAGGGCGTCAAGCCGAGCCCTCTGGCGGCTGACGGCGATGACGAGGTCCGGCCCCTCGGCCAGTTCCAGCGCACGGTGCAGGTGGATGCGGCCCATGGCGCCGCCTGCGCCCAGAATGAGGGTGGTGCCGCCGGGGGCGAGATCGAAGCGATTGCGCGCCGTGCCGAAAGCCGCGTCGATGGAAGGTCCCGGCGCACCCACGATGCTCAGCGCGCGGTAGTGAATGAGCGCCGGATCGATCCGGCAGCTTGCCGCGTCATCCCCGGGCCCGACCAAAGCGAGCAGGCCGCCATCGGCCAGACGGGCAAAAGCCGCCTCCGTCAGAGCCGGATCGAAGGCGCCACAGAGGATGATGTCGTCAAAGCGCGCATCGCCGAGGGCGGCGAGATCCGCGACCTGGGAGAGACGCGCGGCGTGGTGCTGCGCCCATTCTGCGACCGCGGGCGGTGCCGCGATCAGCACCGCCTCGGCGACCGCAAGATCGGCCTCGAGCGTCATCGCCTCCCCGTGCGGGAGGCCCAGGAGCAGCAGCCGGCCACCCGGACGCAGCGCCGTGCGGCAATTCGGGCGATAGGCAGCTTCGACGCAGGCATAGGGTTCGAGCATGGCGACCGCCGCTGAACTCATCTCCTCCGGCACCGGAAAGACATAAGGGTCCGGGCCGCCCAGCACATGATCGTCGAGAATGAGGTATTGGCCGAAGCCGCCCGCGAGATCGATGCCGATTGTGGTGCGCTGGCCGTCCCGGACGATCGCGGGCTGGAGCCCCAGCCGCTGCCCGGGCCTGTAGCTTTCCCGCCAGTTTGCACCGACATCCCAGACCGTCAGCGCCACTTCATGACCCAGCACGATGGGTGATTGCGCGAGATCCCGGCCCTTGAACAGCGGATGCGCAGAGCCCATGCGCATGAGCTTGACGTCCGAGGAACAGACGCAGACGGCATCGACCCGGGCGATGACCTCATGGGGTGCGGCCGGCCTCAGGGGCTCGGCCACTGACTTTCCATGCAGGCCGAGCCCTTCCTGCACATTGCCGAAGAAGGGCCAGACATGATTGGCGATGGGCGCACCCGTCACCATGATTCTGGACCCGCCGGTGCCGCAAGGGCAGAGCAACCACCTGCCCGTGCCAGCCCTGCTGGCGATAACTCGACCACTGAGACCTCCCGCGCGGCTCTTTTGCCTCTGTCAGGCAGGCCGCTTTCCTCAAGGACGCTGGCAGAGAGCAGGACCGTCGCCGGTCCTGTCCGGCTCGCGGTTTCCGATCTTCACATATGCTTATTAAGCTTTCTTATGTGAACTTCATAGCCGCAAGCCGCGACGGCTGTCAACGCGCATCGCGCGACGATCCCGCCTGCGCCCAACTGGGCATTGTCGGAAATGTTCCGGCCAATGCGCAACCGGCGCCGGCGCGGTTGCCCTGTCGGCCTCCATGCCGGCCGACAGGGCAGGTTCAATGAGGCGCTGCGCGTCCCGGTTTACATGGCCTGCGCGAAGGTGAGCGCTAGCGGACAGCCAATCGCGATCATTGCTCTATCAAGGCAAACCCACCCCGCGACCGCCTGCCCGCCTCTGCTGGATGACGACAGCAACCACGAGGAGAAGACCTTGGGCGATGTCCTGCCAGAAGCTGTTGACGTTGAGGATGATCAGCCCGTTCTCCAGCACGCCGAGCAGAATGACCGCCAGAATTGTGCCAACGATGGTGCCCCGCCCGCCCTGCAGCGCCACACCGCCGAGTGCTGCTGCCGTGATCGACTGCAATTCCAGTCCCTGGCTGCCGGATGTCGGTTGGCCCGATCCGGTGCGTGCCGTCAGCAGAACGCCGGCGATAGCGGCGACGAATCCCACCAACATGTAGCAGCCGATGATGTAGCGATTGAGCGGAATGCCGGCCAGGCGTGCCGCCGTGGCATTGCCGCCGACTGCATAGATGTTGCGGCCGATATCAGTGTAATGGAGCATCAGCTGCACGAGAAGCGCGACCAGCAGAAGAATCCAGATCAGCACGGGAATGCCCAACATGTCGCCCCGTGCCAGGAAGACGAAGAAATGATTCATGCCCGTATAGCCCTGGGCACGTCCGTCCGAAATCAGGTTGGCGGCGCCGCGATAGGCGGCGAAGGTCGCCAGCGTCGCGATCACCGCATTCACGCGCCCATAGATGATGACGACACCGTTGAGCAGGCCAAGAACGAGGCCAAGTGCCAGAGCTGCCAGAATGCCGGCAAGCGCGCTGCCCGTCGCCATGAAGACCATGGCAGAAACGACCGAGGTAAGCCCGGCCTGACTGCCAACGGAAATATCCAACCCGCCGAGCAGCATCACCACGGTCTGTACGACCGCCAATACGCCGACGATCGCGACCGTCGTACCGATCGTCGCGATATTGCTCGCGTAGAAGAAGTTGCCGTTCTGCAGGCCGATGAATAGCACAAGAAGCAGAAGCGCCAGCAACAGACTGATGTTTTGCGCGCCGATCAACGCCCAGGCGCGGCGGAGGGCGGGAAGGCGCACCTTCGGCGCGAGCGCGGACGAGCCGCCTGCCGGATTTGTCATGCGGCGTCCTCCAGGATCGCGAGGCTGAGTATCTTTTCTTCCGTGGCATCGTGCCGGTCCAGCTCGCCCCGTACGCGGCCGCCCTGCATGACCACGATACGGTCCGCCAGGCCGAGCACTTCGGGCAGTTCCGAGGAGATGACCAGGATGGCGCTGCCCTCGGCGGCCAGCTTGTCGATGATGGCATAGATATCGGCCTTGGCGCCGACATCGACACCGCGCGTCGGCTCGTCCAGGATCAGCAGTTTCGCGTCCCGCGCGAGCCACCGCGCAAGCACGGTCTTCTGTTGATTGCCACCGGACAGGGTAGAGACTTCCTGCTCGATCGTCGGGGTGCGTATCCGCAATTCCTGCACATAGTGCCGCGCGATCCGGCTCTCCTTCGAGCGGCTGACGACGCGGAAGCGCTGCAAACGGCCGAGGATGGCAAGGCAGATGTTGTCCCGCACCGACCGTTTCATCAGCAGCGCCTGTTGCTTGCGTTCCTCGGGGGCGAGCGCAATTCCGGCTCTGACGGCATCGCGTGGCGAGGCGAGGCGTAGAGGCCGTCCGTCCACCTCGATCTGCCCGGAGACAAGCGGCGTATCGCCGATTACGGCATGGGCGAGTTCAGTACGGCCGGCCCCCACGAGGCCGGCCAAGGCCACCACCTCCCCGGCGCGCACCTCGAAGCTGATATCCTGCACGTCTTCAGTCGACACATGGCTAAGTTTCAAAACCGTTCGACCGACCCGCCGCTCGCTCCGCCGAAATAGCGCGGACAGATCCCGTCCTACCATCATGCGGACCAGTTCCGGCTCGTCGGTTTCCGCCGCCAACCGCTCGCCGACGGTGGCACCGTCCCGCAGCACCAGGATGCGGTCCGCGATGCGGAAGATCTCCTTCATGCGGTGGGAGACGTAGATGACGGCAATCCCTTCCGCGCGCAATTGTCCGATAAGGCGAAAGAGGCTTTCCACCTCATGGTCCGAGAGGGAGGATGTCGGTTCGTCGAATGCGATGACACGCGCTTGGCCGATCAGCGCGCGCAAAATCTCGACAAGCTGCCGTTGGGCCGGAGACAGGCTGCGACCCATCTGCTCAGGCCGCAGCACGCCTGAAAAGCCGTAACGGGCAAGATCCTGTTCCAGCCGCGCGCGCAGGGCGCTCCGGTCAAAAAAGTGGCCGCGGCGCGGCAAAGTCCCGGCATAGACATTCTCGGCCACAGAGACATCCGGAATGATTTCCGGCTCCTGGACGACCACGCGAATGCCCGCATCGCGCGCCGCGATCGGCGTCGCGAAGCGCATCTCGACGCCCGCCACATGAATGGTGCCGTCGTCAGGCTGATGAACGCCGCTCATCAGCCTCAGCAGCGTCGACTTGCCGGCGCCGTTCTCACCCATCAAGGCCAGGACCTCACCGGCCCTGGCCGTAAGGGTGACCCCGCGCAGCGCCTGGACCGCGCCGAAGCGCTTGGCCACGGAGTCCAGGCTCAGCACAATCTCTCCCGTCATCGGATGCGGGGCTTCAGCTGCAACTGCCCATGACGGATTTCCAGTTCTCCGGCGTCACGATCGTCGTGGTCGCCACGGTCTTCGCAGGCAGCGGCGTGTGATTGCGGATGCTGTCGACCAAAACCCTTACGGCGGCGCTACCCACATCATGCCCGCTGATGAAAAGCGCGGCCTTGTTGCCGGAGGCCTGGCCGGCCTTCCAATCCTTGCAGGTCAGATAGGCACCCAGGCCGACGCCGATGATGTTGTCTGCCTTCATGCCGGCATTGGCGAGCGCGGTGACAGCGCCGGTTTCGTTCTCGTCATTGCATCCCCAGACGACCCAGTGGGAGATCTGCGGATTTGCCGTCACAACCGCCGAAGTGCGGTTCTGCGAGTCGACGACGGAATTGTCCGTGCCGATCTTGATGATCGTCGGCATCTCTCCGCCGGTTACAGCCTTGAAACCATCCTCCTCGCCGCGCTCACGATCCTGGCAGACAGAAAGCTGTTCCTCGAAAGCGGCCGCAATGCGCGTTTCACCCGCTTTCCAGCCTGCCTTCTTGTAGAACTCGCCGGCGGCTTTCCCGACTTTGTAGCCCATCTGATAGCCATCGAAGCCGACGAAGGCGGCAAGTTGGCCGGTGCCGCTCTTGATCGGATCGTCGGAAGCAACAAGCGGGATCTTGGCACGGTCCGCCATGTCAACGACCTGCGGTCCAATCTGCTGATCCGGCACGACGATGGCGATGCCATTCACCTTCTGCCCGACCATGACGTTCATCGCACTGATGGCGGCGTTCGAATCCATCTGCACGTTGACGACATTGACCTTCACATGGCCGAGTGTCTTCGCTTCGTCACGCGCGCCCTGCGCCTCGTCCACGAAATACTGCTGGTCCCCCTGCTTCTGGATATAGGCGATGGTGAGCTGGGAATCCGCGGCCGCAGCAGCCGAAACGCAGCCGGCACTGGCAAGCCCGGCCGCTGCCATCGTCAGCATCCATGCAAAATGCATTGAAGTCTTATCCATTGATCGCTTCCCCTCTATTTTACTTATTATTGTTGCGACACAGCTAAAGGCAGGAAGATCGAGATCGGGTCTCGCGGCCCACATCCTGTAGAAGCTTCTTTTTGTCTGGTCGGACGCCTGGGCACGTCGGACGACCCATCAAATGTCCGATGCGTTGGCGCGTCAAGTCCACTTCTCGCATCACAGCGACATCAGGATGCCTTCTTCGCCTCCTTCTCCTCGACGTGCAGATCCTTGGCCGCGACAGTCAGCAATCGCCGCATGGCGCGGTCGGCGCGCAACTCGTTGCGAAGCCTGATCGCCTCGAGAACCTCCGCATGTACGCCGAAGGCCTCGTCATCGGAGGGCGCAGTCTCGGTCGACAGCCGAAAGGCCGCGAGCAGAACGGACGAAATCGTTCCTCCCCATTGTTCCAGAAAGAGATTGCCGCTGGCACGCAGCACCGCGACGTGGAAGTCGAGATCTGCCTGAACTCGATCGTTGATGCTTGCCGCAGCGCGCATGCGGTGAAAGGCATCTTCGATCACGGCAAGCTGGCCGGCGGAAGCGTTGGCAGCGGCAAGCGCCGCCGCCCCGGGTTCGATCAGCATTCGGCATTGCAGCAGACTGGTCAGAATACGCGCGTCCAGATCGCCACCGCACCAGGAAAGCACTTCCGGATCCATGAGGTTCCAACTGCTGCGCGGCCGCACGCGCGTGCCGATGCGTGGCCGCACTTCGACCAGACCCTTGGCGCTGAGGACCTTGACCGCCTCCCTCATGGCGGAGCGGCTGACGCCACGCTCCACACTCAACTCCTCCATGCTCGGCAGGATCTCGCCCTCCGCAATCTCACCGGAAAGGATCCGCCGCGCCAGAGTCGCCACCACAGTCTGGTGGACCCGTGGGCGGGTCATATTTCCGACTTGCATACTCTATACATCCGACTAATCTACCCGAACAATCATACACATTCCCGGCTGTAAGGGAAGAAAAAGGGGGAGAGAACGGTGACAAAAATGTCTTTTCTCAAGGCGCTAGCGGTTTTGTGCGGCCTCGGCGCCGGGTTGGCCGCTCCCATGGCGCAGGCGGCCAATCCGACGGCAATCGGAGCGATCTACCTGGATTCCCAGGGCTACTATGCCGGTGTCCGGGCCGGCGTGCAGGCAGGTGCGGCGTCGATGGGTCGGCCCATCAGGCTGGTCGAGACGACTGCGCAGGATGATCCATCAAAGGAAAGTGCCTTCATCGATACCCTTATCTCGGCGAATGTGAAGGCGATTCTGCTCTCGGCTGTCTCGGCCGAAGGCTCGGTGCATGCCATCCGCCGCGCGCATGAGGCGGGCATCCCGGTTGTCTGTTACAATACCTGCATCTCCGACAAGGCGATGAAGAAATACGTCTATGCCTATGTCGTCGGCGACCCGGTCGCCTTCGGCGCCAAGCTGGGCGAAGCGGCGGCGGACTACTTCGTGAAGGCCGGACTGACCGCACCCAAGATCGGCGTGGTCAACTGTGAGTTTGTCGAGGTCTGCATCAATCGCCGGAAGGGTTTCGTCGCAGCACTCATGAAGCGCGTGCCTGGCGCCACCCTGGTCGATAACCAGCAGGGAACGACGGTCGATGCCTCTCTTGCCGTGTCGGAGAAGATTCTGACGGCGCACCCTGATCTCGATGCCTTTTTCGGCGAATCCGGCGGCGCCACGCTCGGTGCGACCCGCGCCGTGCAGCAGAGCGGCCGTAAAGTGGTCGTGTTCGGCAGCGACATGACGACCGACATTGCCCATGCCCTGGCCGACCATTCGATACTGAAAGCGGTCGTCGATATTTCCGGCAAGCAAGTGGGCCATCTTGCCATCCAGCAAGCCATGAACGCGGTGGAAGGCAAGCCGCAGCCCGATCCGATCGTCCCCGCCGAGATCGACCTCTACACAACGCCCGCGCAAGCCAATGCCTGGCTGCAGTCGCATAGCGACGGCATTCCCTAAGCGGGCGCCTCTGACATGACGACAACGCAAGGGGCGCCGGTCGCGGAGCTTCGCGGTGCGTTCCGCCGCTATCCTGGCGTCGTTGCGCTCGATGGCGTCGATTTCTCGGTGCAGCCTGGGGAAGTGCGCGCCGTGCTGGGCAAGAATGGCGCCGGCAAATCGACGCTCATCCGGCTCCTGACCGGTGCTGAGACGCCGGATGAGGGCATCGTGCTACTGGGCGGAGAGCCCTTTCGCGAGCAGGGCGGGGGCCGCACGCGGGAGGCGACGCGGCGCGGGTTGCGTGCGGTCTATCAGGAACTCAGCCTCGTTCCCAGCATGAGCATCGCGGAGAATATGTTTCTCGGCGCTTGGCGCAGGCGCGGCGGCATGCTGGACCATGCCGCGATGGTCGTGGAGACACACCATGCCTTGCATCGGCTCGGCCTCGATCTCGACCCTCATCTGCCCGTCTCGGCGCTCAGCCCGGCTGCCCGCCAGATGGTGGAAATCGCCCGCGCCTTCCTCGGCACGCCCCGCCTCGTCATCCTCGATGAGCCGACAAGCTCCCTTGCCGCGGCGGAAGTGGACCAGGTTTGCTCGGCGGTGCGGGCGGCAGCTGACCAGGGTGTTGCCGTCCTCTATGTCAGCCACCGGATGAACGAAATCCGAAGGCTCGCGGACAGCGCGACCGTGCTGCGCGATGGGCGCATCATCTCCACGCTGCCTGTCGCGGAAGCCCGTACGGAGGATATCGTCCAGATGATGCTCGGCCGGGTCGCCCAGGCGCAGAGGGTCGAGCCGCGCACGGGCGGCCAGCCCTTGCTCTCCGTGCGCGCCCTGTCCCTGCCCCCCAAGCTCGCCAACGTCTCTTTCGAACTGCGTGCGGGCGAGGTGCTCGGCATCGCGGGCCTGCTCGGCTCAGGCCGGACAGAGTTGCTGGAGTCAATCCTGGGCCTGCGCAAGCCCGAGGCCGGCACCATTCTCGTAGACGGCGCATCCGTACCCCGGCGTAGCTACAAGGGGATGATCCGACGTGGCTTCGGCTATACGCCGGAAAGCCGCAAGGAAGACGGAATCATCCCTCTGCTCGGGGTTGATGAGAATACGGTAATCACTGATTTCCGGCGGGTCGACCGTGCGGGCGTGCTCTCAGGAGATGCGATCGCCCGCGTCACGCGCACAATCATCGACCGGCTCCATGTCAAAACCGCTGCCACTTCCACACCGGTCGTGACACTGTCCGGCGGCAACCAGCAGAAAGTCGTGATTGGGCGCTGGATACACGCGCGGTCACGCATCCTGCTGTTGGATGAGCCGACGCGCGGCGTCGATGTCGAGGCCAAGCGCCAGATCTACGACATCATCCGCAGCCTTGCGCGCGAGGGGCGCGCCATTCTCTTCGTGTCGAGCGAAATCGAAGAGCTGGACCAGGTCTGCGACCGTGTTCTCGTACTACGCCAGGGCTGTATGGCTGAGGAGCACCAGGCACCAGATATCGATGCGGAGCGGCTGCTCGCCGCCTGCCTTGGCTGAGGATCATATCATGACAGTTTCTACAGTCACTCCGGCTTTGCCCCGCCGCGCGATCCTCCCTCTCGGCCGCCATGTCAACGAGCTTGGCCTCGTCGCCATCATTCTCCTGCTCTACGTGGTCTTCGGCTCGATCTCGCCTGGTTTCCTCAGTGCCAACAACCAGGTGAATATTCTGCGCGATGGCTCGACCATCGGCATCGCTGCCTGGGCGCAGACGCTCGTCATCGTCGCGGGAGAGATCGACATCAGCGTCGGTCCCATGGTCGCTTTCATCTCGGTCATCATGGCCTTCGCCCTGAAGGACAATATGCCACTCGGTCTGACCCTTGGTGGCGGGCTGATACTGGGCGCACTGCTCGGCAGCGTCGCGGGGGTGCTCCGGGGCGTCTTCAACGTTCCCTCCTTCGTCGCGACTCTCGGTCTGTGGAGCGCATTGCGCGGGCTGGCCCTTTTCATGACCAACGCCTTGCCCGTCAGCTTTGCCGATAACGACACGTTGGACTGGATCGGAGACAATGTCTTCGGCCTGCCCGTCTCGGCCGTGGTCATGATTGTCCTTTTTGCGATCTTCGTTTTCGTGTCACGCAAGACGGCCTTCGGGCGATCGGTCTATGCCGTCGGCGGAAATGCCAATGCCGCGCATCTATGCGGCATTAATGTCACCCGCATTCGCATTCTGATCTTCACGCTGTCCGGTCTCATGGCGGCGGTCACCGCCATCATGCTGCTCGCCCGCCTGGGCACCGGCAATGCGGGCGCCGCCTCGGGGCTCGAGTTCGATGTCATTGCCGGTGTCGTCGTGGGCGGCACCTCGCTGTCAGGGGGCCGCGGCTCCATGCTCGGGACGTTGCTTGGCGTCTTGACCATTACTGTCATCGGCGACGGGCTGGTGCTCTACGGCATCAATTCCTTCGTGCAGGATGTGGTTCGTGGCGTCATCATCGTGGCGGCCGTTCTTCTTAATGTCGCAGCATCGCGCCGGTCCGGCCGCTGATCATCGCTTCAGGAGAATTTCCATGGCAAAAATGTTGGCCGCTTTCCTTCCGGGCGACGACCGCGTCGATCTGCGCGAGATCCCAGTCCCCGAGCCCGGGATCGGTCAGGTCCGGCTGCGCATGAAGGCCTCGGGCCTGTGTGGAAGCGACATTCACTATATTTACCACAAGCATGTCGGCGAGGGTGGCGCGAAGTATCAGGGCGTCGTGGCGGGGCATGAGCCGAGCGGCCAGGTGGAAAGCCTCGGGCCTGGCTGTCGTCATTTCAAGGCCGGGGATCGCGTCGCTGTCTATCACATCTCGGGCTGCGGCTTCTGCCGCAGTTGCCGCAAGGGCTACCAGATCAGCTGCACCGATCCGCGGCGGGCGGCATACGGCTGGCAGCGTGACGGCGGCCATGCCGAATGTCTCATCGCGGATGAGAAGGACCTCGTGAAACTGCCCGACAGCCTCACCTATGAGGACGGGTGTTTCATCTCCTGCGGGGTCGGCACTGCCTATGAGGGCATCCTGCGGGGCGAGGTGTCGGGCAGCGATACCGTGATGGTGGTGGGCCTCGGCCCGGTCGGGCTGGCAGCCCTCATGTTGGCGCAGGGACGCGGCGCCAAGATGACAGTCGGTGTCGATACCCAAGCCGAGCGGGTTGAGGCCGCGCGGCGGCTCGGCCTTGTCACCCACGGCTTCGTCGCCAGTCCGGAAACGCTCGACGCGGTGCGGGACGTGACCCGCGGAGGTGCGACCGTCGCTCTCGATTGCTCGGGCAATGCGCGTGGTCGTCTGCTGGCGCTGCAGGGCACCCATAGCTGGGGCCGATGCGTCTATATCGGGGAGACGGGTGAGGTCACCTTCAAGGTCAGCGATGATCTGATGCATCAGCAACGGCGGATCATCGGCTCCTGGGTCACCAGCCTGCACAACATGGATCAATGCGCGGAGGATCTTGCGGATTGGAAGCGCTACCCGCGTGATCTTATCACAGACCGCTTCAGCCTGACCCAGGCGGCGGAGGCCTATGCCCTCGCGGCGAGCGGGCGGGCTGGCAAGATCATCCTGCGAATTGCAGAATGACAGACCATGGCATCACCCTCTTCCGGAGGGGGCTCACGGCCGATCTCGACCGGCGCGGAGCGATCATCGCCGGTCTTTGGTGGCAAGGGGCAAATGGCACGCGCCATCCTCTGATGCGAGATGGCAGCATGCATGGCGGCGATCCCTTACGAGCGAGCTGTTTTCCGCTCCTGCCATTCGGCAATCGCGTAGCGGGCAATCGCTTCACTGCCGGCGGCCAAGACTACAGTCTGGAGCCTAATCAACCCTGGGATTCGCATTACCTGCATGGGGACGGCTGGCTGAGCCTTTGGACCGTCGAACAGGTAAGCGATGCCGCCGCGCGTTTCACCCTCCGGCACGCGGCCCAGCCGGGCCAGCCTTACGCCTATGAGGCCGCCATCGACTACATCGTCACGGAGGCACCGGCCCTCGCGATGACGATGACGCTGCGGAACACGGCGACGGCGGCCATGCCCTTCGGGCTCGGCCTGCATCCCTATTTCCCGCTCACACCCGAAACGCGGCTGCACGCCCGCGCGGCGCGCTTCTATACAGAAGATGCCGCCTTCATGCCTGGGCCAGAAGCCCCCCGGCCAGCCGATCTCGACTTTACCCGGCCGGCGCGCCTGCCTCGCCGCTGGCTCAACAACGGCTTCGCCGGCTGGGACGGCCGGGCCCGCATCACCTGGCCGGAATCGAGACTTGCGCTCGCCATCGATGCAGACGGGGCATTTTCTCACTACTTCCTCTTCATGTCCGATACCGCCTTCGAGCCGGGCTTTGCGGGCGAGTATTTTTGCTTCGAACCCATGACCCATCGAGCTGATGGCCACCATGCGGAGGACCTCGGTGGCCTTGCGTTGCTGGCGCCTGGCGAGGTCATGACCGCCCGTGTCGTTTTTACGCCAGAGGAGACAGCCGCATGAAGATCACCGGCATCCGCACCGTCGTCGTCAATGCCGAAATGCGCAACTGGATCTTCGTGCGCGTGGATACGGATCAGCCCGGTCTCTATGGCTGGGGCGAGGCGACCTTGGAATGGAAAACCCGAGCCGTTACGGGCGCTGTGGAGGATCTCGCCCCACTGATCATCGGCCGCGATCCGCGGGACATCGAGAATCTCGTTCGCATCATGCACAAGCACGGTTTTTGGCGCATCGGGGTTATCGGCAGCAGCGCGATCGCCGGCATTGAAGTGGCACTCTGGGATATTTTCGGCAAGAGCGTGGGCCTGCCGGTCTGGAGGCTCCTCGGCGGCCGCACGCGGGACCGGGTGCGGGTCTATACCCATCTCGGCCTCGGCCAGATCGATGCCGTCTACAACACCATGTCCGCAGGAGCGTTGATCGAGCGCGCCCATGAGGTCTTGGCCCGCGGCTACCAAGCCATGAAGCTCGTCATCATCCCCTATACCCATTACACGGCGCCCAATCGCGCTGTCGACGACGTTGCGCGCATGATGCAGGATTTGCGCGCGGCTGTCGGCGACGAGGTGGATTTGATGGTCGATTTTCATGGCCGCTGCGCCTCCGCCGGCGCCGCGCTGCACTACATCGATGCGCTTTCAGCCGGACGGCCACTGTTTGTGGAAGAGCCTCTTCCTCCGCAGGATGTGGCGGGGCTGAAGGCCATTGCCGGCCGCACCCATGTCCCCCTCGCCGCTGGCGAGCGGCTCGTGGACCGGTGGGAGTTCGAGCCGATCTTTGCCGCGCGCGCCATCGACGTCGCTCAGCCCGACCTCTGTCATGTCGGCGGTTTCACGGAAGCGCGCAAGATAGCGGCCATGGCGGAACTCGCCGGCATCGGCATCGCGCCGCACAATCCTCTCGGCCCACTTGCCGGCGTCGCTGCGCTGCATTTTGATATTGCGACGCCGAATTTCGTGATTCAGGAGGAGATGGTGGGCGCCGTGCCCTGGTATGGGGAGGTGCTGCAAGGCCCGATCCGGATGGTGGACGGGCATTGGCAAATCCCCGAGGCCCCAGGGCTGGGCGTCGAGATTGACGAGACAGTTGCCGCCCGGCATCCCTTCAAGCAGGAAATCATGGCCGCGACGGAAGCCGTGCTTCCGGACGGCACCGTGGTCGATTGGTGAGCGCCATGTCGGGAAGACTGCAGGACAAGATCGCCATCATCACCGGCGCCGGGCGCGGCATCGGTGCGGCAACCGCCCGCGCCTTTGCCGGGGCCGGGGCGGTGGTCGTCATCGCCGAACGCGACAAGGACACGGGTTCAGCCATGGCGGCCGAACTCGCCGAGCTCGGCGCGCGCAGCCTGTTTCTCGAAACCGATGTCGCAGACATCCGCGCCGCAGAGGCGGCTGCTCAGGCAGCGCTTGCGGCCTTTGGGCGTATCGACGTGCTCGTCAACAATGCCGGCATCAATGTCTTTCATGAACCGTTGGAGACGACGGAGGCGGAGTGGAAGCGCTGCTTTGCCGTGGATCTCGAAGGGGTCTGGCATATGTGCAAAGCCGTTTTGCCGGCGATGCTCTCTCAGGGCGGTGGCAGTATCGTCAACATCGCGTCCAGTCATTCCACGACGATCATTCCCGATACCTTCCCCTACCCCGTGGCGAAGCACGGGCTACTCGGCCTCACCCGGGCGCTTGGCATTCAATATGCCGCGCGTGGCGTGCGGGTGAATGCCGTGTCCCCCGGCTATATCGAGACCGATCTCGCGCGGGACTACTGGAACACCTTCCCCGATCCTGTGGCGGAGAAGCAGAAGGTGTATGATCTTCATCCGCCCAGGCGCATCGGCCGTCCGGAGGAAGTCGCCATGACCGCGCTCTTTCTTGCCTCGGACGAAGCACCTTTCATCAACGCGACGAGTATCGCGATCGACGGTGGGCGCTCGGTGCTCTATCACGACTGATGGGCTCGGCCGCGTCCATGCGGCTCCGCTCATCGCCAGCGCGCAAAGGCGACGCACATCGGCGTGCCGATCGGCAAGGGGTGCCGAGCTGCTTTCAAATCGCCACTTGCAGCGTCAATGACAAAGAAAGAGACATTGTCGCCATTCTGATTGGCGGCGGCGAGGAAGCGTCCGGAGGGATCCGTCGTGAGTCCGCGCGGTGTGGCACCGCCGCAGGGCGTATGGCCGAGGAGTGTCATCCGCCCCGTTCGGGCATCGAGTGCCAGGCCGGCTATGCTGTCATGCCCTCGGTTGGAGACATAGACGAAGCGGCCATCTGCGCCCAAAGCAATGTCGGCGCTGTGGTTGTCTTTGATG
>NZ_DATJJK010000251.1:0-32000 GCF_035492295.1 Acidisoma sp. | reverse complement strand
TCATGCGTCATCGGGCGGGAGAACATCGGGTAGTTCTTTTCCACCGCAAACCGCTGTTCCTCGTCGCTGAGCGTCGCCGTGCAATCCGTGAGGGTGACGACGTCGAAGCCCTTCTCGTAGCCGGTACGCATCGTCGATTCGACGCAGCAATTGGTCAAAAATCCGCCCAGCGCGATGGTCTTGATGCCGCGCGCGCGCAGGATGAAGTCGAGATTGGTGCTGGCGAAGGCATCGAGCCCGCGCTTGCCTTCGATCACGATATCCGGCTCGTCCGGTGTCAGCACGTCCACCATCTCGGCGCCCCAGCTGCCTTTGCGGAAGGCCTTGCTGTCGACGACGCCTTTGAGGATGCCGTAGGGCGCCGGGCTCAGCTCATGGTAATCGGGCGCGAAGGAAATCGGCGAATAGACGATCAGCGCCCCACTGTCCCGCGCCTGCTTCACGAGGGAGACGGTATGGCCGAGCATGCCGGTGCTCTGCATCACCGGTTTGACGGCCTCATGCAGCGCCCCGCCTTCGCTGGTGAAATCGTTCTGGTATTCGATCAGGACAATGGCGGTGGTTTCCGGGGACATCGAACGGCTCCTGTTTCTGATTGTCGTTTTCGGGAAGATCCCAGGCGCAAGCGTCGGCGGCAAGCATAGTCCTTTCCAAGGGCATGCGGAACATCGCTGGCGCCGTGCCGGTAGCCCCGGTTTCCCCGCGCGCCGTCCTGCGCTAGACCCTCGGCGACCGCCCGAATGCCGCCCGAGGATACCGAAGACCCGATGATCCGCCTGGACAATATCAGCAAGCAGAACGGCCAGCGCCTGGTCTTCATCGAGGCCTCCGCCGCGCTGCAGAAGGGCGAGAAGATCGGTCTCGTCGGCCCCAATGGCGCCGGCAAGACGACGCTTTTCCGCATCATCACGCGCGAGGAGGAGCCGGACGAGGGGCAGGTGCTCATCGAGCGTGGCGTCACCATCGGCTTCTTCAGCCAGGATGTGGGCGAGATGGCAGGGCGTTCGGCAGTGGCCGAGGTGATGGACGGGGCCGGGGACGTCAGTACCGTTGCCGCCGAACTCGCCGAACTTGAGGCCGCCATGGCGGACCCTGAGCGCTATGATGAGCTGGACGCGATCCTGGAGCGGTTCGGCACCGTGCAGGCCCGCTTCGAGGAGCTGGGCGGCTATGCGCTCGATTCCAAGGCGCGGGAGGTTCTGCACGGCCTCGGCTTCTCCCAGGAGATGATGGACGGCGATGTCGGAAAGCTTTCCGGGGGCTGGAAGATGCGCGTAGCGCTCGGCCGCATCCTGCTGATGCGCCCAGACGTGATGCTGCTCGACGAGCCCTCCAACCATCTCGACCTTGAAAGCCTGATCTGGCTGGAGCAGTTCCTGCGCGGCTATGACGGCGCCCTGCTGATGACCTCGCATGACCGCGCCTTCATGAACCGCGTCATCAACAAGGTGGCCGAGATCGACGGCGGCAGCCTCACCGTCTATTCCGGCGACTATGAATTCTACGAGCAGCAGCGCGCGCTGAACGAGAAGCAGCAGCAGGCGCAGTTCGAGCGGCAGCAAGCAATGCTGGCGAAGGAGGTCGCCTTCATCGACCGCTTCAAGGCCCGCGCGTCCCACGCGGCCCAGGTGCAGAGCCGCATCAAGAAGCTCGACAAGATTGACCGCGTGGAACCGCCCAAGCGCCGCCAGGCGCTTTCCTTCGATTTCGCCCCACCGCCGCGCTCGGGCGAGGACGTCGCGAATCTCAAGGCCGTTCACAAGAGCTATGGCAGTCGCCGGATCTATAAGGGGCTGGATCTGATGATCCGCCGCAAGGAACGTTGCTGCGTGCTGGGCGTGAACGGCGCGGGCAAATCGACGCTTCTGAAGCTCGTTGCAGGATCAACGGAGCCGGATGCTGGCCAGGTCACCATCGGCGCCAGTGTGAAAATGGGCTATTTCGCCCAGCATGCGATGGACCTGCTGGATGGCGAGGCCACCATTTTCGAAACGCTGGAAGGCGCCTTTCCCCGCGCCAATCAGGGCCAGTTGCGGGCGCTGGCGGGCGGCTTCGGCTTTTCGGGCGACGAGATCGAGAAGCGCTGCCGCGTGCTCTCAGGCGGGGAGAAGGCGCGGCTGGTGATGGCGCTGATGCTCTTCGAACCGCCGAATTTCCTGGTGCTGGACGAGCCGACCAACCATCTGGATATCGCGACCAAGGAGATGCTGATCCGGGCGCTGGCGGATTACGAAGGCACCATGCTCTTCGTCTCCCATGACCGGCATTTTCTGGCCGCCCTGTCGAACCGTGTGCTGGAGCTGACGCCCGAGGGCGTTCACTACTATGACGGCGGCTATGCCGAATACGTCGCCAGCACGGGCCAGGAGGCGCCCGGCCTGCACATGTGAGGACCCGTCCTCAGAGCGTCTCGGGAATCGGCACGGCCGCGCCGTTTTCGATGCGGAAAACCGGGATGTGAGCCAGGCCCTGCACCAGTCCGGCATCTTCTCCGAGTGCCGCCTTCCAATCATGACCCTCGGTCAGGATCACGCCGATGCCGACGATCTCGGCGCCGGCGCGACGGAGCAGGCGCAGAACTGCAGCGAGGCTCGATCCGGTCGATGCCACGTCATCCACCACGAAAACCCGGCGGCCTTCCAGCAGCGGCACCGAGCGGCGGTCCAGCATCAGATTCTGCACCCCGTGCGAGGTGACGGATTTCACGCTTTCCTTCAGTGCATCCGCGAGATGGATTTTCGGTGACTTCTGGAGGATGACGTAGTCGTCCAGGCCCAGCGCGCGGCTCACTTCCATCGCGACGGGTATCCCGAGCGTCGCCGCACCCACCACGATATCCGGCGAGAGCGGGCGCGCGATGTCGGCGAGAGCGGCACCCGCACGGCTGCCGAAGGCGATCCCTTGATCGATCACCATCAGCAGAGCGATGGCGACCGTCTCATTCAGCGCGACGATCGGCAGTTTCGTCTCGACGCCGCCGATGGCGATCGGGTGATGGTCGGGTGTGATGCTCATCGGTTGCGCATCGCCATGGCGGCCCAGATCTCCGGGGTACGGGGGATCGGCGCGATAGCGCCATAACCCGTGGTTGAAATGGCAGCGGCGGCGGCGCCGTAATGGGCCGCATCCTCCGGCGTGTCGCCCAGCAGCAGCCGTGCCATCGTGGCACCGCAGAAGGTATCCCCGGCACCCGTCGCGTCCACCGCCGCGACCGGGAAGGGCGGGATGCGGAGCCGCATCTCGGGCGTTCCGAGATAGACCCCTTTCACACCCATCTTGAGCAGGACGAGGCCGGGGCCGAGGGCGAGATAGAAATCGAGCACCGCATCGGGGTCGCTGAGGCCGGTCAGTGCCAGGGCATCATCCATGCCAGGCATCGCGATATCGGCCTCGCCGATGGCGGCATGGATCAAGGCGGCGGCCCGGCGCGGTGCCCAGAGGGACGGCCGGTAGTTGGTGTCGAGGGCGATGGCGACGCCATTCTGGCGGGCGATCGCGAAGGCATGGAAGACGGCATCCGCGGCACTCGCCGAAATTGCGAGGGAGATGCCGCTCGCGAAGACGATCCGTGCGGCGGCGATGGTCTTTTCCGGGATGTCGGCGGGCGCCAGCGTCGTCGCTGCGGAGCCGCTGCGGAGATAGCTGAAGCTGTGGCCTTCCGGCCCGTGATTCACGAAATAGAGCCCTGTCGGATGGCTGTCGGAACGGCGGATATGGCTGGCATCCACGCCCTCCTCGGCCCAGAGGGCGATCAACGCCTCGCCGGCCGGGTCCCGGCCCACCGCTGAGACATAGGCCGTTTTGATGCCCTGCCGCGCGGCGGCGACGGCGACATTGGCGGTGTCGCCCCCGAAACCCTGTTGATACAGGATGCGGCCGTCGGGAAGCTGAGGCTGCTGGTTGAATTCCAGCATCGGCTCTCCGATGCAGACGAGGTCGGCCGCCATCCTGTTCGTCTCCTCCTAGCGTGTGACTGTGTCAAATTGAAGCGATTCCGCTTCTATATGACACGTGAGGCACACGCTAAACCATTGATAAGGGTCTGTTTCACGGATCAGATGGCTCGCGCCCGCGATCCATCTCAGCCGATCAGACCCTGAGGCTCAGGCCCTGACGAGAATCTGCTGCGCGATCGCGCTGACCGCCGCACGGTCGCCGGCGGCAACCAGGGTCTCGTCCACCAGTTTGCCGCCCATGCCCACGAAGGCGGCGCCTGCCGCAAGATAGGCTTCGAGATTGCCGGGGTCGACACCGCCCGTCGGGCAGAAAGTGACGCCGGGGAAAACGCTCGCCAGCGCTTTCACATGGCTCGGCCCGCCCGCCGAGGCGGCGGGGAAAACCTTCACGACATCCGCACCCGCGCGGAGCGCGGCGCGAACCTCGGTGGGCGTGGTGGCACCCGACATCAACACGGCGCTCGCTGCGCGGCAGGGCGCGACGAGATCGGGATCGACCCAGGGGGAAACGACAAAGCGGGCTCCGGCGCGGAGGCAGGTTTCCGCCGTCGCCGCGTCCGGCACCGTGCCGGCACCGACGAGGAGCGCCGGGTCGGAAGAGAGTTCGCGAATGAGGGCCGGCGCATCGGGGATCGTCATGGTGATTTCGAAAATGCGTAAGCCCGCATCATAGAGCCAGCGTACCGCGGTGGCGGCATGGGTGGCGCTTTTCATACGCACCACGGGCACGACGCGCGCCGCCTTGAGTTGCCCGATCAGGGGATGTTCGCTCATAGCCATGTCCTATCCTTCGCGTCGGGTGATCTTAGCCCGCTTTTCGAACCAGCGCGCGCCCTGCTTCCAGCACGGCCGCGACCAGCGCGTCGGCATCCTCCGGCCGGCTGCGATGATTGACGAAGGCGGCGCGGATGGCGAGCCTGCCGCCGATGCGCGTGGTGGAGGGGGCGGCCAGCCCGGCTTCCTGGATATCGGCCACGATCTCGGCATTCAGCTGGTCAGCCTCGCTTTCTTCCGCCCGGTAGCGGAAGCAGACGATGTTGAGCGGCACCGGGGCGAGCAATTCCAGTGCAGGCTCTGCCGCGATGCGGGCCGCGAGGTGGCGCGCGACGGCACATGAATTCTCCGCGACCGCGCCGAGCCGAGCGGCACCGAAGACCTGCAGGGCGAACCAGATCTTGAGCGCGCGGAAGCCGCGGGAGAGGTCGGGGCCGAGATCGGCGGGCCATGGCGCATTGGTGGCGAGCCCGCGCGTGGCGGCGGTGAGATAGGCCGCATTGGTCGCGAAGGTCGCGATCTGGTCTGCCTGGTTCCGCACCAGAATGCAGCCGGCGTCATAGGGCGCCTGCGCCCATTTGTGGAAGTCGAAGGCGATGGAGCGGGCGCGCTCCATGCCTGCGACGTGGGGCGCGAGTGCCGGGGAGAGAGCCGCGAGCGCGCCGAAAGCGCCATCAACATGGAACCAGAGGCCTTCGGTCTCCGCGATATCGGCGGTGGCCGCGAGGTCATCGAAAGCACCGACATCGACCGAGCCCGCCGTGCCGACAACAAGGAAGGGTGTAGCGCCCGCCGCACGATCCGAGGCAATCGCCGCACGGAGCGCGCTGATATCCATGCGGTGATCCGTCCCCACGGGAATGCGGCGGAGCGCATCGCTGCCGAGACCGGCCATATCCATGGCGTCCGGCACGCAGCGATGCACGGTTTGGGAGGCGTAGGCCGTGAGGCGCGCGGCCCCGACGCCGGACTTGCGGCTCTCCGGACCAAGGGCGGCCTGCCGCGCCAGAAGCACGGCAATAAAATTGGCCATGGAACTGCCGGTGACGAGCAACCCGCCCGCGCTCTCCGGCAGGCCGAAGGCCTGGGCCGCCCAGGCGATGACCTGGCGTTCCGCCTCGATCGGCGCATGGTCCCGTCCGCCCAGATTGGCGTTCAGCCCGCCTGCCAGCATCTCGGCCAGCATCCCGAGCGGCGTGCCGCCGCCATGGACCCAGCCCATGAAGCGGGGATGGGTATTGCCGGTGCTGTAAGGGAGGATGGTGTCGCGGAACCGTTCGTAGACCGCGGCTGGATCGGCACCTGAGACGGGAAGCGGCGCATGAAAGCCGGCGCGGGTTTCAGGGGGCAGGGGCTGCCAGACCGGCTGGCTGCGGAGATCCCTCAGATGATCCAGCATATCGTCGAGCATCCGGTGGCCCAGATGCCTGAGTTCGTCCCAGTTTTCGGGGTCGAGATCGGCCTGAGCCATGACCGGATCGCGGTCGGGGATATCGTTCAAGGTGCTGCCCTCGCAATGGGGAAGCACGGTGAGAAGACGTTGGCCGTGCCTACGTCAAGCGGGCACGGAAAAAAGCTTGGCTCAGCAGCGGCCGCCCCAGGCACCGACCCACTGCTGGTCGCGGTGAAGGCCGCCGATGTCGAGGCCGCCACGGCCGAAAGTCTCGAACCCGCCAAAGCCTGTCTGCGGTTCCCAATCGCGGTCCCGATCCTCGGCCGCCGGAGCAGGGGTCTGCGCCTTGGGGGCCTTGGACGTCGTCGTGGAGGACCAGAAGAACATCATCTTGCTCCGATTCCGTCGTGATCGTGGCCCAATTAAGACATATTTGCGCCATAATCGCCACAAGAACGGTCCCGGTGCCGCGATCACATTTTACGACCCAGCGGGGCACCTCATAAAATCGTTGTCTGTCAGTCTATTAGAAGATGATGCGGCCGCCGCTCAGTCGCAGGACGAGCGTTGTGACAAGGAGAGCCACAACGATGACGGTGAGAATCCAGCGCAGCCAGAGGTAGCGGGCCGGCACCCAGCCGCGGCGATAGCCGTCATGCTCCGCCACATTCGTTGCGAGGAATCCCGCAATGAGGATGCACAGCGCGATGGCGGGCGAGGGCAGGAGCAGGTCCACGAGCAGCGTCACCCAACCGAGGAGCGCCGGCAGTACGCCAAGCAGAAGGCGGGGCTTGTGCGCCGGGTCCCGGCTGGTGGGCAGCGGAGCGAGGCCCGCGAGGGAGGCGGGCGGCTCGACCAGCGCGAAGCCCCAGTGCACCCCGCCCAGGAAGGCGAGAATCACCGCGCCATAGGTGATGAGGGCGGTCAGTGCCCGGCCATCCGCGGGGCTCTGCCAGGCCGAGGCCAGGTAGGCGGTGATCAGGAAGGGTAAGAGGCCAAGCAGGCCGAGCAACAGAGCCAGGGGCGAGGGCGCGCGCATCGACATCCAATCCTTGATGAGGGATCTCCGCTGCTCCGGACCCCCCGGGGAGCCAGGAGCGACCGGATACTGTAGGAAGATCGGGTGGAGCAGGTCGTCTGCACCTGCTTTAACATGGATTGTGCGGGCCCATTGGGTGCCCGCGCCAGCGGAGGTGCTTCAGGGCGTGGAGATCGGGCTCGAACTCATCGGCATACTGGTGTTGATTCTCATCAACGGCCTGTTTGCCTGCAGCGAATTGGCGCTGATCTCGGCCCGGCGGGCGCGGCTTGCGGTGCTCGAGCGCAAGGGTGTGGCGGGGGCGTCCGTCGCGCGGCGCCTGGCGGAGAACCCCCACGTCTTTCTGCCTACCGTGCAGGTTGGCATCACCGTTGTCAGCGTCGTCACCGGCATGTTCAGCGGCGAGCGCATCACCGGCGATGTCGAGGGGGCGCTGGAGCATCTGGGCGTTCCAGGCGGTTTCGCCCATGCCATCGCCTTCTTCCTCACCGTGGTCCTGGTTACCTTCCTCACCATGGTCCTGGGCGAGTTGGTCCCGAAGCAGCTGGCGCTGAGACGGCCGGAAATCGTCGCTGCACGGGCCGCGCCGATGCTGATCGTCATCGCGCGCATCACGAAACCCGCGATCTGGCTGCTCAGCAAGACCTCGGCCGGCATCCTGCTGCTCTTCGGCATTTCCGGCAGCCGCCCCGAAGTGCCGAGTGAAGAGGAACTGCGCGCGCTGCTCGCCGAAAGCACCCAGTCCGGCGTGCTCGAAAGCGAGGAGAAGCTCATGATCGAGCGAATCCTGCGTCTTGCAGACAAGCCGGTGCGCGCCATCATGACGCCGCGCACAGAAATCGCCTGGATCGACCGCAACGCACCGGCCGAGGAGGTGATCACGAAGCTGCGGTCCAGCCAGCATACCCGCTTCGTGGTGGGGGACGGCTCGGTCGACAATGCGATCGGCATCGTTCAGGCCAAGGGGCTGCTGGATCAGCTGCTGGGTGGCGGCAGGCTCAGCCTGGATGCGGCGATTCTGCAGCCGATGATCGTGCCGGATGCGATCACGGCGCTCGATGCCTTCGAACGGCTGAAGGGCGATGCCAATGGCATGGCCTTCGTGATCGACGAATACGGCAGTATCGAGGGTCTCATCACCGCCGCAGACATGCTGGAGGCGATCGTGGGCGAGATCGATGAGAACATCGCCGAGCATGGCGGCGGCGAGGTCGGCAAGACCGAGGAGACGAGCTTTCAACTCGACGGGCTGATGCCGCTCGACGAGCTCATGGAAAAGCTTTCGATCAGTGAGGTGCCCTCGCGCGGCACCTATCACACCGCGGGCGGCCTGGTGCTGGCGCTGCTGCGCCGGGTGCCGCAGGTCGGCGACCGGATTGCCTTCGGCGGCTGGCGCTTCGAAGTGCTGGCCATGGACGGACGGCGCGTCGACCGGTTGAGCGCCGAGCGCGAGGACGCATCATCCGACGGTGGCGCGCCTGAGGAAGGGGATCGGGAGAAGGCTGAATGACGGAAGAGACCGGGCGACTCAAGCGGGCCGACGGTGTGGAACTGGCGTGGAAACGACAGGCGGGTCAGCGCCCGACGATCGTTTTCCTACCCGGCTTCAAAAGCGACATGGAGGGTAGCAAGGCGGTGTTTCTCGCCACGTGGGCGGCCAAATGCGGCCAGGCCGTGCTGCGGCTCGATTATTCCGGCCATGGGGTAAGCGGCGGTCGCTTCGAGGACGGGACCATCGGCCTCTGGACCCAGGACGCGCTTTCCGTGATCGACGCATTGACCGAGGGTCCGCTCCTCCTCGTCGGCTCCTCCATGGGCGGCTGGATCGGCCTGAATATCGCGCTGGCCCGGCCGGACCGGGTCATGGCCTATGTCGGCATCGCCGCCGCGCCCGATTTCACCGAAACGCTGATGTGGAACAGCATGCCGGAGGCGGCGCGTTCCGACCTCATGGAGAAAGGGGTGATCTATGCGCCTAGCCAGTATGACGCGCCGCTGCCCATTACGCGCGCGCTGATCGAGGATGGACGCCGTCACCTGCTGATGGGCGCGGCCATTCCGCTCGCCTGTCCGGTGCGCCTGCTGCAGGGACAGCAGGACGAGGACGTGCCCTGGAAGACTGCACTCGCCCTCGCGGACAGGATTGCCGGCCAGGATGTGCGTGTGACGCTGATCAAGGACGGCGACCACCGGCTCTCCCGGCCTGCCGACCTCGCGCTACTGCAGAAGACGGTTGAGGCGCTTCTGCCGGCGTGACGGTGAACAGGGGCAGCCGGCCCCCTGCCGCCCCTGGGTGCCTCAGCCTTCTCCGCCGCCGACATAGTTCATGTCCATCGCGATCTGCGGCCGGCGCAGCAGCTCGAAGCCCGAGAGGTGGAGATAGTCGACCAGCCGTTCAGCGGTGATGCGGGCGAGTTGCTCATCCTTGCGGCGGCGGCCGCGGGCGCCGGGCCAGCTCCGCAGCACGAAGGCGAGTTCCTGGACGACTTCCTGGTCTTCGGCGGGACGCAGCGAAGGATCAAGCATGACGTGCACCTCGTTGTGAGAACGACGTCAGGCTAGCGAATAAAACGGGAACAATGCAAGAACATTTTCTGAATGATCCTTAATGTGAGGCATTGGACGCCCCGTGCCGCGGATGGGCCTCCGGCCTCTCCCAGCCCCCGCCGAGCGCCTTGAACAGCGCGATCTGATCCTGGATCAGGGCGGCGTCCGAAGCCGCGACCGCCTGATCGGCCGCGACCTTGGTCTGTTCCGTCGTCAGCAGGTCGAGATGGCTGATGCCGCCGGCCGTGAACTGATCCCGCGCCATGCCGAGCGCCTGCCCGGCTTCGCTCGCGGCCGCGGCGAGGGCCGCGTGATGGTCGAGTTCGGCGCGATAGGCGGCCAGCGCCTGCGCCGTTTCCTTGAGTGCCGTCAGCACCGTCGCGTCGTATTGCGCGAGCGCGCCACGCGCGGCGGCCCGGCTCTGCGCGAGGCGGGCGAGCGGCCCCGCGAGATTCGGAAAACTCCAGCTGATGGCGGGGCCGAGACCCCAGGCGAGGCCCGAATTCGACCCGAGCAGGGTAATCTGGTTGCTGGCCCCGCCATAAAAGCCATTAAGCGTGACACGGGGAAACAGATCAGCCTTGGCAACGCCGATTTCGGCCAGAGCCGTGGCAAGCTTGCGGTCTGCCTCGCGGATGTCCGGCCGGCGTTGCAGCAGGGCCGCGCCGTCGCCCACCGGCACGGCCTCGGTCAATTGCGGTGGTGTTGTGCAATCAAGAACCTTGCGTGGGGCGCGGGCCGGGGTGCGGCCGAGAAGAGCTGTGAGTTCGAGGAGTGCCGCTTCACGCTGGCCCTCGAGCGGGGGCAGGATTGCCTTCACCTGCGCGACCAGTGTCTTTGAACGGACAACGTCAAAATCAGTTCCCGCCCCTGCCGCCCGGCGGTTCTCGACAATGCGCAGCTCCTCCTGCACGACGCCGAGCGAATGCCGAGCTACCGCAAGCTGCTCGCCGAGCGCGCAGACCGAGCCATAGGCGCGCGCCGTTTCGGCCGCGATGGTCACGCGCAGCCCGTCCCGTGCGGCGGCCACGGCTTCGGCATTGTCCCGCGCTGCCTCTACCGAACGGCGAACATGGCCGAAGAGATCGAGCTCGTAGGAAACGTCGAAGGTAGCGTCGAATAGCCAGCTGTCCTGCGGTTCATGGCCTTCGGTTTCAAGAATGGTGTCGAGCGTCGGATTTCGCCCGTAGGTGGCGCTGCCCTCGGTTGCCGTCTGCGGCAGTTGCAGCGCCCGGGCACCCTCGAAGATTGCGCGCGCTGCCGCCAGATTGGCTTCGGCGACCTTCAGCTCGTCATTGACGGCGAAGGCCTGTTCGACGAGATCGTTGAGGCGCGGATCGTCGTAGAGCCGCCACCAGCCGGGCGGCAGGGGCTGGGCGCTTGCGGTCTTCCCGTCCGAGCCCGTGAGCGGCGCGGTTGATCCCACGGGCGGTGCGGGCGGACGGTAATCGGGGCCAAGAGTGCAGGCGGCAAGGGAGGCCGTCAGAAGGAGCACCGACGCGCGCGCGGGGCTCATCCGGCCGAGCCTTTGCGGAAGAGGGGACGATGCGAGGCCGGGGTTCGTGGCGGTCTCGGCAGCAGCACGATCATGACGAAAAGGCCGAACGCCGCACAGGCGGCGACTGCGACGAAGGCATCGATCGTCGCCTGCGTCGTTGCCATCAGCCGAACGATCCGCGCCAGAAGCTCAGGCGCCGCCGCCGGCTGCCCGCCGTGCTGCTGAATGATATGGCCGTAGAACGCCAGACGTTCGTCGACATTCTGGGCGCCCGCACGCAGGTGCTGCCCGATCAGGTTCGAGGCGCGTTGCTCCCGCACCCGGGCCGTGGTTGCGACCAGGGCTTGGCCGAGCTCGCCGCCGAACAGCCGGGCGATCTGCAGCATGGCGCCGAAGGACAGCGCATCCTGCGGCCGGAGGTTGAGCACGCCGTTGAAGACGATGCCCGAGAGCGCGAAGCTTTGGCCCACGGCCTGCAGAAGCTGGGAAAGGAGAAACTGGTCCGATCCCCAGACTGGCGTAATCGTATAGGCAACCATCAGGCAGGCGCCCCCGACGAGGCAAAGTCCGAGGGACGCGAGGATGCGCGGATCGGCGCGGCGCAGCATCAGGGCCGCGACCGGACAGATGACGAGTTGCGGGATCGCAATCCAGATCAGCGTGTCGCCCACCTGAAGCGCCCGGAAGCCGCGAACGCCGCCGAGGAAATAGGGGATGAGAAAGGCGGTCGAAAGAATGGTGAGGCGCAAGAGCGCGATCATCAGCAGGAGATAGGGCATCGGCCGGCCGATCACGACGCGGAAGTCGAGCCACGGGAAGGTGGTGGTCTTCTCGTGGATGACGAAGGCGACGAGCATGAAAATCCCGGCGAGGCCAAGGCCCCAGATCAGTCCCGAGCTTGTCCAGTCGAGCCGGTTGCCCTGGTCAAGGGCGGCGTAGAGCAGAGCGAGACCGAGGCCGCAGGAGAGCAGGCCGTAAGGATCGCGGTGCATGGCGGCCGGTGCCGGTGGCTGATAGCGCACGCCGAAATGCAAGCAGCAGGCCATGCCGAGGGCCAGTGGCACGTTTTGCCAGAAGATCCAATGCCAGGAGAGGTGATCGACATACCAGCCCTCGAGCGAGGCCGAGATATTGAGCGAGAGTTCGAGGTTGAGCGCATAGAGCACGATGCCGTAAGCCCAGAGCCTGAGCGGCATGTTGCGCAGGATGTAGCTCAGCGTCAGCGGAATGAAGCAGCCCGAGCCGAGGCCGCCGACGAACATCAGAACCAGCATCGTCGGCAGGTTTTGGGAAAAGGGAATGAGCGCCGATGTCAGTGCGAAGGAGATGGCGGCGACAATGAGGATCCGCCGCGGCCCGTAGAGGCTGCCGACCCAGACGGCAAAGGGCGTGATCAACATCTGCGCGACGGTGAAGGCTGTGGTGATCCAGGCGCCTTCGTCATAAGCCGCATGGATCGCGCCCTGGACGTCGGCAAGGCCGAAGGTCGAGAGGCGTCCGGTGAGCGTCGAGATGAAGGTGCCGAGCAGAACAGCGACAAGGCCGAGCCAGGGGATCGGCATTTCGGCCGGCGGTGCGGGTGCGGGCGACGCGACGGTTAGGGCGCCGTCGCTCATGGCATGGCCAGCGTCGAATGCGTATCGATCGACGGGATCGCCGACATGCCCGCGCGGAGCTTGTCGGCCAGTCCGTCTGCGTCGGTGATCGCGATCTTCACCGTGATGCGCTGGACGATCTTGGTGAAATTGCCGGTGGCATTGTCCGGCGGCAGCAGGGCGAGTTCGGAGCCCGAGGCGGGCGAGATCGCCACCACCCTGCCGCGCAGAACATGGTCCGGAAAGCTGTCGACGGTGACGGTCGCCTCATCGCCGACCGCGACATGGGTGAGCTGGGTTTCCTTGTAATTGGCGCTCACCCATACGAGCGGCAGTTCCGCGAGCGTCGTGATCTGCGTGCCGGGTGCGACATATTGCCCCGGCAGCACCTGCCGCTTGCCGATCACCCCTGCCGTGGGCGCGGTAATGCGGGTATAGCCGAGATTGATTTCCGCAAGACGGAGAGCAGCCCTTTGCGCGGCAAGCGTCGCTTCCGCCTGGCGCTCCTGCACATCCAGCAACTTGATCTCTTGGGCGACCGCGTCCGCCTGTGCCTGATTCTGCTGCCGCTGGGCGATCAATTCCGCATTGGTGGTGGAAATCTTCTCCGTGTCGGCCTGCGAGGCGGAGCCGGAACGAAACAGCCGGCGCTGGCGGGCGACGTCCCGGCCGCTCTGCGCGAGATTGGCATCCGTCGCCGCGACCACGGCGCGCGCCGCCGCCAGATTGGCTTCCAGCAGCGGGCGCCGCGCTGCAAGTTCGGCGATCGCGGCTTCGGCGCCCGACACCTCGGCCTCTGCCTGGGCCACCCGCGCGCGGTAGTCGCTGTCGACGATTTCGGCGATCACCTGCCCGGCGACGACCGTCGCGTAATCCTGCACGGGGACGCGGCTGACATAGCCAGATACCTGGGCCGCGAGCGGCGTCAGGTTCGTCTGCAGATAGGCGTCGGTCGTGCTTTGGTAGCGCTCCTCGCCTTGCCAGACATTCCATTGCGTGAAGAAGACGTAGATGATTGCGGCCGCAACCAGAAAGGAAAGCAGTCTTAGCAGGTGGCCGATGAAGCCGGACAGGCGGGATTTCTTCGGTGGCGAATCATCGGGCGGCGCCAAAGATACCACATCTCCCTCAGGGCGGTGCTCAGGGCAGGATCGTTTGCCCCACGGATCGGCTCTCTTCAATAATGACGCGGTTTTCCGGGCAAAGGCCAGGGGGCAATCTTTGGGCTTTCGTGAAATCCGCGCCCGCGGTCGGCACTCAGCCCGGATCGGCGATGAGTGCCGCGAGCGTGCCGACCGCGGTTTCGATCCAGTCCGGCCTGGCGCCGGCAAAGCTCAACCGCAGATAGGGAGAGGGCGCTTCGGCCGGGAACCAGTGGCGGCCGGCGCCGACCAACACGCTCGCGGCCGCCGCGCGGCGGGCGATGTCGAGGTCGGAGACGCCGGGCGGCAGGCTCATCCACAGATGCAGCCCACCCGCCGGAATCCGACGGAGCGCGCCGGGTCCGAGATGGCGGGTCACGGCGGCGGCGAGAAGATCCCGCCTGTGCCGCAGTTCGGCCCTGAGGGCCCGCAGATGCCTGGGCCAGCCCGGTGCGGTTACCAACTGCAGCGCCGTCTCCTGCATCAGGCCCGGAACGGAGAAATCATCGACCAGGCGCGCCATGCGCAGTCGTTCGAGGGCGGCACCGCGGGCACAGATGGCGCCGATTCTGAGGCCCGGCGCCGCACTTTTTGTGAGCGATCGGATATAGACGACATGGCCATGGGCATCGTCCTGGGCGAGGGGCGGGGGCGGCTCGCCCTCCAGCGCAAAATCCCGCGCCCAGTCGTCCTCGATGAGAAAGGCGCCGGCGCGGCCCAGGATATCCAGCACGCTACGGCGCCGCGCGGGTGACAGCACGGCCCCGGTCGGATTGGAAAAGGTTGGCTGGCAGTAGAAGAGCCGGGCGCCCGTGCGGACGAAGGCCTCCTCCAGCAATTCGGGGCGCACGCCCTCCTCGTCCGTCGGCACGGGGATGAGGCGAAGGCCTGCGGCAAGCGCGGCGGCGATGGCGCCGGTATAGCTCGGGCTTTCGATCAGCACCGGGTCGCCCGCCTGGGCGAGCGCCCGGAAGGCGGCGGCATTGGCGGCCTGGGTGCCGGGGCAGATGGTGACCTCGCCCGGCGTGAAGGCATCGCCGGCCTGGGACGCGAACCAGGCACGCAGCGCCTCCAGCCCCTCGATCGGCACGCGCGCCCAAACGCCCGGCCGGCGCAGCGCTCGGCCGCCGGCAGCAGCCAGCTGGGCGAGCGGCAGACTTTCCTCCGGCAGATAGCCGAGATTGAGCGCCATGACGTCCGGCATCGGCATGCGGAGAAGGGAATTCAGGCCGTCGGCGACCGCGCGGGGGGAACCGAGGGCGAGGCTCTGCCAGCCATAATCCGCATCCGGACGCGCGCTCGCCACCTGTTGCTCGCGCACGAAGGTGCCCTGGCCGGGCCGCGCTTCGATGAGTCCGGCTTCGGCGAGCGTGTCAATCGCGCGCTGCACGGTGACGGGGCTGACGCGGTAGGTGCGCATGATATCCCGCACCGAGGGCAGGCGCGTGCCGGGGGCCGCGCCGATCGCGCAGTCGCGCAGGTATTGAGTAACGCGATGACTGCTGTTATTCATTTCCATGGAAGACATAGATAACGCTACTCTGTCCGCTCCGATAACGCAACCGCGCCGCACCGGCTATGTGCAGGGCCTGCGCGGCCTGCTCCGCGCGATGTGGAAGGCGCACCGTGCCCGCCGCGAACTCGCGGCCATGGATGACCGTTTCTGGGCCGATATGGGCATCGGGCGGGGCGAGGTGCTGATGGAATCCCGTCGGCCCTTCTGGGATCTGCGCAACCCGGCCGACCCCACGCGCCGCCGCCGCGGCGACTGACCGGCGCGCGCCAGCGCGGCCGTGATCAGGCCTGCTCCTTCCGTCGCGATCTTCTCCTCCCATATGGGGACGACCGATGCCGAAACGGCCGGGTGCAGGGGAAGGTTTCGATCATGTCGGAGGCTGCGGAACCAAAGGCACTGCAAGGCGCCGGTGTGCCGGCGAGCGAAACCCCGCGTCCCCAGGGCCTTCTCATTCTTCTCGTCTCCGTGGTCGTCGTCGCAGCCCTCTACCTCGCCAAGACGGTGCTGATTCCGATCACCCTGGCCGTGCTGCTGAGCTTCATGCTCGGCCCTGTCGTCGGCCTCTTCCGGCGACTGCATCTGCCCAAGATCGCGGCCGTGCTGCTGGCCGTCCTCCTCGCCCTTGTCGTCATCCTGCTCATCGCGGCCCTGATCGGCACCCAGATCGCCGATCTGGCCGGAAACTTTGCGCATTACCAAGCCACGATCATGCGCAAGTTCACGGTGATTCGGGGCTTCATCAACGACAAGATGGCACAACTGACCGAGCATTTTGGCCATATAGCATCGTTCGACGGCCATTCGGCGCAGCCCCCGGCAGCACCCGGTCACCCGGGCGGTGGCAGCGCTCCGGTCATTCCGGTGACGGTCGAGCGGGCCTCGCCCTCCGCCATGGCGCTGGTGCAGAGCCTGCTCGCCCCTGTCGTGCAACCGATCGAGACCATCGGCATCGTCATCGTCTTCGCCATTTTCTTCCTGCTGCAGAAAGAGGATCTGCGCGACCGGCTGATCCGTCTCTTCGGATCGAGTGATCTGCACCGTACGACCCTTGCGATCGATGATGCCGGCCGGCGACTCTCCCGCTATTTTCTGGCGCAGACCGGCATCAATGCCGGCTTCGGCACGGTCATCTGTATCGGCCTTGCCTTCCTTGGCCTGCCCAACCCCATTCTCTGGGGCGTGCTCGCCATGCTCCTGCGCTTCGTGCCCTATATCGGATCGCTGATCTCGGCCTTGCTGCCGGTCGCCCTCGCCGCCGCTGTCGATCCGCACTGGGGGCTCGCGATATCGACGCTCGTGCTCTTCATCGTCGCCGAGGGGATCGCAAGCCAGGTGGTGGAGCCCATGACCTACGGCAGCACGACGGGCCTCTCGCCGGTGGCGGTGCTCGTCGTGGCCGTTTTCTGGAGCTGGCTCTGGGGTCCGATCGGTCTCATCCTCTCGACGCCGATGACACTCTGCCTTGTCGTCGTCGGTCGCCACGTCAAGCGGCTTGAATTCTTCGACGTGTTGCTGGGGGACCGGCCGGCGCTGACGCCGGTGGAGACCTTCTACCAGCGCCTCCTCGCCCATGATCCGGACGAAGTGCAGGAGCAGGCCGAGCAGCTGCTGCAGACGCGCTCGCTGAGCGCCTATTACGATGGCGTGGCGCGCCCCGGCCTCGAACTCGCGGCGGACGACATTCTGCGCGGCGCGCTTACCCCCGCCCATGTCGCGCGTCTGCACCAGGATCTGTCGACGCTGATCGAGGAGCTTGATGACGTGGACGATGTCGACCCGCCGCACCGGCTCCGCCTGCGCGAGGCCGAGGTCGCCGGCGTGGAGCGGCCAGGGCGGCAGGACATCAAGGAACCGGCGCCCGATGTCGATGTGCCGGAACCGGTGCCGGGCGTGGGGACGCCTCCGCTCGCCCTCTGCATCGCCGGTCGCGGCCCGCTGGACGAGTTGCCATGCGCCATGCTCGCCCAGCTTCTCGGCAAGCACGGCTTCGCGGTGCGCACGGTGAGCCATGACGCCGCCTCGCGCGGCCGGATCGCTTCGCTTAATACGGAGAATGTCGCGCTCGTCTGCGTCCTCTCCCTCGCGGTCATCGGCGAGCCACCTCATCTGCGTTATCTCGTCCGCCGGCTCCGCCAGCGTCTGCCGGACACGCCGATCCTGCTCGGGCTGCGGGAGGGGCTGGAAGGGGAATCGCAGACCGAACAGGCGCGGCTGCTGGGTGCCGATGCCTGCGCGGCATCGCTCCGCGAGATGGTGATCGCCGCCGTCGAGCAGGTGAGGGTGCCGGAGATCGTGCCCGCCGCTCTGCCCTCAGCCGCGGCGGCGGAAGGCGTTTGAGCCGAGGGCGATCCAGCCGAGCATGGTGAGGAAGCCGCCGGTCGGCGCCATGCCGGGCAGATCCGAGCCGGTCAGCGCCAGCGCATAGACGGCGCCACAGAACAGCAAAGTGCCGGCGGCGAAGCCGATGCCTGCGAGGGTCACCGTCCAGCCGGGCCGCATGCGCGCCAGAATGCCGCAGCTAATGAGCGCCAGGGCGTGCCACATCTGCATCTGGATGCCCGTGTGGATGAAGGCGAGATCGGCCGCGGAAACGCGGCTCGGCAGCGCGTGGGCGGCGAGCGCCGCCATCATGACGCCGGCGAGACCGTAGAGGCCACCCAGGCCGAGCCATACCCTATCCATGCCTCTTACCCCTCGTTGATGCATCGCATTTGCGCGACCGGGTGGCTTGCCCCGCTGCGCGGAGCCGGCTATATGCCGGCCCTCGATTGATATCGATCCAGGTTTCGGGACGTAGCACAGCCTGGTAGTGCGCCTGCTTCGGGAGCAGGAGGCCGGAGGTTCGAATCCTCTCGTCCCGACCACCCTCTTCCATTCCCCAATTCCGTCGGAAAAGCTGACGACGACCGCCGAAGCTGTCTAAAACCAGTGGGGACAGAGAATCAGGAGAGGGCCCATGACAGGCATCGACGCCCGCATTGCAGCGGTCACCGAGCGCGTGCGTGTCCGCAGCGCCGAGACTCGCGCCGCCTATCTGGCCCGCACGAAGGCGGCGGCCGAAGCCCATCCTGCTCGTTCCGGCCTGTCCTGCGCCAATCTCGCCCATGCCTATGCGCCGATGGCCGCTGGGGACAAACACCGCCTCGCAACCGGCGTGGCGCCCAATATCGGCATCATCACCTCCTATAACGACATGCTCTCGGCCCATCAGCCCTATGAGCATTTCCCCGAGATCATCCGTCGCGCCGCCCGGCTCGCCGGTGGGCTTGCCCAGGTCGCGGGCGCGGTCCCCGCCATGTGCGACGGTGTCACCCAGGGCAATCCGGGCATGGAAATGTCGCTCTTCTCGCGCGACGTCATCGCCATGAGCACGGCCATCGGCCTCTCGCACAATGTCTATGATGCGGCACTGATGCTCGGCGTTTGCGACAAGATCGTACCCGGCCTCGTCATCGGCGCGCTGCAATTCGGCCACCTGCCGACCGTCTTCGTGCCGGCGGGTCCGATGACCTCGGGCCTCTCGAATACCGACAAGGCGCGCGTGCGCCAGCAATTCGCGCTGGGCGAGGTTGGGCGCGAGGCGCTGCTCGAATCGGAAATGAAGGCCTATCATGGCCCGGGCACCTGCACCTTCTACGGCACCGCCAATTCCAACCAGATGCTGATGGAGGTGATGGGCCTGCACCTTCCGGGGGCCGCCTTCGTTCATCCCGGCACGCCCCTGCGCGATGCGTTGACGGGGGCGGCCGCCAAGCGGGTGCTCGAAATCACCGCCCGCGGCAACCAATACACGCCGATCGCCGAGGTGGTGGACGAGAAGTCCATCATCAACGGCGTCGTCGCGCTGATGGCCACCGGCGGCTCCACCAACCACACCATCCATCTCGTCGCCATGGCGCGCGCCGCCGGCATCCAGATCACCTGGGACGATTTCGACGCGATTTCGGCGGCAACCCCGCTGCTCGCCCGCGTCTATCCGAACGGCCGCGCCGATGTGAATCATTTCCACGCCGCCGGCGGCATGGGCTTCCTGATCGGCGAGTTGCTCGATGCCGGGCTGCTGCATGAGGAGGTGGTGACGGTCGCGGGGAAGGGGCTTTCCGCCTATCGCCAGGAGCCGGCACTGGACGCGACGGGGCACCTGATCTGGCAGACGGGCGTCTGCGAGAGCGGCGACCACGCCGTGCTGACGACGGTCGAAAAGGCCTTTTCGCCCGACGGTGGGCTGCGGCTCGTGCAGGGCAATCTCGGCCGCGGCGTCATCAAGATTTCGGCCGTCGCCAAGGAGCATCGGCTCGTCCGCGCGCCGGCCGTCGTTTTCGATACGCAGGAAGCACTGGCTGCAGCCCATAAGCGGGGCGAGTTGCAGCGGGACTTCGTCGCCGTCGTGCGCAACCAGGGGCCCCGGGCTAATGGCATGCCCGAGCTGCACGAGCTTACCCCTGTCCTGGGTGCCTTGCAGGACCAGGGCTTCCATGTGGCGCTGGTGACGGACGGCCGCATGTCCGGCGCTTCCGGCAAGGTGCCGATGGTGATCCATCTCTCGCCTGAGGTCTGTATGGGCGGGCCGATCGGCCGCGTGCGTGACGGCGACATGATTAGGCTTGATGCCGAGGCCGGGACGGTGCTGGCCGAGGTGCCGGAGGCCGAGTGGCAGGCGCGGGAGACCCCTCCCGATCACCATGACCCTCTGGCCGATACCCTCGGCCGTGATCTCTTCGCGGGTCTGCGTGCCCGCGCGCTGACGGCGGAAGAGGGGGCCTGGAGTTTTGCGGCCTGACCTTTAAGCGTCAGCCAGCCTTGTCCTCTTCCTTCTCGCCTTCTGCATCTTCGCCATCCTCATCATCCTCGATGATGCAGAGGATCGCGCCGACGCTCGCGACCTCATCCTCGTCCACCAGGATGGTCTTGAGGAATCCGCTGGCCGGGCTTTCCAGATCCATATCGATCTTGGGCGTGCTGATGACGGCGATGACATCGCCCGCTTCCACCGGATCGCCTTCCGAGACGGTCCAGGCGCGGACCGTTGCCTCCGTTATCTTCTCGCCCAGCACCGGCATCACCAGTTCGACGTCCATGACCCATTCCTTCCTCGCCTTGAGCAAAGCCCGTCGCCGGCTGGCATGATGCTATGCCATCCCTGCACCGCGGAGGCCATCCTCTTGACCTTACCAATGTAGGAAAGTTTACAAGGCCACCCCGAAGCAGGCCTCCTATTGCCTGCGGAAAGGAGCGACAGATGACCGGAAGCCTGTCCAGACGCCAGCTCGTTGCTGGTATGGCCGCCGTTGGTCTTGCCGCAGGAATGGCACCGGCCGCGCGAGCGGCGACTCCTCCCCGCAAGCTCGTCGCCACCACGGGAACGCTCGAAGTCAATGGGCGCGCGGCCCGAGTTCTCCGTCTCGCGGACGAGGACGGGCGGCTTGGTCTGACGCTCACGCCCGGAGAGGCCTTCCACGTCGAGCTCGAAAACCGGCTGGCGGAAAAGACCATCATCCATTGGCATGGCCAATTGCCACCCTGGCAGCAGGACGGCTTTCCCTGGCCGGAAACCCCGCCGCTGGCACCGGGCGCCCGCGCTTCGTACAACTATGCACCGATTCCCGGCACGTTCTGGATGCATTCCCATCAGGGCATGCAGGAACAGCGGCTGCTGACGGCGCCACTCATTGTCCGCTCCACGGAGGAGATGCAGGAGGACCGGCAGGAGGTCGTGCTCATGCTGCATGATTTCAGCTTCCGCCCGCCCGAGGAGATTCTTGCGGGTCTCATCGGTTCGCAGGCTGCGGACGCGCCGGCGGGGAACGCGATGAGCATGAACATGAACATGAACATGGCCAAGCCCGCCGTTCAGTCTTCCGGCAGCCCGTCTATGGATCTGAACGACGTCGATTACGACGCCTTCCTCGCCAATGAGCGGACGCTTGCCGATCCTGCCGTAATCCCCGTGGAACGCGGCGGGCGAATCCGTCTGCGTGTGATCAACGGGGCTTCGTCCAGCGCCTTCTGGCTCGATCTGGGTCGCCTGTCGGGAAAGGTCGTGGCGGTGGACGGGCACGGCGTGGCGCCGATTGAGGGTTCACGCTTCCCACTCTCGATCGCGCAACGGCTCGATATTCTGGTCGATCTTCCGGCCAGTGGCGGTGCTTTCCCGGTCTTCGCATTGCTTGAAGGCAGCGTCCGGCGTACGGGCGTCGTGCTCCGGAGTCCGGACGCGTCGGTCGCTCGTCTTGACCCGCATGCGCCAGCCATGACGCCCGCGGTTGACAATTCGCTCGAGCGGCAGCTGCGCGCTCTCCATCCTCTCCCCGACCGGCAGGCCGATCAGCGGGCGCGTTTTCTTCTCGACGGTGGCATGCATCCCTATCACTGGACACTGAACGGTGAGACTTGGCCGCAGGTGCAGCCGCTGATGGTGCGACCGCAATCTCGCGTGGAGATCGATCTCGTTAACCGGTCAATGATGGCGCATCCCATGCATCTGCACGGCCATGCCTTTCAGGTTGTGGCGATCGGGGGGAAGCGGGTTGCGGGTGCGATCCGCGACACCGTTCTGGTGGAGCCGGACAGCAGCTTGCGCATCGCGTTCGACGCCGGCAATCCCGGCCGCTGGGCCTTCCACTGTCACAACCTCTATCACATGATGACGGGCATGATGACGGAGGTTCGCTACGACGGAATTTCCGTCTGAACCCGCTTCAGGCGTCGCCGTGACGCTCGTCCGTCACGCAGGCAGCACCGGCCAGTTTGGTGCGATCATCTACGGACGGAGTAATTTATGGCGGACGGAGCGAGTGTGGCCCGGATGGAGGACGTGCCTGGCCGGATCGAGCGGCGGGGCATCGCGTTCATTCCTGAAGAGGCACGGCATTCCAGGCCCCGCGAGATGGCCTTCGTCTTCTTCGGAACCCAGATGACCTATGGCTCGATCGCGATCGGGGCGCTGCCGGTCGCCTTCGGCCTCGGCTGGCTGGGGGCGGCCACCGCGATCCTCGCGGGTACGCTGATCGGCTCTCTGTTCGTGGCGCTCATGGCGCTGATGGGGCCTCTCGCCGGCACCAACGGAACGGTGACGAGCAGCGCCTTCTTCGGTACCCGCGGCCGCTATGTCGGCTCTTTCATCACCCAGATCATCGATCTCGGCTATTTCGCCATGATCCTCTGGGTCAGCGCGCCACCGCTGGTGCAGGCGGCGCACAGGCTGCTCGGCCTGCCCGCGGGCAGCGGAGCGCTGATGGTCGCCCTGCTTCTCGTTGCCGTTCTTGTCCTCACCTTCGGCATTTTCGGCCACGCGACGCTCGTCGCCTGGGAGAAATTCGTCTCCTATGCGAGCCTGATCTGCCTTCTGGTCCTGGTCGGCTTTTGCCTGCCGCATCTCGCGGCCGCCCCCAACCCGAAGACCAATCCGCTCGTCCTCGGCAGCCTCTGGCCGAGTTGGATGCTCGCGGTTACCATCACCATGTCCAACGCCATCTCCTACGCGCCCTTTGCAGGCGACTATGCGCGCTACATCCCGAGCAGGACGCAGGGCCGCGCTGTTTTCGCCTGGCCCTTCGCCGGCATGGTGGCGGGCTGCCTCATCGCCTGTCTTTGCGGCGAGGCGATCGGTCTCGCGGTCGCCGATCCCTTCGATCCCAACACCCAGATGCTCGCTTACCTGCCCGGCCTGCTGCTGCTGCCCGTCGTCCTCATCGGCATGATCGGCAATGCCGCCAATGGCGGCATGGTGGTCTATAACGGCATGCTCGACCTGCAGGCGATCCTGTGGTGGATGTCCCGCCCCAGGGTGGGCCTCATCTTCAGTGCGATCGGCCTCGTCATCGCCTATCTCGGCCTCATCGTCTTCAAGGCCTCGAATTCCATCCTCGCCCTCTGCGCCATCGTGACAGTGCTGGTCACGCCTTGGACGGTGATCAACGTCATCGGCTATTTGCGCCATGGCCGGCGCTTCGACACGGCCGCGCTGCAGGCCTTTGCGCGGCCCGGCGAACGCGGCCGCTACTGGTACACAGGCGGCTTCAACCGTCCGGCCATCTTTGCCTGGGGGGCGAGCGTCGTGGTCGGTCTCATGTTCTCGGATACCGCGCTCTTCGTGGGGCCACTGGCGCGGCGCGCCCATGGCGTGGACCTGTCCTTCCTCAGCGCGGCTATTGTCGCGGCGATCCTCTACGGTCTGCTCGACCGTTTATCCGTGGGAAGCCGTGTGATGGGACAGGGGCTTTAGCGCCGCTTGCGGCAGAAGCAGGTGCGGGCGTGGTCGTCCACCAGCCCCACCGCCTGCATCCAGGCGTAGACGATGACCGGACCGACGAATTTGAAGCCGCGCGCCTTGAGCGCCTTCGAGATTTCGAGAGACAGCGGCGTTTCCGCCGGCAGCGTGACGCCGTTGCCGCGGATCGGTTTTCCGCCGGTAAAACCCCAAGCGAAATCCGAGAAGCTGAGGCCTTCGGCCTGCATCGCCAGATAGGCCCGCGCGCCGCCGATCGTCGCCTCGATCTTGGCGCGGGCGCGGATGATGCCGGGGTCCACCATCAGGCGCTCGACATCGGCCGGGCCGAAACTCGCAACCGTCTCCGGCACGAAGCCCTGGAAGGCGGCGCGGAACCCTTCGCGCCGCAGCAGGATGGTGCGCCAGGAAAGGCCGGCCTGGAATCCCTCCAGCATCAGCATTTCCCACAGCATCCGGCTGTCCCGCACCGGTAAGCCCCATTCGGTGTCGTGGTAGAGCGTCATCACCGGGTCGCTCTCCGCCCAGGCGCAGCGCGTCTTGGCAGGGGCAGCGCGCTCAGCCATGCATGCGGGACAGGAACTGCCGGCAGCGGTCGGATTTCGGGTTGAGAAAAACCTCGTCCGGCGTGCCTTCTTCCTCAACGAGCCCCTGGTGCAGGAAGACCACGCGGCTCGCGACCTGACGGGCGAAGGCCATCTCATGGGTCACGACCAGCATGGTGCGACCCTCGGCCGCGAGGTTGCGCATGACGGCCAGCACCTCGCCCACGAGTTCGGGGTCGAGCGCCGACGTCGGCTCGTCGAACAGCAACACGGCAGGCTCCATGCAGAGCGCCCGAGCGATGCCGACACGCTGCTGCTGGCCGCCCGAAAGCTGTACCGGATAGGCATCGCGCTTGGCCGTGAGGCCGACCTTGGCGAGCATCGCCTCGGCCCGGTCGATCGCTTCGCGCCGGGTGAGGCCGAGCACGTGCATGGGCGCCTCGATCAGGTTTTGGATGACCGTCATATGGCTCCAGAGATTGAACTGCTGGAAGACCATGCCGAGTTCGCGACGGATGCGCTCGACCTGACGCGGATTGCTCGGCTCCTGGGTGCCGTCTCGCCGACGGCGCATGGCGATCAACTCGCCGCGGACCAGAACCTCCCCGGCATCCGGCATCTCGAGCAGGTTGATGCAGCGCAGGAACGTGCTTTTACCCGAACCGCTGCTGCCGAGAATGGCGATGACGTCATGCTCATGGGCGGTGAGCGAGATACCCTTCAGCACCTCATGGGGGCCGAAGCTCTTTCGCATGTCCTGGACGCGCAAAGCCTCTATGCCCGTGCCAATTCGGGCAGTTGCGTTCTCGTCCTGAACAAGAGCCATCGGGCGGTGCATCTCTCGCAAAAAACGATTGATCCCCGCTAGCGCCTGAGCCTGTCAAGGGAAAGGGAGAATTTGCGGAAAAAGACGGTTCGAGGGGCGCTGGACGCAGAAGGCCGCTTGCCGCGAGATGAATTTGGTTGCAGAGGGGCGCGGCGACAGCGTCGGCATGCCCTACCGCGTTGTCTATGGCGTGCCGCTTGCATGGCAAAACGCGATCCATCGATTGCCTGCATGACGACAGCATCACACGGCTCGGGCGGAGGGCGCCCGGATCGCACGGACGTTTAAGGAGATGCGTTTATGAAGAAGCTTTTCGCTGCCGGCGCGCTGGCGGCCATGGTTCTCGGGCTCGGCTTCAGCGCCCCTGCCCATGCCAAGAATTTCACCGAAATCAAATTCGGCGTGGATGCGACCTATCCGCCCTTCGAGAGCCTCTCGCCTTCCGGCAAGATGGAAGGGTTCGATATCGACCTCGGCAATGCCATCTGCGAGCATCTGAAGGTCAAGTGCGTCTTCGTGTCGCAGACCTTCAGCGGCATCATCCCGGCGTTGCAGGCCCGCAAGTTCGACGCCATCCTCTCATCGATGTCGAAGACGCCCGAGCGCGAGAAGGCCATCGCTTTCTCCACAGAGATGTATAACGAGCCGACCAGCCTGATCGCCAAGAAGGGTTCGGGGATCACAGCGTCGGCCGACGGCTTGAAGGGTAAGACGGTCGGCGTCGAGGCCGGCACCATCCAGGAAGCCTACGCCAACACCTATTGGAAGCCCAATGGCGTGAAAGTCGTTTCCTATCCTGGCCAGGATCAGGTCTATGCCGACCTTCTCGCCGGTCGTCTGGACGCGTCGCTGCAGGATTCGGTTGAAGCCGATTACGGCTTTCTGAGGACCCCGAAGGGCGCCGATTACGCGCTCGTCGCCAATGTCACCGACGATCCGAAGGACGTGCTCGGCTCCTACGTCGCCATCGGCGTGCGTAAGAACGAAAAGGCGCTGCTCGCCAAGATCGACGAGGCAATCGCCGCGCTACACAAGGACGGCACGTACGACAAGCTGCAGTCGAAGTATTTCAACTTCAGCATCTACCAGGCGAGCGCGAACTAAAACTGTGTCGGCGGGCCGCAGGCGACCAAGCCTGCGGCCCTTCCATCATCGGTTGACATAACCGCAGGCCGCCGTCGGAAGGGGAGTTGAATGTTCAATCTGGCAGGTTACGGGCCGACCATCCTGGCTGGCACGTTGACCACCATAGAGCTTTCGGTCCTGACCCTCGCGGTTTCCTTTTTGATCGGTCTCATCGGCGCATCCGCCAAGCTGTCGCGCAGCCGCATCGCGGTCGGCGTGGCCACTGTCTACACTACCATCATCCGCGGCGTGCCCGATCTCGTACTCATGCTGCTGCTCTTCTACAGTCTGCAGATTTGGCTGAACGATCTGACGGATGCGCTGGGGCTCGACCAAATCAATCTCGACCCCTTCACGAGCGGTGTCATCACCTTGGGCTTCATCTATGGCGCCTATTTCACCGAAACCTTCCGCGGCGCGCTGATGGCGGTGCCGCGCGGGCAGATGGAAGCCGCGCGCTCCTTCGGCATGCGCCGCTTCTACGCCTTCCGCCGCATCCTCTTTCCGCAGATGATGCGTTATGCGTTGCCGGGCCTGGCCAACAACTGGCAGGTCATCCTGAAGGCAACCGCGCTCGTCTCCATTATCGGTCTCTCCGACATCATCAAGGCGACGCAGGACGCCGGCAAGGCAACCTTCCGTGCCTTCTTCTTTTCGGTTCTCGCGGCGGTCGTCTATCTCGTGCTGACGACGGCGACGAACGGCATCTTGCTCATGCTGGAACGGCGCTACGCGATCGGGGTGCGGAAGCCCGCGCTATGATCGACATTATCCATCAATACTGGCGAGCCTTCCTCTATACGGACGGCTACACGATGACCGGCGTCGCCATGACGCTATGGCTCCTCGTGATCTCCTGCCTCATCGGCTTCTGCCTTGCGGTGCCGCTCGCCATCGCGCGCAATGCGCGCAATCCCTTCCTCCGTGGTCCAGTCTGGGTCTATGTCTTCGTCTTCACCGGCACGCCGCTCTATGTGCAGCTGCTGATCATCTATACCGGCGTCTACAGCCTCAGCATCGTGCAGCACACAAGCTTCCTGAACGCCTTCTTCCGCCAGGGGATAGACTGCACGCTGCTCGCCTTCGGTCTCAACACCGGCGCCTATACGACGCAGATCTTCGCGGGTGCCATGCGCGACACGGCCTTCGGCGAAATCGAGGCGGCGCGCGCTATCGGCATGTCAGGCTTCACGCTCTACCGGCGGATCATCATTCCGAGCGCCTTGCGCCGGGCTCTGCCCATGTACAGCAACGAGGTCATCCTCATGCTGCATTCGACGACACTCGCCTTCACCGCGACGGTGCCCGACATCCTCAAGATCGCGAATGATGCGAACTCCGCGACCTACGAACCCTTCTGGTCCTTCGGCATCGCGGCTGTCCTCTACCTCTGCATCTCCTTTTCGCTGATTTTTATGTTTCGCCGGGCTGAGCAGCGGTTTCTCGCGTTTCTGAGGCCCTGATAAGGTGGAGGCTGCACCGGCCCGGCGAAGGCCGGTGCAGGATTGCTCGCCTTCAGGCCTTCAGCAGTTGCTCGGCGAGCGTCGCCCAGTAGGAGGCACCGACCGGCAGCGTCTCGTCATTGAAATCATAAAGCGGGTGATGCAGGCCCGGGTCGTTCGGCGCGCTGCCGGTGCCGAGCATGATGTAGCTGCCTTGCTTGACGTTCAGCATATAGGAGAAATCCTCGGCGCCCATCGTCGGTCGCTCCATGGGGATGACCTTCGCCTCGCCTGCGATCGTCTTCGCGGCCCGCACCGTATGCATTGTCGCTTCCTCGTCATTGACGGTGGCGGGATAATTGCGGCGGAAGAGGACCTCGGCCTCGGCTCCGAAGCCAGCGGCGATGCCGGTCGCGATCCGCTTCACCCCGGCCTCCAGCACATCGCCCACGGCAGGATTGAACCAGCGGGCCGTGCCGCGCATCACTGCGCGTTCCGGAATCACATTATCCGCGTGGCCGGCCGAAATCGTGCCGATGGTGACGACGCCGGCTTCCGTCGGCTCCATGTTGCGCGCCACGATGGATTGCAGCCCGGTCACGATATGGGCCGCCACCAGAATAGGGTCGATCCCCTCATTCGGCTTGGCGCCATGGGCGCCGTGGCCCGTGACGGTGATGGCGATCTCGCCCGTCGCCGCCATGATCGGCCCGTTGCGCCACATGAACGTCCCGGCCGGGACCCCTGGCCAATTGTGCAGGCCGAAGACCTGGCTCATGGGAAAGCGCTCGAACAATCCCTCCTCGACCATCACGCGGCCGCCGCCCTCACCCTCTTCCGCAGGCTGGAAGATGACATAGACGGTGCCGTCGAAATTCCGCGTCTCGGCCAGATAGCGGGCGGCGCCCAGCAGCATCGTCGTATGACCGTCATGGCCGCAGGCATGCATGATGCCGGGGTTGAGCGAGGCATAGGGCGCGCCGGTCTCTTCCAGGATCGGCAACGCGTCCATGTCGGCGCGCAGCCCGATGGCCCGCCCGTTTTGGGCGTTGCGCCCGCGGATGACGCCGACCACGCCGGTTTTCGCGATGCCGGTCACAACCTCGTCCACACCGAATTCCCGCAGCTTTTCAGCCACCTTCGCACTCGTGCGAGGCAGTTCGAATCCCAACTCGGGATGGGCGTGCAGGTCCCGCCGCCAGGTGGTCATATCGGCGTGGAAGTCTGCGATGCGGTTGATGATGGGCATGGGCGGGCTCTCCGATCCTGACGCCGCATGGTGCAGCGCCCACGCCGGTCAGGACAACCCCTGATAAAAATTCCGCACGGCGAGGGGTTGCAACTATCGGCCTTTGGGCGAAACGATCGCCCTGGCAATTCTGGATTACGGTCCCACCTCTCGCTGGAGGCGATGTGAACGGACCCCGGCCTGACGTGGCCGGATACCGCTCCAATATCCAGCACCAGCAAGCCTAAGGGCCCGGATCCGCCGACGGCCTAGCCACAGACGGAGAGTGCTGCTGATGACAGTCCAAGCAGATGTCGCCGCATTGGAATCCCGAGAGGTCAGCATGAAGAGAGGGCAGGAGCCGCCCCGCCCGCGTATCTACATGGTCAACCCGCTGCTAGCCGGGCCGATCGGGCAATGGGGCGTCCTTTTCGATCGGATCGCGGGGCTCGGCTTCACCCATGTGCTGACCGCACCGCTCTTCGCGGGTCCCTCGCTGAGCCTGCCGGCCGATTTCGGCCATCTGCAGGAGGCACTCGGCTGGCACCGCACGGCGGATGAGGCGCTGGAGCATCTGGCGGAGGCGGCGCATAGCCGCGGCCTCGGGTTTCTGCTCGACCTCTCCCCCGGCGCGGTTGCCGCAAACGGTGCCATCCTGCAGCAGGCCCCGGCACTCTTCCGGCCCAATCCTGCGGGTCAATCCCTCGATCCGCGTGGCTACGGGGCCGAAGCCGATGCCGCGGCGGCGAATTGGACGCAAGCGGCAGGTGCCCTCGGCCAGTTCTGGGCGGAGTGGCTTGGCCGTTGGCAAGCACTCGGCGTCGACGGCTTCCGCATCGACCTTCTGGGCGTGGCGGACGAAACGCGACCCGCCTTCCTGCGGGATATGCGCGCGGCGACGGATGGTCTGCTGCTCGGCTGGACGCCAGGCCTCTCGCGTCAGGCGCTGACTGCCCTTGCCGGCACTGGTCTCGACTTCGTCTTCTCTTCCCTGCCCTGGTGGGATTTCCGCGCCGATTGGCTGTGGGAAGAATTGGCGGTGCTTGGCGGTATTGCGCCTGTCATCGCCCCCGTCGAGGCGCCTTTCGGTGCCCGTCTGGCAACCTCCGTCGGCGATCTCACACTCCTGCCCGCCGCGCAACGGCGTGTGCTGGGTTTTGCCGCCGCGGTGGGCGACGGGCTTCTCATGCCCATGGGGTTCGAGACCGGGGAGACCCGGCCCTGGGATCCCCGGCGCGGCGCGGTGCATGACCTGCCGATCGTGGAGCCCGGCGTCGCCGCGGCCATTGCGGGGGCCAACCGCGCCACCGGGCAGGGGTCCGTTCGGCTGCTCTCAGGGCCGGACGCGCCGGCGCTCGCCTTCCTCCGCGCTGCCGCCGATCTTCGCCAGGCGGAGGAGGCCGATCTCTTTCTCCTCAATCCCTCGCTGCGACGGCGGGTGAGCGTGCCGCTCGGTCCGCTGCTCGCCGCGTCCGGCGGGCGCTTCCAGGCCGAGGAGGCGAGCGCCCTCAAGCCGCTGCCTTTGGAACCCGGTGCTCTGCGCCGGATCGTGCTGACGGCGGCGGCACCAGCGGTCACGGCGCGCCCCGCGCTGGACGCGACGGCCAAGGTTGCGGCCGAAATGTCCCGACGGGTTGCGATCGAGGCGGTTACGCCTGCCGTCGATGGCGGAGCCTTTCCGGTCAAGCGCTTGGCGGGCGAAATCTTGGCCGTGGAAGCCGATATTCTCTGTGACGGCCATGACCAGCTCGGCGCTGTCCTGCTGTGGCGTCGGCGCGGGGAGACGGCATGGGCGGAAACGCCGATGCACCTTCTCCTGAACGATCGCTGGCAGGGGGAATTCCCGCTGCCCGGTATCGGCCTGTACGAGTTCGCGGTCGAAGCCTGGCGGGACGCTTTCGCGACCTACCGGGACGAGCTGACCAAGAAGCATCAGGCGGGGCTGGATGTCCGCGTCGAACTGATGGAGGGCAGGGCGCTTGTTGCCGCGGCTGGTCCGGATCTGGCGGAGATCGCCGCCCGCCTGGGCAGGCTCGACGCCGAAGGCCAGGTTGCCCTGCTGCTCTCCAATGACGTCGCGGGGCGCATGGCGGCGGCCGATACGCGGCCCTTTGCCGTGCGTTCCGGCGTCTTCCCCGTCGACGCAGACCGGCTGGAGAGCCGTTTCGCCAGCTGGTACGAAATCTTTCCCCGCTCGATGAGCGACGATCCGAATCGCCACGGCACCTTGCGGGACGTCGAGCGGCATCTGCCACGCATCCGCGACATGGGCTTCAACGTGCTTTATTTCCCGCCGATCCACCCGATCGGCCAGACCAACCGCAAGGGTCCCAACAATACGCTGACGCCCGCGCCCGAGGATCCCGGCAGCCCCTATGCCATCGGCAGCGCCGAGGGCGGGCATGACACGCTCCATCCCGAACTCGGCACGCTCGCCGATTTCCAGCATCTCGTGGCTGCTGCCGCCGAGCACGGGCTGGAAATCGCGCTGGATTTCGCAATCCAATGCTCGCCCGATCATCCCTGGCTGAAGCAGCATCCCGGCTGGTTCGACTGGCGGCCCGATGGATCGATCAAATACGCCGAAAATCCGCCGAAGAAGTACCAGGACATCGTCAATGTCGATTTCTATGCGAAGGATGCCGTGCCCGATCTCTGGGTCGCACTCGCGCGCGTCGTGCTCTTCTGGTGCGACCAGGGCGTGCGCATCTTCCGCGTCGACAATCCGCACACCAAGCCGTTCCCGTTCTGGGAATGGCTTATCAAGGACATCCAGCTTCAAAACCCGAACGTCATTTTCCTCGCCGAAGCGTTCACCCGTCCGAAATTGATGAAGGGCCTCGCCAAGCTCGGCTTCTCGCAATCCTACACCTACTTCACCTGGCGTACGTCGAAATGGGAGATGCAGGAATATTTGCGCGAACTCACCGGCTATCCCGAGCGCGAATATTATCGGCCGAACTTTTTCGTCAACACGCCGGACATCCTGCCCTATCATCTGCAGGGCGGCGAGCCGTGGATGTTCAAGTCGCGCGCAGCACTCGCCGCGATGCTCTCAGCATCTTACGGCATCTATAACGGCTTCGAATTGCTCGAACACGAACCCATTCCGGGCAAGGAAGAATATCTCAACTCGGAAAAATACGA
>NZ_DATJJK010000250.1:0-6873 GCF_035492295.1 Acidisoma sp. | reverse complement strand
CGCGGAGGCGTATGAGGGCGCGCCCATGCTTCACATCGAAGACATTCCCTGGCGTCCGCCCTCGGAGGCCTTCCGGTCTTTCGCGGGTGATGCGCGCCTCGCCTGGCTCGACAGCGCGGCACTGGGCGATCCGCGCAGTCGTTTCAGCTACCTGTGCTTGGAGCCTTTCTCCGTTCTGGAAGCCGAGGGCGGCGTGCTGCGGCTGGATGGGGTGGTGCAGCCGGGGGACCCCTTCGCTCTGCTCGCCCGGCAACTCGCCCGCTTTCCGCTTGCGCCCGGCGACGCGCCGGTCCCCTTCCTGGGCGGGGCCGTAGGCTATCTCGGCTACGAACTGCGCCATTGGCTGGAACGCCTGCCTGCGCGCCACCCCGCGGTCGCTGGCCTGCCGGATATGGCGATCGGCTTGCATGACGTTATCCTCGCCTTCGATACCTGGGAGGAACGCTGCTGGCTCCTCTCCTCCGGTTTTCCGGATCTGGGCGAGGGGAGGGAGAGGCGGGCCCGCCTCAGGGCGGCGCAGATTCGCGCACGGCTGGATGGGGGCAGGGTGCCGCTCGCCTCGCTGCCGCGTCTCGGCTGGGCGCCGGATCTCACTTCAGGGGAATACGAGGCGCGGGTCGCCCGCGTGTTGGGCTATATCCGGGCGGGGGATATCTTCCAGGCGAATGTCACCATGGCGCATCGCGCCAGGAGGCCGCCGGGCCTCGCCCCCGCCGCTCTGTATCTGGCGCTGAGGGAACGGAGCCCGGCACCCTTTTCGGCCTTTCTCGCCTGCGGCGAGGTCGCGATCGCAAGTGCCTCGCCCGAGCGTTTCCTGAAGCTCGATGTCGGCGGGGGGATCGAAACCCGGCCTATCAAGGGGACCCGGCCACGCCGGGCGGACCCGGCGGCCGATCGCGCAGAGGTGACGGCGCTGGTGGCGAGCGAAAAGGACCGCGCCGAAAACCTCATGATCGTCGACCTTATGCGGAATGATCTTGGCCGTGTCGCGGAAACGGGTTCCGTCCGGGTGCCGGAGCTGTTCACGGTGGAAAGCTTTGCCGCCGTGCATCATCTCGTCTCGGCGGTCGAAGCCCGGCTGCGCCCGGGTCTGGGTCCGGTCGATCTGTTGCGGGCGACCTTCCCCGGCGGTTCCGTGACCGGCGCGCCGAAGATCCGTGCCATGGAGATCATCGACGAGGTCGAAGCCTCCCGCCGCGGCCCCTATTGCGGCGCTATCGCCTGGATTGGTTTCGATGGCGCGATGGACAGCAGCATCATCATCCGGACCCTGGTCGTGACGCCGGAAGAGGTGGTCGCACAGGCCGGCGGCGGCATCGTCGCGGATTCCGATCCTGCGGCGGAGTATGAGGAACATTGCGTGAAAATCCGCGCCCTGCTCACGGTGGACGAAGGCCCATGATCCTCTGGCTGAACGGTGCACTGCTCCCGGCGGCGGAGGCCCGGATCGACCCGGCCGATCGCGGTTTCTCCCTCGGCGATGGGGTTTTCGAGACGATCTGCGTGCGGGAGGGCAAACCCCTCCACCTGCCGCGCCATCTGGCCCGGCTACAGGCGGGGCTCGATCTCCTTGCCATTCCGCGGCCCGAGGTGCCGTTTGTCGAGGCTATGAAGGCGGTACTCGCCGCCAACAGCTTGAGCGAGGCCGCGCTACGCCTCACCGTTTCGCGTGGAGTAGCCGCACGCGGCGTGCTGCCGCAGGGGCCGGTCTTTCCGACCGTTCTCATGACGGCGAGCCCGCTGCCAGCAACCTTGCCGGCGGCCCGTCTTGTCATCGCCCAAGCCACGCGGCGGAACGAGTTTTCGCCCCTCAGCCGCGTCAAATCCCTCAACTACCTGGACAATATCCTGGCCCGCCAGGAGGCGGCGTCACGAGATGCGGACGACGCGCTTCTGCTGAACACCCAGGGTTTCGTGGTGGAAGCGACGGCCGCCAATCTTTTCCTCTGCCTGGAGGGCGCGCTCATCACCCCGCCGCTCGCCGACGGCGCGCTTCCCGGCATCGCACGGGCCCTCCTGATCGAGCACGAAGGAGCGGTCGAGCGGTCGGTTCTGCCGCAGGATTTGGCGCGCGCCGAGGGCGCCTTTCTCTCTAACAGCCTCGGCCTGCGTGCCGTGGCCTCTGTGGAGGGACGGCGGCTTCCCGCGCCGCCCACGCGCATCGCAGGCCTCAGGCCGTGACTTTGACGCCCTTCCAAAAGGCGACCCGCCCACGAATCTCGGCTGCGGCCTCCTTCGGCTCGGGGTAGTACCAGACGGCGTTCGGGTTGGTCGCGCCGTCGACCACGAGGTCGAAATAATGTGCAGTGCCCTTCCAGGGGCAGACGCTGGTGTGGTCGCTCCGGCGCAGAAGGTCGAGGTTCAGACTGGACTCCGGAAAATAGGCGTTGCCCTCGACCGTCACGATATCGTCGCTCTCGGCAATCACGGTGCCGTTCCAGGTCGCTTTCATCGGATGTTCCTCAGCCCGTGGCCCCGGGGTGGGGCAAGGCGTTGATCTTGGCGGCGAGCACGAAATCCGCCCGCTGCAGTCCACCGATCGCATGGGTATGGAGCGAGACCGCGACATAGCCCCAGCCCAGCGCGAGATCGGGATGGTGTCCGGCCTCTTCGGCAACAGCGCCGATTCTCGTCACGAACTCGAGGGCGGATGCAAAGTCGCGGAACTTGACATGCCGCTCGATCCGCTTGCCGTCCTCGGACAGCCGCCAGTCCGGCACCTCGCGCAGCAGGGCTTGGGCCTCTGTGGCGGGCAGGGGCGGTACGCCGCCACGGCAGGGTGCGCAGGTCTCTTGGGCCAGGGCGGACATGGCGATCTCCCGGATGTGATGCCTCGGCTCAAGCTGTGGCCGCTCGGCGCCCAGAACAAGGCCGAGGCTGCACTTTACACCACTTTTCCCTGGCGATGGGCCGCTTCCATCTCCTCTGGACCCGGTGCAACCGCTTCAATCGCCGATGCGGCATGCGGTGGGAAGACTGGCATCTCAGGCTCAGCGCATTAGGGTTCCCTCGGACCGTCATCCAAACCCTGGCGGGCGCGCTGTTTTATGACGCCTGCCTTCATCAGAAGCGTATTTCCTCGGAGGAATATCGAATGAGCGACCAACCGGCGACTGCAGCCGCCGATATCGGCGTTCTCGGCCTTGCCGTCATGGGTGCCAACCTCGCCCGCAATGCAGCCCGCAAAGGCTTCGGCGTGGCGCTTTTTAACCGCAATCATGAGCGCACCGACAAACTGATGGCCGAGCACGGCTCGGAAGGCCGCTTCTACCCGTCAAAGACGATCGAAGCTTTCGTCGCCTCGCTTGCCCGCCCGCGCGCGGTCATCATCATGGTCAAGGCCGGCAAGCCGGTGGACGACATGATCGAGGATTTGATCGGCCAGCTGGAGCCGGACGACATCATCATCGACGGGGGCAATTCGCTCTATACGGACACCGCCCGCCGCTTCAAACGCTGCAAGGACGCGAACATCCGCTTCATCGGCATGGGTGTTTCCGGCGGCGAGGAGGGGGCGCTCGAAGGCCCCTCCATGATGCCGGGCGGCGAGCGCGCGGCCTATGAGCGCATCGCGCCGATCGTCACCAAGATGGCGGTCTCGGTCGATGGGGTACCATGCTGTACCTATATCGGGCCGGACGGCGCCGGCCATTACGTGAAGATGGTCCATAACGGCATCGAATATGCCGATATGCAGCTCATCACCGAGGCCTATGACCTGATGCAGACGCTCTACGGCCTGGACGCCAAGGCCATGGGCGATATCTTCGCGGATTGGAAAGCCGGCGATCTCGACAGCTATCTGATCGAAATCACCGCCGCCGTCCTGCGCAAGACTGACAGCACCGGCAAGCCGCTGGTCGACAGCATCGTCGACGAGGCGGAGCAGAAGGGCACCGGCCGCTGGACGGCGCAGAACGCGCTCGAACTCGGCGTGCCTGTCACAGCCATCACCGAGGCGGTCTTCGCCCGTGCGCTGTCCGGCCGTCGCGCCATGCGCGCGGAAGCCGAGAAGAAGCTGCCGCATCCGGTGGTCTCCACCCGCAAGCCCGAGCGCGCCGAGATCGACGCCATCCGGGATGCGCTCTACGCCTCCAAGATCGTGGCTTACGCTCAGGGCTTTGAGCAGATGGCGGTCGCCTCCGCGCAATACGGCTGGGATCTGACGCTCGGCGACATGGCGACGATCTGGCGCGGCGGCTGCATCATCCGTGCCCGCTTCCTCGACCGCATCAAGGAAGCCTATGACCGCGACGCCAACCTCTCCAACCTGCTGCTGGATGATTACTTCCGGGATGCGGTGGTGAAGGCCGAGGATGCCTGGCGCCGTGTCATCGTCCTCGCCGTGCAGAACGGGGTGGCCGTGCCGGCCTTCTCCTCGGCGCTCGCCTATTACGACGGCCTGCGCCGCGCCCGGGGACCTGCGAATCTGCTGCAGGGCCTGCGTGACTATTTCGGCGCCCATACTTATCGCCGGCTGGATAAGGAGGGCAGCTTCCATACCCGCTGGAGCCAGGACGGCACCGAGGTGGAGGCTTAAGGCTTGGCGGACGACCGGTGGAGCAGGTCCGGCACCAGCTCCACGCCTGACGAAACGACGACTCCGGCGGCTTCGGCTGCCGGAGTAAAACCGGCCCGGCGCGGCCTGCCATCGGCGATGCGGGCCACGGCGCTGATCGTCGCCAGCGCCCTCTTCATGCAAAATCTGGACTCGACCGTTGTCGCGACCGCCCTGCCGTCCATGGCCAGGGGATTCGACGTCTCGCCGGTCACGATGAACATCGCGATCACCTCCTATCTGGTCAGCCTCGCCGCCTGCATTCCGGCGAGCGGCTGGATCGCGGACCGCTTCGGCGCGCGCATCGTCTTTCGCGCCGCGATCATCGTCTTCACCTTTGCGTCTGTGCTCTGCGGCATCTCGGACAGTCTCGCCATGCTGGTGGCTGCCCGCATCTTGCAGGGGATGGGAGGTGCCATGATGGTGCCGGTCGGGCGCCTGCTGTTGCTGCGCCGCGTCGGCAAAAAGGATCTGGTCGCGGCCATGTCCTGGCTCACCATGCCGGCGCTGCTGGGCCCGGTGATCGGGCCGCCGGTCGGCGGCTTCCTGGTCACGGCGCTCTCTTGGCACTGGATCTTCTTCATCAATATTCCGATCGGCATCCTGGGCGTACTGCTGGTGACGCTTTTCATCCGGGGGGACGAGCGGGTGGAGGCGACCCAGTTCGATCTGGTCGGCCAGGTCCTGGCTGGAATAGGCATGGCCGGCCTCATCATGGGGCTCTCCTCCTTCGGGCGCGGCGCGCTGCCGCCATCGCTCGCGATCGCGCTGACCGGGGTCGGTCTTGTGGCGGCCCTCGGCTATCTGCGCCATGCGCGGCGCTACCCCTATCCGCTGCTCGACGTCAGCCTGCTGAAGATCCCGACCTTTGCGGTATCGGTCAGTGCAGGCTCGCTCTTTCGCATCGGCATCGGGGCGCTGCCCTTCCTCCTGCCGCTCATGCTGCAGATCGGTTTTGGGCTCAGTGCCTTCCATAGCGGGCTCGTGACCTTCGTGAGCGCGGCGGGGGCTTTAGTCACCAAGCCGGTCGCACGGCCGGCCCTGCAGCGCTTTGGCTTCCGTAATCTGCTGGGCTGGAATGCGGCGATCTCGGCCGTCGTGCTCGCACTGACGGCGGCCTTCCGCCCCAGTTGGCCGCTCGCCGCGATCTACGGCGTGCTGCTGCTGGGCGGTGTCTTCCGCTCGCTGCAATTCACCGCCTACAACACGGTCGCCTATGCCGATATTCCGGAAGGCCGAATGAGCAGCGCCACCAGCTTCTACAGCACGCTGCAGCAGCTTTCGCTCACCATCGGTGTCACCCTCGGAGCGGCCGCGCTGGGGCTTGCCGGGGCCCTCGCTGGAAAGCCGCATCCGCGGCTCGAGGATTTTTCTTTCGCCTTCCTCGTGGTCGCGACCGTCATGCTGCCGGCAGCTTTCCTGGCCTTTCGCCTGCCGGCCAATGCCGGGGCCGAAATGTCAGGCCATGCCGGGCGCTAGGGTCTGATCGGGCTGGAATGAATCGCGTCGGCGATTGATTCACCCGTCAATGGGACCCTACTTCAAGCTCGAGGGGCCCGGATCGACCAAACGCAGGCGGCCCCGTCTCCGCGTGCTTCTATTTCCGAGTCAAAACGGTGAGCGACGCCGGGGCGCGATGCCTCATCAGCCTCGAACAAGGTGCGATGATACGGGCACATGCCCGTTTCTTCGAGGCGCTTCCTCCCGCTCTCCCGCTTGAGACCGACAGATCTGATGCACAGGCCCTGGCACCTTTGGGCATGTGCCCACATACTCGTCCTCTGTCTGAATCAGGGTACGATGCACGGTTTGACCGAACGCCCGTCGTGCGTGCGTTCAAGCCGGTCGGACTCGAGGCATGCGTCGCCGGCGTTCTCGGCCGGTCGGACGAGTGCCGAGGAGTAGGGAATTTGCCGAAAGAGTCGCCCGCGCGCGGTCAGCCCGACAAAAACGCCTTGAACCTCGGCGATGGCGACCGGTGCAACAACACCGCTTTGCGGAAGGCGACCCGTCGCGTCTCGCAGCTGTATGACTCGTTGCTGGCGCCCACAGGTCTGCGTGCCACGCAGCGCTCGATTCTATTGAATATCGCGCGTCTCGGCAGCCCGACGATGGGACAGCTTGCCGCATCCCTGGTGTTGGACCGCTCCGCCCTCGGGCACAATCTCAAGCCCCTTGAGCGGGATGGCTTGGTCGTTCTCGATGTCGATCCCGACGACAAACGAAACCGGCTGGCGAAGTTGACGGCGAAGGGAGAGGGCAAGCTGCGCGAGACCGCCAGCCTATGGCAAGTGGCGCAGGATCGCTTCGAAAGC
>NZ_DATJJK010000249.1:0-38310 GCF_035492295.1 Acidisoma sp. | reverse complement strand
GAGCGCATCGGCGATGCCGGGCGCCGGTTGCATACCGGCCGCAGCCGCAACGATCAGGTCGCGACCGACTTCAAGCTATGGGTGAGGGATGCGATCGACGGGCTTTCGGCCCAGATGACCGGCGTTATGCGCGCGCTGGTGGAGCGCGCGGCAGAACACGCGGCTGATCCCATGCCCGGTTTCACCCATTTGCAGACCGCCCAGCCGGTGACCTTCGGCCATCACCTGATGGCCTATGTCGAGATGCTGGCGAGGGATCGCGGGCGTCTCGCGGATTGCCGCAAGCGTCTGAACGAAAGCCCGCTCGGGGCTGCGGCGCTTGCCGGCACATCCTTCCCCATCGACCGGCACGCGACCGCTGCCGCACTCGGCTTCGACCGACCGACCGCCAATTCGCTCGATAGCGTCTCGGACCGAGATTTCGCGCTGGAATTCCTCGCCGCGGCGGCGATCTGTGCCACGCATCTCTCCCGCCTGGCGGAGGAGATCGTGATCTGGTGCAGCGCGCCCTTCCGCTTCATCCGCCTGTCGGATGCCTTCACCACCGGCAGTTCCATCATGCCGCAGAAGCGCAATCCGGATGCGGCGGAACTGGTGCGGGCCAAGACCGGGCGCATCACCGGCTCCATGGTGGCGCTGCTGACGGTGATGAAGGGCCTGCCGCTCGCCTATTGCAAGGACATGCAGGAGGACAAGGAGCCGGTCTTCGAGGCGGCGGATGCGTTGGCGCTGTCTCTCGCCGCAACCGAAGGCATGGTGCGCGATCTCATGCCAGAACTCGCCCGCATGGCGGCGGCGGCGGGCCAGGGCTTCGCGACCGCGACCGATCTCGCCGACTGGCTCGTGCGCACGCTGAAACTGCCCTTCCGACAGGCCCATCATGTCACAGGTCGGCTGGTCGCGCTGGCGGAAGCGCGGGACGTCGATCTCGCCAGCCTCGATCTCGCTGCCATGCAATCTGTCGAGCCGGGGATCACCGCGGATGTCTATAATGTGCTGACGGTCGCGGCCTCGGTCGCGTCGCGCACCAGCCATGGCGGCACGGCGCCTGCCAATGTGGCAGCCGAGGCTGCACGCTGGAGAGACACTCTCGACAAGGAAGCCGTGGCATGACGATGCGCCTTCTGCTGCTTGCCGGGCTTCTGGCGCTGGCCGCTTGCGGCAAGGTTGGTCCCAACCAGCAGCCGGGCCCCGCCTCCGACATCATCTATCCGCGCCTTCCCTACCCGGCCCAGTAGCCATGGCAGATTTTTCTGGCCCCACGCCTGGGGCCGAGCCGGATGCGGCCGCACTGATCGCGGCGCGCCCGCATCTGAATATGGATCCGGCGCAGGGGTTGATGCTGGAAGGGGTCGCTCTCGTCGATATCGCCGCCGCGCTCGGCTCGCCGACCTGGGTCTATGGCGCAGGCACGATCAGGGCCCGCTTCCGCCAACTCCGCGCCGCCCTGGCCGATGTTGGTCTTGGCGCCACCCAGATCCATTATGCGGTGAAGGCGAATGACCATCTCGCCATTCTGGCGCTGCTCGCGGCCGAAGGGGCAGGCGCCGATGTGGTGAGCGGCGGCGAACTCGCCCGTGCCCGGCATGCCGGCATCGCGGCCGGCCATATCGTCTATTCCGGGGTCGGCAAATCGGCCCGGGATCTCCGGCACGCGGTCAGCGAGGGGATTGGCCAGATCAATGTCGAGAGCCGCGAGGAACTTGCCATGCTCTCGGCGATCGCCGAGCCCGCGGGCCGCCCGGTCGATCTCGTGCTGCGCGTCAACCCGGATGTAGACGCCGAGACCCACGCCAAGATCACAACGGGTCTCGCCGAGAACAAGTTCGGCATCGCCTGGGACGAGGTCGAAAGCGTCTATGCCTATGCCGCGAGCCTTCCGGGCCTCAATCCCCTGGGGCTCGCCATGCATATCGGCAGCCAGATTGTTTCGGTCGGACCCTTCGATGCCGCTTTCGCCCGCATGGCCGACATGGTTTTTCGTCTCCGTGCGGCAGGCCACACGGTTGCACGACTGGATTGCGGCGGCGGCATCGGCATTTCCTATGAGGCCGGCCAGGGAATTTCGGTCGCGGACTATGCCACTGTCATGGCGCGCCATCTGGGCGCACTCGGTCTCCAATTGATGATGGAGCCGGGGCGTTGGCTGGTGGGCCCGGCCGGTGTGCTGCTTTCCTCCGTGGTGCTCGCCAAGAAAACCGGCAATGGCAGTTTCCTGGTGCTGGACGCCGCCATGAACGACCTCGTGCGGCCAGCGATGTATGACGCGTGGCATGGCATCGTTCCTGTCGCGGCGGCCGATGTGGCGGCCCCCGCCGTGCCCGTGGATGTCGTGGGTCCGGTTTGCGAGACAGGAGACACCTTCGCGCGAGGCCGCCTGCTGCCGCCGCTCGCCCCCGACGCGCTGGTGGCGATTCTCGACGCGGGCGCCTACGGTGCGGTGATGAGTTCCACCTACAATGCCCGGCCGCTGGCGGCGGCGGCACTGGTCGACGGCAATCGCTGGGCGGCCATCACGCCGCGGCAGGAGGTCTCCGCCCTCTGGTCTCGGGAAGTGATACCGGCATGGCTCGCGATCGCGGACGAGACCGGGGCCTGACCCTTCCGTTCTCCGGGCGTGGCGGCCGGGCGCCCGGCGGCCCGGCGCCCCGTGGGGCAGGCCGTCGTGGCCCGCCGCTGCCGCGCCGGCTGCTGCGCTGGCAGCGTGCGGCGCAATGGGTGCTCGCCTTCGAGGCGATTTGGCCCGTGCTTTGGCCCCCGCTCGGCCTGCTCGCCCTTTATGTCTGCGCGGCGCTGCTTGGTCTGTTGCAGCGGGCAGGGCCCTTCGCCACCACGCTTCTGTGCCTGCTCGACCTGCTGGGCGCGGCCGCGCTGCTCGCCCTCGGCCTCATGCGTCTGCGCTGGCCGGACGAACGGGCGGCGCGGGCGCGTCTCCGCCGTGCCTCCGGCCTCGCGCATGATCCGCTGGCAACGCTCGAGGATACGCCGGCGCAGCATGATCATGCCGCCCTTCTGCTCTGGCGGGCGCACCGTGCGCGGAGCCTGGCCGCGACCGCCCGGCTGCGCCTCGGGCTGCCCTGGCCGTGGCGCGCGCGGCCGCGTGACCTGCTGTTTCGCGGCGGCATCGTCGCCGCTGTCGTCGCCTGTCTCTGGACCGCAGGCCCGGCGGCGTGGCTCCGGCTCGAGGAGGCTTATGCCATTGACCCTGCGCGGCTCTTCGGCCCGCCAGCGCCGCCGCCTGCCGTCACCGCCTGGATCACGCCGCCCGCCTATACCGGCCGGCCGCCCATCCTTCTTCACGCGCAAGAGGCCGAAAGCCGGGTGCCGCGCGGCGCACGGCTGACGGTCACGGTCTCGGGGCTTGCCCATTCCCCCCGGATCGACGGTGTGGATGGGCAGTTCGAGCAGCTCGATGCCGGAAGCTTCCAGCTGCAGACCACCCTCGACCACAGCGGTATCGTCACGCTGCGCGGCGGTGGCGATGCCCTCGCGCGCTGGACCCTCATGGTGCAGCCCGACGGGCCGCCCGCCATTGCCTTCACTGGCACGCCGGGCACCGATGCGGACGGCCACAGCCTGCGCATCTCCTGGCATGGGGCGGATGATTATGCCGTTGTCTCGGCCCGCATGCAGGCCCGTCTCGTCTCCCATCCCGAGGCGCCGCCGCTTACCCTGACGCTCGCGCTGCCCTCCGGGCCGGCGCCGTCGATCGACGCCGTGCAGGTCGCGGATCTCAGCGCCAATCCCTGGGCGGGTCTGCCTGTGCAGATGCAACTCGTGGCGCAGGACGCTGCCGGGCAGAGCGGCACCTCGCCGGTCGAAACCGTGACCCTGCCGGAGCGGCCTTTCCAGGACCCATTCGCACGGGAAGTCGCCGATATCCGCAAGGCGTTGGTCGAGATGCCGAGCCCGCTGACGCCGGCGCGGCGCGGCGCCGGAGCGCATGCGATCTTCGAGGTGGGCGCGGCTGCCCTCGCTGGCGGCAAGGCCGAGAAAACCGTGCTGCCGCTGATCGCCGCCGGCTGGCAGCTGGCCCAGGATCGTGATGCCGGGGTGCTCGCCCCGGTCGAGGCGACGCTGTGGGATGTGGCGCTGCATTTCGAACAGGGGGACGCGGCGGACAGTGCACAGTCTCTGGCCCAGGCGGAAGCGGCGCTGAAGCAGGCGCTCGCCGGCGCCAACCCCTCGGCGAGCCAGCTCTCCCGGCTCATGCAACAGATGCAGTCGGCCGTGCTGCAGCATCTGTCGACGCTGCTGCAGATGGCGCAGCGTCAGGGTGCTGCGGTGGGGACGCCCTCGGGCGCCCCGCCGCTCGATCTGCAGCGCCTCGCCCAACAACTCAAAGCCATGGAGGATGCGGCCAAGGCGGGGGACGCGCAGGCGATGCGCCAAGCCATGGCAGCGCTACAGAAGAGCCTCGCCGCGCTCGAACAGGCGCGGGTCGTCAAACCCGATCCGCGCCAGCAGGCGGCGCGGGCCCAGGCAGAGCAGGACCTGCAGAAGTTGCAGAGCTTGATGCAGCAGCAGGCGGCCCTGATGGACCGCTCGACCCAGCGGGCCGAAGCCGATAGTCCGGATCAGGCGGCGCAGCGCAAGGACGCCGCCGGCCAGGCTGCACTGCGGGCATCGCTCAGTGGTCTCGCCGCGCGTCGCGGTGCCGCCATCCAGGCGGCAGGCCGGGCGATGGGAGACGCCGTGCAGCAACTGCAGGTGGGGCAGGATGCGCAGGCAGCCCATGCTCAGCAGCAGGCGCTGCTCGGCCTGCAGCGGGCGGCCAATGCGCTGGGCCGGCAACTGAGCCAGCAGGGGCAGGGCGGCGGGCTGTTCCAGATCGGTGGCGAGTCGGGGCCCGGGCAGACGGGCGGCCTGCCAAGCCTCGGCTACCAGTCCGGCGACCAGGCAACGGACCCGCTCGGCCGGCCGTTCGACAGTGGGCAGGGATCGAGCATCGGCGCCGACATCGCCCTGCCCGAAGGCGCCCAGCAGGCGCAGCTCCGGGCCATTCTGCAGGAGCTGCGCGACCGGGCGGGCGACCGCAGCCTCTCCAGGCCGGCGCTCGACTACATCGAGCGGCTGCTCAGACCATTTTAGTTATTAAAAAGCAATTAAAATATGTCGTTGCCCCGACGAGGCTTATCTCATTGGTACGAAATCGTTGCGGGAACTTGACGATATGCGCCGCTGCGCGATATCGTTGCGTTGACGATTGAGCTCAATAACAAAAATCGAGCTTCCGTCTCCCGCATCCGCTCTTCCGAACATTGCTGGGGGCTTATGCCATGGCATCGACCGGAACCACGCTTGACCTCACGCTGACGCAGGATTTCCTGAACGGGGACATTCTGAACGTCGGTACAGGGGCTGCAGGGCAGGACGTCTATGCCTATGCCGTGCTGTTCGACTCCAGTGATTTCGTTTCCGAGACGACATTGGTGAATGACGGCATCATCACCGATAGCGGAACGATTGACGGCGATGGCACGATCATCGCGGGCGGCTCCGTCGCCAATGCCGTCGACTACGGAATTCCGCTGGTCGCCAATGGCGAGACGCTGAGCGGCGGCAAGCTCTACATCGTCGTCGAAAGTGGTTCGACCGTGGTGACGACGGGCACCGTTACCACCACCCTCGACCAGGCCCTGCACAACCAGGCCTTCATCTCGCCGGACAATGCCGGGACTTATGATTTCGCCTTCGACAGCATGGAGGTGACGCTCACCGGCACAACGACCGATGCCGCTAACCTGACTTCGGTCAATGGCTTTGCCCTGCCGATGGAACTCTCCGCCATCAATGACGGCAGCACCAGCAGCGTCGGCTATGCCGTGCCGGGCAGCACCATCGTGAGCGATGTCGAACAAAGCGTCAGCCTTGCCAATGCCGGGACCAGTGTAACCAACACCTTCACCACCGGCGGACTTTCGGGCCAATTCCGGATGGCCGTTTCGCCGACGGCGGTGAACCAGCCGGGCACGGCTCCCTCGACGACCGACCCTTACCCCCAGGATGGTTGGGCTCCCTATGTCGCGGCGATGGAGACGATCGCCTCCGACGTCACCATCACCGGCCTGTTCAACGGCGCGCCGGATGCGAGCGGCGTGTGGCACAATGCCGGCTTCTACGCCTACACGCTGCAATGGGACGGCACCGATTTCTGGCTGGTGCCCACGGCCAGCAGCCAGATTCAAGGGGCGATTCAGCTGACCCCCGCCGAGATCGAGCAGAATGTCTTCTCCCAGGTCGGCTCGGTCAGCATCTACGCCACGCCGAGCACGAGCAGCGCACTGCTCGATACCGTGGGCGTCGGCGACAATACGCAATGGGGGGCGATCCTCGCGCAGTTTCTGACCGGCTTCACCGCCGGCTATTACGGCCAGCAGGCGACCGTCGTGACCCAGGGCATGACGCAGACGATCGACCTTGACCAGAACTACAACTGGAACCCCGCCTACGCCTTCCGGCAAGATACCGGAACGGTGGTCAGTTCCGGCACCGGCTATGCCGATGATCCCTATTCCCAGGTTTTCTACGCGCATTCCAATTCCTATGGCTCGCCCTATTCCGACCTGTTGATGAGTCACTATGCCCAGGGCGGTCCGCTGCTGGATGTGGCGGACAGCAGCGGCACGGATGCCGCTACCATCAACCTCACTGTGTTCGGGCAAGGCGAAACGCCGAGTGGCTATACGACACCTGAGATCTACGACAGTATCGCGTCGACCGGCACCTACGCGCCGGTCGAAGCCAATGCCGCCGGCGCCAATCTGACCTTCAGCTTCTATGCCGCCGTCGGTGCCAATGCCGGGATCGAGCTGGATCCTTCCAGCAAGATCACGCTCGGCTTTTACGACAGCGCAGGCTGGGAGACGGTGTCGATCGACGGTTCCGCCACCTATGTCGTGGGCCAGGAGACCCTGACGAATATCGGCCTCTGGCATGAATGGACGATTGCGGGATCAACCGGAGATTGGACGGTCGCACCGGTTCTGAACGGCGGCACCACCGGCAGCGTGATCGACACCAATTCCGGGTCTATGACGGTCAATCTGCCGACGGCGGATTCCGGCGTGTCCCTCTATCAGATCACGGTCGGCGCCGGCACACCGGACGCCAAGGCCTACGATCTTTATACGACCACGGGCAGTGGCGGCCTCTTTGCTAACCCAAACTACAACGGGCAGGCGGCGTCCCAGGCGATCGACGGTCTGGCGACCGTTTCGGGCCCGTCCTCGGGCGGCCAATATGTCTCGACGATGACGGTCAATTTCACGGTTGGCGATACGGTCACCTTCAATCCGAACCTCGTGGTCGAGAATATTGGATCGAATTCGAATCTCCCTGGCAGCGGCGGTTTTCCAACTGTGCTGCCAGCGCCGCCGGTTGCCGTCATCAGCCAGGCCGGAACGCTCTCGGCCTTGGCGGGTGCGGTTATTACCCCGGGCAGCTATTCCCCGACCCCCGCCGTCGCCGGCACCATCACCTCCTCGGACGGGGCAATGCAGTTCGGCTGGGCCGGTTACGATACGAATGACGTTCTGATCGAGAACAGCGGCGGCACGGTGACAGGGCATGGCTGGACCGGTTCGGCCGCCGTGCAGGGCAGCTTCACGGCCGGCGAAACAATCACCGGCATCGGCGCCTATACCGACAAGGTCAATGCTTATGACCAGGCCGTCATCCTGGTGCAGAATACCGTCAGCGGGACGACGACGATCACCGCGCCCGCCGATGTCGATGGCAACTGGCTGAGCAATGCCTATGACTTCGGGATCGGCACCTACACGCTGACCATGTATGACGCCGTGGAGAGCGGCGGCACGCTGACGGCGGTGACGGGCCTGAGCGATCCGATGATCCTGGACGTGACCGGTTCGACCGGCGGCACGGCGGCCGATGCGGTTGTTATCGCCTGCTTCGCCGCAGGCACCGGAATCGCGACGCCGGGCGGCACGTTGGCGGTGGAGACGCTCGCGATCGGCGATTGCGTGCTGACGGTGGAGGGCCGGCCTGAGCCGATCCGCTGGATCGGCCATCGCCATGTCGATTGCGTGCGTCATCCGACGCCCGAGGCCGTGCTGCCGGTCCACATCAGCGCCCACGCCTTCGGCATCGGCCTCCCGGCGCGGGACCTCTTCCTCTCGCCCGATCACGCCCTCTATGCCGAAGGCGTGCTTGTGCCGGTCAAGCATCTGATCAACGGCACGACGATCCGCCAGCAGAAGGTGGAGACCGTCACCTACTTCCATCTCGAACTCGACCGCCATGCTGCGGTTCTGGCCGAGGGCCTTCCCGCCGAGACCTATCTTGACACCGGGGACCGCTCGTCCTTCGCCAACGGCGTCGGAGCGATCGCGCTGCATCCGGCCTGGGGGAGTGCGGCGCGGGACATCTCCCTCATCTTCGAGGCGCAGGGCTATGCGCCACTGCGCGTGACCGGCCACGAGGTCACGCGGCTGCGCGCCCGGCTTGCCCGCGAGGCCGCGGCCCTGCCTGCCGCCTGAAGGCGCTTCAGCCGGCGGCCGCCGGTGGCTGGATGTGCCGATGGCAGCCGAGATCCTGGCAGGTTTCGAAGAGCAGGCTGCGTGCCCATTGATGGCCGGGGTCGCGATGGGTCCGGTCATGCCAGGCCGCGACCTGATCGAAGCCGGGGATCGCGAGCGGTGGCTCGATCAGCCGGATCCCCTCGACCTCATTCAGAAGCTTGGCAGGAACGACGGCCAGGAGATCGGTCGTGCGCAGGATATCGAGCAGCACGAGGAAGCTGGTGATCGAGACGACGACGCGCCTGCTGCGCCCGAGCTTGGCGAGTTCCGAATCCGTGACACCGCTGAAACCGCCGCCCGTATAGGAAACGAGGGCATGGTCGAGCGCGCAGAAGCGATCGAGCGACAGTTTGCCCGCCATTGCATCAGGGTGATCGTGCCGCAGTGCGCCGACGTAATGCTCGGTAAAGAGATGCCGGGCGTGCAACTCCGGCAGGGTGTTCTCCGGTGTTACCAGCACGAGGTCGAGATCGCCGCGTTCCAGGGCGCCCTGAAGGCGGGCGGTCTCGATCGGCCGCACCGCGACCCGGAGACGCGGTGCGAGGCGCCGTAGCCGGGCGATGAAGGGCACCAGGATAACGCGCAGCGCATAATCCGTGGCGGCGACGGACAGGGTGAAATCCGCGGTCGCAGGGTCGAAGCCGGGCGGTTGCAGCAGACAGTCGATCTCGCTCAGAATGCGCTTCACCGGAGCCGCGAGGCCCAGCGCGCGAAGCGTCGGGACGATGCCGCGCTGAGTGCGGAGAAAGAGCGGATCGTCGAAACTCTCCCGCAGCCGCGTCAGCATGCCGCTCACCGCCGGCTGGGTGAGGGCCAGGCGATCCGCGGCTCTTGTTACGCTGCGTTCGTCGAGCAGCGCGTCGAGCGCCCGGAGGAGGTTGAGGTCAAGCGTTCTGATATCGCGCATGATGAAAGCCGAAATCCGCAATGGCGATGTATCTTACGTGGCGTAATCCGCCTGTCTCGCTCTGTCCATTCGGGCCGCACAGAGGCGGCGGCCGACCCTCATTCGGGGTCCGACACGGCCGGATCAAGACCCTGGCGATACCCTGCCAGAGTCTTTTTCATGTCCCGCATGCGGTCGAGTTGCGCCGGAGCGCGCCTGAGAGCGACGGCACTGGCCAGGATGTCGATCACCACCAGTGCCGCGACGCGCGAGGTAGTCGGCGTGAAAACATTCGTGTTGTCCAGCGTTTCGGCGAGAAGGGTGACGTCGCAATGGTCGGAGAGCGCCGCGCGGGTGCCGGTGAGCGCAACGGTGGTCGCCCCCGCCGCGCGCGCGATGCGCGCGGCTTTGATGATGCCCGCAGACAGGCCGGTATTGGAGATCGCGACCAGCACGTCCCCCGGCGCCATCATCGCCGCCATCATGATCTGTTGATGCGCGTCAATCTCGGCGCGGCAGGGAATGCCGAAGAGGGGGAACTTCTGCTCGGCATCGAGGGCAACGATGCCGGAGGCGCCGAACCCCATGAAGGTGATGGAGCGCGCGGCCGCGAGGATATCGATGGTGCGGGCGAGGGCGGCATGGTCGAGATGGTGGCGTGCCCAATCGAGGCTGGTCAGCGTGAAATCGAAGATCTTTTCGACGACGGCCGAGGTTGGGTCGTCGGCATGGATCGCGGAATGGGTGGCGGGCGTGCCGAGGGCGACGCTTTGAGCCAGGCGCAGGCGGAACTCGTGAAAGCCTGTGCAGCCGACCGCGACACAGAACCGAATGACGGTCGGCTGGCTGACGCCGGCGAGCATCGCGACATCAGCGACGGTCGCCGCCAGCACCTGCTGGGGATCGGCGAGAACGAGATGGGCGACCTTGCGCTCCGATTTGCGCAGCGTATCGAGCGAGAGGCGGACGACTTCGACGATATTCGGCCCTGCGCGGCGGCTCTGGGCTTCGGGCGGTCGGGGCATGGGATAGCGCCTCAGCTGCGGTCGGGGTCGGCAATCGGATAGGCAGTCCGGCGCAGGCTGGCAACAAAAGCCACCCTCAAGGCGGAGCGAGGAATGCGTTCAGCTGGGAAAAATGCAGCATATCGACCGATATTCCACAGAAACGCGGGCCACCTTGCCCCATTGCCCGTCAGACTCGATTTAGTCAGCACAGTATGGACTAAAACTACCCGCCCGGGCGTCTGTATGGCGGTCGGGAAGCACCGTCAGGTCGGGCGCTACCTCAGCCGGGCGATCCAATGGGGCGCAAGCGCGGCCGGCGCTGAGGCGCCGCGGTCGCCTCAGGGCAGCAGCCGGTATTCCATGCCCGTGGCGGCGGGCAGCAAGGTGAGCGACAGTGCCGGGCGGGCAGCCGCGGCCTCAATTGTCGCGCGGGGCGTTGTGTTGAAGGCGAACATGCCGAAGTGGTGCGCGATCATCCGGGGAATGCCGGCCGCGGCCGCCAGCGCGATCGCTTCATCGAGAAAGAAATTGCCCGGCACCTTCTGGCGGGCAAGCGCGGCTGAGCGGCCATTGACCGGCAGCAGGGCGAGATCGGCCTTGAGCGCCCGTACTTCCTCCACCTGTCCCGCAAAGGGAATGCTGTCCCCCGAATGAAACACGGTTTTGCCCGCCAGGCGGATGGCGTAGCCGAGAAAGAGATGCGCGCCGCTTTCGTCCTGGGCGAGATCTTCATGCGCCGCGCGGGTCGCGCGGAGATGCAGGCCGGGCAGGGGCATCGCCGCTTCGCCGGCATCCAGGGTCACGATCCGTTCTGCGCCGATGCCGCCGCGCGCCATCGCCTCCGCCCGCTTGGCGCGGGGGGCCACCAGGCGTAGGGTGGGTTGCGCCGCCAACAAGGGGGCGAGGGTGGCCGGATCCATATGGTCGGTATGGGCGTGGGTGCAGAGGATGAGGTCGACCGGACCGATCTCCGTGAGGGCGATGGGCGGCGGCATCATGCGCAGATGCGGCAGCGGCGTGGCGCGATATTTCTCGGCGAGGGAATCCGAAAGATAGGGGTCGATCAGCAGCGTCAATCCGCCGCCGCGAAGCAGAAAGCCGGCCTGTCCCAGCCAGTACAGGGCGAGGCCCGGCGACTCCGGCCGGGCGAGTTCGGCCGAGAGTGGGCCGGCGAAGGGCTGCGCCTCAAACCCGGCCGGCATTCTCGGCCCGCAGAACGCTCATCAGGTTCTCGATGGCGGCGATGGTTGCACGGTCCACGCTCTCCGCGGTGAAGGCGCCGATGTGGCTGGTCGCGATCACATGCGGATGGCCGGCGAGAGCGAGGGAGCGTGGCGGTTCTTCGGCGAACACATCGGCCGCATAGGTTTCCAGCCAGCCGCTTTCGAGCGCGGCAAGGATGGCGGCCTCATCCACCAGCGCCGCGCGCGCGGTATTGACGAGAATGGCGCCTTCGCGCATTTGCCCGAGCGCCGCCGCGTCGATCAGCGGTTGCTCGCTTGGCAGGGGCGGGCAATGCAGCGTCACGATGTCAGACTGCGCCAGCAAATCAGGGATATCGGCCCAGCGAAAGGCCGCAGGCGTTTCGAAGTTCGGCCGCATCGGATCATAGCCAATCACTCGCGCGCCGAGTGCGCCGGTGAGCTTCGCCACGTCCCGGCCGATGGCACCGCAACCGATGACACCCACGGTACAGTTGCGGATTTCGCGTCCCCGCCGGCGCGGCCAGCCGCCCGCCTTGATGCCGGCATCGGCCGCCGGCACATGGCGCAGCGCCGAGAAGATCAGCGCAAGCGCGAGTTCGGCGACGCCTGCTGCATTGGCGGCAGCGGCCGTCAGCAATTGGATGCCGCGCGCCTGGAGATGGGCGACGGGCAGATTGTCCACGCCGACGCCATTGCGGCTGACGGCGCGCAGCGCGGTCGCGGCATTGATCACCGCTTCCGACACCGGCTCCACGCCCGCGATCCAGCCGACACAATCCGGAATGAGGGCGAGCAGCGCCGCCTCGTCCGGCTGCTGGCCGCGCGGCCCCATCACGAGTTCAAAGTCATGTTCGGCGAAAATCGCGAAGGACGGATGCGGATGCGCGGTCAGGGAGCGCGGGGTTACCAGGATCTTCTGCACCATGGCCTCAAGCCCGCTTCACGGCGCCGACCTCACCCGCGATCCGGGCGAGGGCGTCGAAATCCGGCCCGCCGGTCGGGATGGTGATATGGAACACCTCCGCGATGACCTGGGTCCAGCCATGGATGAAGTAGGTCCAGCCATCCTCGATCTGCAGATGCTTCGGGTTCTCCTGCGCACGGGCCTGATCGAGAAAGATGAGATTGCCGCGATAATTGAGATCCCAGATGATCGCATCTTGCGGGAACTGTACCGCATCGGTGAGAGGGGAGCCCGGCGCATCCTTGCCCAGGCCGGTGGCATTGATGACGAGCGAGCCGGGTTTCAGCCCGGCGACCACGGCGTCATTGTCGCGCGGGTCCGGTGCCAGCACATAGTCCAGCCGCACGTAGGTCGGCACGTTGCGGTGGATGCGGGCAATTTCGTCCAACCGGCCCTGGCTGCGGTTGGAGACGACGATCCGGCTCGGCACATTCGCGCCGCGGGTGCGGCGCATGAGATGCCAGGTCAGCGCGATGGTCGATCCCCCGGCACCCATGGAGAAGACCTCCGCACCCGTCCGCGCGAAATGATCCGGCGGCAGGAAGCCGTCCAGCGACAGGCCGGAACTGATCGGGTCTTTCGCGTGGCAGACCAGCTTGCCGTCTTGCTTCGAGATGCAGCTGGTTTCGTCCATGAAGGCCGCATGCGGGTCGATCACATCGAAAAGATCGTGGCAGGCCTTAAAGAGATCGATCTTATGCGTGGTCACCAGAGCCCCGGCGGACATCGGATCGTCGCGGATGAATGCCACCGCCGCGCGATAGGCGGCCGGGTCGGCGTGAAGCGGAAAGTCGATACCCTTGATCTCGGCATCGAGACCGAGATGCGCGGCCCAGGCCGGGAAGACGCGCATGATGGAGCTTTGGCCGGTGGAGACGCCGATGAAATAGAGCGTCGGCCGCGTCGCGGGTGTGGGAAGGGCCATGGTCTCTCTCCTCAACCGCCACGCGCGGCGCGGACGGCCGCAACGGCCGCCCGGGCCTTGGCCGTGATATCGGCCCAGCGGCCGCCAGCGATATCGGCGGTGGTGGCAATCCAGGTGCCCCCCACGGCGAGCACCGATGTCAATGCAAGCCATTCGGCCAGGTTGCCTTCGGTCACGCCACCGGTCGGGATGAAGCGCGGGGTGAGATGGGCGAAGGGCGCTGCGATGCCGGACAAGGCCTTCGGCCCCCCGGCGATGCCGGCGGGGAAGAATTTGCAGAGCGTGGCACCCTGTTTGATGGCGGCCCCGAGCTCGCTAGGCGTCATGATACCAGGTGCGAAGGGCAGGCCGATCGCCGCCGCGCCCGCGACAATCGCCGCGTCATAGCCCGGCGCCAGGCCGAAGGCGGCGTGGCAATCCTTCGCCGCCCGCAGCGATGCCTCATCAAGGATGGTACCTGCACCCATCAGCAGTTCGGGGCGCCGTTCGTGCAACGTTGCCATCACCTCCGCCGCCGCCCTGGTGCGGAAGGTGATTTCGGCGAGCGGCAGCCCGCCTTCCAGCAGGGCATCGGCCAATGGCAGCGCCGCGGCCGCGTCCTCGATGGCGATGACGGGCACGACGCCGATGGCGCCGATCCGGTCGAAGAGCGCGCTCATATCCGGTCTCCTGGTTATCGGCTGCGGGCGAAAAGCGCGTCGATCTCGGCCGGCGCGCGCAAGCGGTAGGCCGCATTGTCGGCCAGTGCCCAGCCGTCGGCGCTCGCAACAACCCGCGACCGCATCCCGCCCGAACGCTCGATGATCCCGTAATCCTGTCCGGAATCGGCGGGGTAGGCGAAGGTCATGACCAGGTCATCATTGCCGACGTTGACCGATCGGTGAATCCAATAGGGCGGGACATAAACGATGTCGCGCGGCCCGATGGGCAGGGCGCGGACCTCGCCCTCCGGGCTTTCCAGCAGCATGATGCCCTGACCGCTCTCGCCGTAGTAGATTTCGGGCCGGTCGGCGCGGGCATGGATATGACCGCGGGTGAAGAAATATTCGCGCCCGATCCGCCCCGGCGACATGCGGGTGACGCCGAAGATCATGTCCCCCGCATCGGCCGAGGGCCGATAATCCGTCACCTCATAGACCACGCGGTCGTCCCGGTTCAGCTCGGCCTCGAAGGCGGCGGAATCCTCATAGAGGCCCAGAAGGTCGGAAAGTCGCTTCTCGTAGCGCCCGGAGGCGTTGCCGAGCCGCCCGGTGGCGACCGAGACGGGACAGATGACTGGCTCGCGCAGTGGCATGGCGCTGCTCCCTTGGTTTTGTAGTATGGCTACTTTTACGAGGGGGTGTTCGTCAAGATTTTCCCAAAATCCCCCTGATATGCGTTGACGGCCGATGATAGTGTGGATTATCGCTACAAAAAATGCTTCCCGGAAGGAAGCGTGTGGGGGAACGGACATGACAATCTCGAAATTTCGCCGCCTGCTCCTGGGCTCGGCCCTGGCGCTGACACTGACGCCGCTGGCCGCCGCCGGCGCCCAGGCCGCCTGTTCTGTTGGCGTTTCCATGTTCACGCTGAACGCGCCGTATTACGCGGCGCAGATGGCTGCCGCCGTGGACGAGGCGAAGAAGCACGGCTGCACGGTGACAACGGCCGATGGCCAGAACGACCTTACCAAGCAGATCGGCGACGTGGAGGACATGGTCTCCAAGGGCATCCAGCTCCTCATCGTCAACCCGCGCGATCCTGAAGGCATGGTCCATTCCGTGGATTCGGCGGCGCGGGCGGGGGTGAAGGTCGTGGTCATCGACAGCGGTCTCGATCCCAAGGCCCACTACGTGACGCTGGTGCAGTCTTCCAACGACAAGAACGGCTTTCTCGTCGGCCAGTGGATTGCGGACAAGATGGCCGGTAAGCCGATGAAGATCGCGCTGATTTCGGGTGACAAGGGCAATATCGTCGGCGAGGAGCGGCGGCTCGGTGTCATGAAGGGCATTCTTGAGGAGCAGCTTGTCAAAAGCGGGCATGCCGGCTTTGACGTTGTGGCCCAGGGCTGGGGCGGCTGGAATACCGATGGCGGCCTCAAAGCCATGGAAGACATCCTCACCGCCCATCCCGATGTGAATGTCGTGCTCGGCGAGAATGACAGCATGGTTCTCGGCGCGCGCGATGCGCTGAAGGAAGCCCATAAGCTGAATGGCGTGCTGCTGGTGGCGGCCGCCGACGGGCAGAAGGATGCGCTTGAACTCATCAAGCAGGGCGAATACGGCGCAACCGGTCTCAATGATCCCGATCTGGTTGCGCGCACCGGCGTCGATGTCGGGCTGGAAGCGGTGGCCGGCAAGCTGCCGGCTGATTTCCCGCGCGTTGACTACACGAAGCCCGCCGTGATCACCAAAGACAATGTCGACAAATACTACAACCCGAAAGCCGTCTTCTAAGGTGGCGACACGGTAGGACCGGCGATGAGCGATCTCCTGACGCTGCGCGGTATCACCAAATCCTTCGGTGGTGTCAGGGCGCTCAAGGGCGTGGACTTCTCCCTCCGCGCGGGGGAGGTTCATGCACTGCTCGGCGAGAATGGCGCCGGCAAATCCACGCTCATGCGCGTGGTGGGCGGGGAAATCCAGCCCGATGCCGGCACGATCACCTTCGAGGGCCGGCCGCTGACCCTGGCCGACCCCAAGGCCGCCGCCGATCTGGGCATTGCGGTGATCCACCAGGAACTGGCGCTCGCGCCCGATCTGACGGTCGCCGAGAACATCTTCCTGCGCGAATTGCCTGCCGCCATCTCCTGGTCACGCCTCAATCGCCGCGCGCGGGAGGTGGTCGCCCGCATGGGCTTCGAGCTCGACGTGCGCCGCCGCGTGGGTGATCTGGCCGTCGCCCAGCAGCAGGTGGTGGAAATTGCCAAGGCGCTGGCGCGCGATCTCAAGGTCATCGTCTTTGATGAACCGACCGCCGTGCTCGGTGCGCGCGATGCCGAGCGGCTGCATGAGATCATCGCCGTGCTGCGCGAAAGCGGTGTCGGCATCGTCTATATTTCGCATCGTCTGGAAGAGGTTTTTCGTATCGCCGACCGCATGACGGTGATGAAGGATGGCGCGCTCGTCGGTGTCACCTCGCCGCGTGAGTCGACGATCGACGACGTCATCCGCATGATGGTTGGCCGTTCGCTGTCCGCCCTTTTCCCCAAAGCTGAACAGCGGAAGATCGGCGCGGAGGTCCTGCGCGTCGACAATCTGCGGCGTGGGGTCAAGGTGCGCGGGGTCAGCCTGACCGTCCATGCCGGCGAGATCGTGGGTCTCGGCGGGCTGGTCGGCTCCGGTCGAACCGAAACGGCCCGCTTGATCTTCGGTGCAGACGCGCGGGAGGCCGGCGAAATCCGCGTCCATGGCAAGGTCGTGCGCATCGCATCCCCGCTCGATGCGGTGCTGGCCGGTATCGGCCTCGTGCCGGAAGACCGCAAGCATCATGGCGCGATCCTCGACATGTCGATCCGCATCAACACCACGCTCGCGCGGCTCGCGCCCCTGGTGAACCTGGCGGGCTTCATCCGCCGCCGCGCGGAACGCGAGACCGTGACCGGGCTCGGCCGCCAGCTCAGGCTGAAATCGGCCGGGGTCGAGGCACCGGTCTCCAGCCTGTCGGGCGGCAACCAGCAGAAGGTGGTGCTCGCCAAATGGTTCCATGCCGGGGGAGACGTGATCATCCTCGACGAGCCGACGCGCGGCGTCGATGTCGGCGCCAAGCGGGAAATCTATGGGCTGATCGAGGAACTGGCCGCCGCCGGCCGCGCGATCCTCGTTATCTCCTCCGAACATCAGGAGCTGTTCGGCCTCTGCGACCGGGTGCTGGTCATGGCCGAGGGCGAGCTTCGCGGCACGCTGCTGCCTGAGGATTATGTCGAGGAGAAACTCCTCGCACTCGCGATGACGAAGCCGATCGCGGCCGCCGAGGCCCATCCGGAAGACCTGCCCGCGCATACCCATCAGCCGGTGAACTGACATGAGTGATACTGCAACCTCCGCGCCGGCCTCCTCACACCGGCGGCCTTTCGAGGCCGGAGAATTCTTTCGCCGCTACGGCACCCTGTGCATCTTTGTCGTGCTCGTTCTGGGCGCGACCTTCGAATCCCATGCCTTCCTCACGGATCGCAACATCATGAACGTGCTGCGCCAGATCGCTGGCACGGGCATCATGGCGGTCGGCATGCTGTTCGTAATCCTGACGGGCGGCATTGACCTGTCCGTGGGCTCCATCCTGGCGCTCGGCAGTGTCGTCAGCGCCATTACCATCGGCGTCCATGGCACGGGTCTCGGCCTCGGCATCTCCGTCCTCTCCGGTGCCGGCTGTGGTCTCGTTACCGGCATCCTCGTCGCCTATGCCGGCCTGCCGCCCTTCGTCATCACCCTTGCCGCGATGACGGCCGTGCGCGGCTTTGCCCTCATCATCTCCAACGGCCAGCCGATCATGATGGACGATACGGCCGGCGCGCTGATCGAGAATTTCGGCTCAGGCTTCTTCCTCGGCATTCCCGATCCGGTCTGGCTGATGGCGCTGGTCTTCATAATTGCCGGTGTTGTGCTGAACTTCACCAAGTTCGGCCGCATGGTGAAGGCCATCGGTTCCAACCGGGAAGCGGTGCGCCTCTCCGGCATTCCGGTGCCGCGCTACATCATGGCGGTCTACATCATCTCCGGCGCGCTCGCGGCCGTCGCCGGCATCATCACAACCAGCCGCACGGGTGTCGGTTCCGGGGTCATCGGGGTTGGCGCTGAACTCAACGTCATCGCCGCCGTCGTCATCGGGGGCGCGAGCCTGATGGGCGGGCGCGGTGGCGTCATCAATACGCTGCTCGGCGCGCTGGTCATGGGCGTGATCGGCAATATCATGAACCTCGTGGGCGTGCCGGGCTATAACCAGCAGGTCTGCATGGGGGCGATCATCGTCATCGCCATGCTCCTCCAGCACGGCTCGCGCTGGTTCAAACGCTGAGCCGAAAGGCCGCCTCTGATGACCACGGATCTCATCCTCGCGATCGACGTCGGCACGGGCAGCGCACGCGCGGCGCTGATCGATGGCACGGGCCGTATTCGGCGCGTGGCGGCCCAGGAACATGAGCAGATCGTGCCGCAATTCGGCTGGGCGGAGCAGAAGCCCGAGCAGTGGTGGGAGGGGACCGTCGCCGCCATCCGCGCGCTTCTGGCGGCCGAGCCCGATGCCGCCGGGCGGATCGAGGCGATCGCCGCCTGCGGCCAGATGCATGGCACGGTGCTGATCGACGCTGACGGGCGTCTCGCCCGCGAGACCGCACCGCTCTGGAACGACAAGCGCACGGCCGAGATCGTCGCCGCTTATGAAAAGGCCCATGCGCCGTCGGACTATCTCGGCCGTACCGGCAATCCGCCGACGCCGGCCTGGCCCGGCTTCAAGCTCGCCTGGCTCAAAGCGCAGGACCCGGAGGCCTATCGCCGCACGGCCCATGTGTTGATGCCGAAGGATTTCATCAACTACCGGCTGACTGGCGAGGTCGCCATGGATGCCGGTGATGCCTCCTGCAGCTTCCTCATGGATTGCCAAACGGCCACCTGGTCAATCGGCATGATTGAAAGCCTCGGCCTCGATACCGCGAAACTGCCGCCCATTCGCGGTTGCCTGGACATCCTGGGCCACGTCACCGACCGCGCCGCAGGCGAGACCGGGCTTCGCGCGGGCACGCCGGTCCTCGTGGGTGGGGCGGATTACCCGGTGGCGCTCCTCGGGTCCGGCGTTTGCCGCCCGGGCCTCGCCTCGGACGTGACCGGCACGTCCTGCATCATCACGGTAATTGCCGAGAAGCCGATCCTCGATGCCGAAATCTGCAATGTCGCGACGGTCGAGGGGAATTGGGGCGCTTTCGTTTTGCTCGAGACCGGGGGGGATGCGGTGCGCTGGGCGCGCCGCGCCTTGCACGAGAAGCGGCTGGATTATGCCGGCATCATGGACCGTGCGGCGGAGGCGCCTGCCGGCAGCGGCGGGCTATTCTTCCTGCCTTATCTGACGGGGGAGCGGCTCGGCGCCCATCGCAATGCGCGGGCGCAGTATTTCGGCCTCGCCGCCGGGCATGAGCTTGCGCATCTCGATCGCGCGCTGCTGGAGGGTGTTGCCTTCGCCGGCAATCGTTCGCTCCGCATCATGGCGGAGCGGGCGGGACAGCGGGTGGAACGTGTTGTTGCCACCAGTGGCGGCGCGAAAAGCCCGCTCTGGCTGAAGATCAAGGCCAGTGCCTATAACATTCCGATCGTGGTGCCGGAGGAGGCGGAGAGCGGCCTGGTCGGCTGTGCCGCCATGGCGGCGGCGGCCACGGGCCGCTTCTCCTCCCTGCAAGGCGCGGTGGACGCCTTCGTGCGCTACCAGCCCGAAGTCTTGCCGGACCCGGCATGGGTGGAGCGTTACGCCCGCATGCAGCCGATCTTCGACACGCTCTATCGCCAGAGCCAGAGCCTGTACGACGCGCTGGACGCGCTTGCCTGACCCTTCAACCCCGGACTGGATTGTCGCCCGTGTATCTCGAAAAATTCAGACTCGATGGAAAGCTCGCCGTCATTACCGGGGCCGCCCGCGGCATCGGGCTGGCCTGCGCCGAAGCCCTGGCGGAAGCTGGGGCTGCCGTCGTCATCACCGATATGAACGGGGAGGCGGCGATGCAGGCGGCGGCAACTCTCACGGCGCGCGGCTTCGCGGCCGAGGCGGCCATGCTTGACGTTACCGATCCGCGCGCGGTCGAGGCCTTGCAGGAGGCGGTGATCGCGCGGCACGGCCGTGTCGATATCCTCGTCAATAATGCCGGCATCGCCATCAGCAACCGGCCGGCCGAGACGATGGATGATGCAACCTGGCTGAAAGTCGTCGACGTGAATCTCAATGGCACCTTCTGGTGCTGCCGCAGCTTCGGCCGCAGCATGCTGGAGAAGGGCCGGGGCGTCGTCGTCAACATCGGCTCGATGTCGGCCGAGATTGTCAACCGGCCGCAGGAGCAGAGCCAGTACAACGCCTCCAAGGCGGCGGTGCATCAGCTCACCCGTTCGCTCGCCGCCGAATGGGCGCCGCGGGGCGTGCGCGTGAACGCCGTGGCGCCGACCTATATCGAGACCGAACTCAACGCCTATGTCTACAATGACCCCGAGATGTACCGGCACTGGGTGGGCGGCACGCCGATGAACCGTCTGGGCAAGGTCGATGAGGTCGCTTCCGTCGTGCTCTTCCTGGCCTCGGACGCCTCCAGCCTCATGACCGGCTCCATCGTGCTCGCCGATGGCGGCTATACCTGCTGGTAGTGCTGCCGACGGTTGCCGGGCTCGTGCGCGAGGCTCATGCTGCGACTGAGATATCAGCGGGAGGGCGCATGACGATTCTCGAAACCCTGGCCGAAATCCTCGGGCCCCAGCATCTGCTCACGTCGGAGGCGGATGTCCGACGTTATGCGCAGGACTGGACCGGCGAATGGCAGGGACGGCCCCTGGCGGTCGCGCGCCCTGGCGATACGGCCGAAGTCGCTTCCGTCATGCGGGCCTGCCACGCGGCCCGCCAGCCCATCGTGCCGCAGGGCGGCAATACCGGTCTCGTCGATGGCGGCGTTCCGTCCAAGGACGGTGGCGAGATCGTGCTCAGCCTGGAGCGGCTGAACCACATTCGCGTCATCGACGCGACGGGCTTCACCATGACGGTCGAGTCCGGCTGCATCCTGCAGACGGTGATCGACCGAGCGCTGGCGGAGGACTGCTTTTTTCCGCTCTCGCTCGGCGCGCGGGGCAGTTGCCAGATCGGCGGCAATGTTTCCACCAATGCGGGCGGCATCAACGTGTTGCGCTGGGGCATGATGCGCGATCTCGTGCTCGGTCTCGAAGTCGTGCTGCCGGACGGCCGCATCTGGGATGGGCTTTCGGCGCTCCGCAAGGACAATACCGGCTACGATCTCAAGCAGATCTTCATCGGCGCCGAGGGGACGCTCGGCATCGTCACAGCCGTCTCGCTGAAACTCTTTCCCCGGCCGAGCCAGATCCAGACCTGTCTCCTCGCGGTGCCGTCGGCGGCCGTTGCGCTTGGCCTTTTCGGCCGTGCCCGGCGCGATCTCTGCGACCTTCTCAGTGCCTATGAACTGCTGACCCGCCCCTGTCTCGATCTCGTTTTCGACACCTACGCTGATATCCGCGATCCGCTGTCGGAAGCCGCCCCCTGCTACGTGCTGCTCGAAACCTCGGTGAGCGGCGCGCTCGACCTGAGGCCGCGACTCGAAGCCTTTCTGGAGACTGCGATGGAGGAGGGGCTGGTGCTGGATGGCGCGATTGCCGAAAGCGAGGCGCAACGCACCGCCTTCTGGCGCATCCGGGAAGATCTGGTCGATGCCCAGTATCGCGTGGCCCCCGTGCATCTCCGCACCGATGTTTCGGTGCCGCAGGCCGCGCTCGCGGAGTTCATCGCCGAGGTGGATGCGGCGGTCGCCGCGCAGTTCCCGGACATGAAACCGATCGTCTACGGCCATGTGGGCGACGGCAATGTCCACTACAATGTGCTGCCGGGCGAAACGACGCCGGCCGGCGACCTCGGCCCGCGCCTCAAGGAATGCGAGGCGCTGCTGTTTGAGCGGGCGGCGGCCTATCGCGGCTCCATCAGTGCCGAGCACGGCATTGGCCGAACCAAGCGCAGTTCCTTTCTGAAGACCCTGCCGGAGGTCGAACTCTCCCTCATGCGCGGCCTGAAGTCGCTGCTGGACCCGCAGGGGCTGCTGGCCCAGGGCCGCGTGCTCTAGCAACCGGCCGGGTCTCCGGCAGGACGAACAGAATGATGGCGATGCCCAGAAGCGCGGGCAAAGCGAGGGCGTAGAAGGCGGTGGCGAGGCCGTAGCGGTCGGCGATCCAGCCCGCGACGGTGGTGCTGAAAGTCGCGCCCAGACTGCCGGCGAGGCCGAAGGAGCCGATGGCGAGGTTGAGATAGCCGGTCTTCTCCGTGAGGTCCGCCGCGACGAGCGGGATCATCACGCCCATGGTCGCGGCGGCCGCGCCGTCCAGCAGTTCGATGCCGACAACCGGGAGGGCGCCCGGCGCGGTCGAGAGGAGCAGCGCGCGGAGCACAAGGCAGGCGAATCCCGCGACTAGTACGGGCCGCCGTCCCCAGCGCTCCGCCGCATGGCCAAGCCAGGGGGCCAGCACCACGACCATGGCTTGGAGCGCGATGATGGACCCGGTGGTTGCGATCGTCGCTTCCTTATGGCGCTGGGCCAGCGCATTGAGAGCGAGCGGCAGCATCGCGGCATTCGCCAGGGTGAAGAGCGTCACGCAGACCGCGAAGGTGTGCATGTGGCCTTCAAAGAAGACGTGCCAGAATCGCGCGTTCCGGTGCCGCGGGTGCAGCATGGCGGGATGCTCGGCCTCGGTGGGTGCGGGCAGCGGGGGCGGCGGGATCCAGAGCAGGCACAGGGCCGCGGGAATCGCCATGAAGGCCGCGAGCAGGAACGCGCTTCGGATCGACAGATGAAAGGCGACGAGGCCGAGCAGGGCGGCCGCCAGGGCAGTGCCGAGGGAGGCGTAACGCTGGTTGCGGCCGACATGCTCACCGAAAGCCTGGCGCCCCCCCAGGCTGAGCGTCAGCGCCGCGATGGCGGGCGCCAGCATAGCGGCGGCGAAGCCATGCAGCACCTCCACTCCCAGCACCGGTACAAATCCGGGCCAGAACGCGAGGATCAGCATGCCCAGGGCGAGGGCGGCGAGGGCGGCAGCACAGGCCAGTCGTCGCTGCGGCATCTGGTCGATCAGCAGCCCCGCGGGCACTTGGCTCACCACGCCGGCGATGGAGCCCACGCTGAGCGCGAGCCCGACCTGGCCCTGGCTCCACCCGGCACGGGTAAGATAGACCGGCAGGAAGGGACCGTATCCGGTCTGCAGGCTGGCGGCGAAGAAGTTAAAGGCGCGGAGCCCGAGCCAGGTAGCGCGGGCAGGCGGAGCGTCGGTCTCGGAAGCGTTATCCACGGCTCTGGCCTTCTGTCGGGCATTCATCGCCATTTATAGAGGGAGAAGGTTTCTGTCTTGGGGGCGCGACGCGGTCAGATGGAAGGGAGCCGTCGGAGTGAGTGAGGTCTTCGATCCGCGAGCGTTCGGGGCGCGCGGAGACGGAGCGGCGCTCGATACCCAGGCCCTGAACCGCGCCGTGGCGGCGGCGGCTTCGGCGGGAGGCGGCGTCGTGCGGTTAGGGCCCGGCACCTATCTCTCCCATTCCATCCGTCTGCAAAGCCGCGTGCGCCTTTATTTGGAGAAGGGCGCCGTGCTCCTCGCGGCCGACCCTCCGGCCGAACCCGGAGCCGGCCCAGGTTACGACCTGCCGGAAGCGAGCATCGCCGCGACGAATTCCTATCAGGATTTTGGCCACAGCCATTGGCGGAACAGCCTGATTTCCGGCATCGGGCTGGAGGATATCGCGATCGAGGGGCCCGGCCTGATCTGGGGCCGGGGACTGGTCAATGGAGATTACGAGCCCGGGCACTTGCCCGCCATGCAGGCAGGTGTCGGCAACAAGGCCATCGCCCTCTACGACTGCCGGCGCGTCACCCTGGCCGGGGTCTCGATCCTCGAAGCCGGGCATTTCGCGGTGCTGGCCACCGGCTGCCGGGACTTGGCGATAGCGCGGCTGACCATCGACACCAACCGGGACGGCATCAATCTCGACTGCTGCCGGGATGTGGAGGTATCGGATTGCCGCATCAATTCGCCGAATGACGACGCGATCTGTCTCAAAAGCACTTTCGCGCTCGGACGGCTGGCGGCGACGGAGGATGTACGCATCACCGGCTGCACCGTCTCGGGCAGCTATCAGATCGGATCGCTTATCAATGGCAGCCGGACCTTGCTGGACCGGGGGCGGCGGGAGGTTTTCGCCAATGTCACCCACCGCACCGGGCGCATCAAGCTCGGCACGGAATCGACTGGCGGCTTTCGCCGCATTCGCATCGAGAATTGTATCTTCCAGCGCTGCCGGGGCCTGGCACTGGAGACCGTTGACGGCGGCGATCTGGAGGATGTGCGGGTAGCGGGGCTGATGCTGCGCCAGGTCCGCCATGCCCCGATCTTCATTCGCCTCGGCGCCCGGCTAAGCGGGCCGGAAGGTGTTACCCCTGGCCGCTGCCGGGGCATCACGATCCGCGACGTGAGGGCCGACCAGCCCTGGTCTGCCATGCCGGTGATCCTGGCAGGCATTGCCGGTCACAGAATCGAGGATGTGACGCTCGCGGATATTCATCTGCGCAGCCGCGGCGGCGCGCCAGCCCGGCTGGCGGCCGTTCTCCCGCCCGAGGCGGCGGCCGACTATCCCGATCCGGAGATGTTCGGGGTCGATCTGCCGGCCGCGGGGCTCTTCGCGCGGCATGTGCGGGGGCTGACGGTCCGCCGTTTTCGTCTCGAATGCGCGCGGCCCGATGCGCGGCCCCTCGTCTGGGCGCGGGATGTGCGGCAGGCCTCGGTTTCGGCCATGGGAAGGTGAGGGATATGGATCAGGCGGCTTTGCAGGATGCGCTCGCACCCTTCCTCTGGCCCGGCTGGCATCGGGGCCAGCTTTTCGCGCTGTCCGGTGTCGAGGCGGCGGTGCGCACGGACTACGATCGTGGCCTCGTCCTGCGCACGGATACCGATCCTGACGGCATCTGCGTCGTCTATCCGGCGGCGGGGCGGCTGCGCATCGCGGCGCCGGTTGAGGCGGCCGTCGTTTCCTCGGATTTTCTCTGGGCACGGACGGGCGACGGGCTGCTGCGCGGCGCCATGCTCGATGCGCATCATCTCCTGCTCGAAGGCCCGGTCGAGGTGCTGTCGATGGAGGCGGGCCTCACCGTCAAGCTGGCGGGCGACCGCCTGCTGATCGGCATTGCGGCAGAGTTCCGCACGGAACTCGTCACCGTTGATCTCGATGCGGCGATCGCGGCGCGCAGCGCATGGATTCTGGCGCAACCGCTTCTGGCACGGGTCGACGGGCTCCGACGCCACACGGTTTTCCGGGCGCTTTCGGTCATGAAGGGACAGGTTTCCTCGGCGGAAGCCGCGATTCCGCATCGCTGGACGACGCCCGACCGTTGGCCACACAAGGACATGTGGCTGTGGGATTCCGTCTTCCATGCCATTGGCTGGCGGCATCTCGATCTGCCGCTGGCGCGCGAGATGATCGAGGCGGTTTTTGCCGGACAGAAGCCGGACGGCTTCGTGCCGCATCAGATGTCACCCACGCGCCGCCCGTCCGGGATCACGCAGCCGCCGCTCCTCGCCTATGGCGTCCATCTCGTTGATGCGCTGTCACCGGATACGGCCTGGATCGCGTCGCTCTATCCAAAACTCTGCGCCTACGTGAACTGGGATTTCGCGCATCGCGACGCGGACGGCGACGGGCTTTGCGAATGGTTCATGGAGGGCGATCCCCATTCCCGCAGCGGGGAGAGCGGCATGGACAATTCCCCGCGCTTCGATTTCCATTATCCGACGCCGCTGGAAGCGACCGACTTCAACGCCTTCCTTGCCCTCGAATGCGCGACGCTCGCGGGCTTCGCCAACCGGCTCGGCATGGCGTCGGACGCGGCACTGTGGCAGGCGCGCGGCGACCGGATTTCCCGACTGATTAACGAGCGTCTGTGGTCCGAGGACGCCGGCCTTTATTGCGATTATGACAATGCACGCGAGGAACGCTCTCCTGTTCTGGCGAGCGCGGGCTTTCTGCCGCTGCTGCCAGGCGTGCCCGATCTCGCCCGAGCGCGCCGCATGCTCGCGCATCTCTCGGACCCGGCAAGCTTCGGCACCGCCTTCCCGGTGCCCTCCGTCGCCACCGGCACCCGGCATTATGCGAAGGACATGTGGCGTGGGCCGACCTGGATCAACCTCAACTGGTTGATCGCCCGCGGGCTCGAAACCTATGGCGTGCAGGATGCGGCCTTCGCTGCGCGGGCGGCAGAACTGGATGGTGCGAGCATCGCGACGATCGAGGAGGGCTGTGGCCGCTTCTCGACCTTCTTCGAGTATTTCGACGATCGCGCCGAGGTCGACCCACCGCATCTGCTGCGAAAAGGTGAGTGCAATCCGGACAATCCCTTCCGCCAGGTCATTCACGACTATGGCTGGACGGCGACGCTTTATCTCGACCTCGTGGCGCGGCTGGGCTGAGGGTCAGATCGCCCGCTGCAGGGATTGCGCGAGGTTGCGGAGCAGGGCGGGCTCGCGGCCCTGGCGGGTTGCCAGCGCCAGACGCGCCACTGGCACGATATCGGTGATCGGCCGATAGACGATGCCTTTCACGCTGATGCGGGCGATGGATTGCGGCACGATGGCGATGCCGAGTTCAGCCGCGACCAGGCTGAGCGCGGAGGAAATTTGCGGCGCCACCTGGGCGGTGATGGGATCGAACCCGGCTTGGCGGCAGGCCGAGAGCACCTCGTGATAGAGGCTGAGGCCGATTGCCGGCGGAAACAGGATCAGCGGCTCGCGCGCGAGGTCGCCTAATGCCAGGCCCGCGGCTTTGGCGAGCGGATGGGAATTCGGGATCGCCGCCAGCATCGGCTCGTCCGGCAGGCGCAGCAGGCGCAATCCCTCCAATTCCTCCAGCCCCGGGCGTAGGAAGATCGCATCAAGCTCCTCGCGCTTGAGCTGGTCGAGCAGGCGCATGGTATTCGCCTCATCCAACGTCACCTGCGCGTCCGGCCAGCGGCGGCGGAAATCGCGGATGGTCTGGGTGACGATGGGATGGAAGGCCGCCGACCCGGTGAGGCCGATGGCCAGCCGCCCGGCCTCGCCGCGTGTGGCGCGCTCCACCGCCGTTCGCGCCCGCGCGGCGGCGATCAGGATGCTTTCGGCCTCGGGCAGGAAGGCCGCACCCGCCTCGGTCAGTTCCGCGCCATGGGGCAGGCGGTGGAACAGCGCGCCGCCGAGTTCGCGCTCCAGATCCCGGATCTGCTGGCTGAGCGGCGGTTGGCCGATGCCGAGGCGCGCGGCGGCGCGGGTGAAATTCTGTTCCTCGGCGACCGCCAGGAAGTAGCGAATGTGGCGCAGTTCCACCGGTATCTCCAAAACATATCACAATCGACAGTGCCATATATTGGACAAATGGACGCGTCCTGGCCAGCTTGACATCCCGAAAGGGATTTTTGCATGACCATCGTTCAGACTTCCGCAGGCGCCCTGCCTGCGGCGCGCACGGCAGCATCTGGCGCCCGGGTGCGCCATGGCACCATCGCCTATCGCCGGATTGCCACAGCCCTCTTCCTCGCCGGCTTCGCGACCTTCTCACTGCTCTACTGCACCCAGCCGCTGATGCCGCTTTTCGCCCGGCATTTTCACCTCAGCCCGGCGGCAAGCTCGCTCTCGCTTTCGGTCTCGACCGGCGCGCTGGCGGTCTCGATCGTGTTCGCGGCCATGGTCTCGGAAGGGCTTGGCCGGCGCGGGTTGATTTTTACCTCGATGGCCGGGGCGGCGATCCTCAACGTTGCGGCTGCCTTCGCGCCGCAATGGCCGCTTCTGCTCGCGGCGCGCGCGGCGGAAGGCCTCGTGCTCGGCGGCGTGCCGGCGGTCGCCATGGCCTACCTCGCCGAGGAGATCGACCCCGCGAGCCTCGGCCTCGCCATGGGCCTCTATATCGCCGGCACCGCCTTCGGCGGCATGGCCGGGCGGGTGCTGACCGGCCTGCTGGCCGCCGAATTCACCTGGCGCCCGGCGCTCGCCATCATGGGCGGGCTTGGCCTCGCCGCCGCGCTCGGCTTCCGCGCCCTGCTGCCAGGCTCGCGCTTCTTCACGCCGCGGCGCGGACTCGGCGCCCGCTACCATCTCGGCGCCTGGGGCGGCCATCTCGCCGATAGCGGATTGCCCTTCCTCTTCGCCATCGGCTTCCTGGTCATGGGGGCCTTCGTGACGGTCTACAATTACGCGGGCTTCCGGCTGATCGCGCCGCCCTACAGCTTCAGCCAGACCTTCATCGGCCTGATTTTCACGACCTATGTCTTCGGCATCGGCGCCTCCTCGCTCGCCGGGGCTGCGGTGGACCGGGTCGGGCGCCGGCGGGTGCTGCCCGCCGCCCTCGGCCTCGCGCTGCTCGGCACGCTGCTGACCATGGCGCGGCCCTTTCCCATCCTGCTCACCGGCATTGTCCTGCTGACCATCGGCTTCTTCGCCGCCCATTCGGTGGCGAGCGGTTGGGTCGGGCGGCTTGCCCGCAGCTCGAAAGGTCATGCCTCTTCCCTGTATCTTCTGGCCTATTATCTCGGATCGAGTGTCGCCGGCACGGCGGGCGGCTGGTTCTGGTCGCGGTCGGGGTGGAACGGCGTTGCCGGCTTCGCCGCTTTCTGCCTCGTGCTCGCCATCCTCTGTGCCCTCGCGATCGGCGCGCGAAGCGCCGCGCGCCAGCAGGAGCCTGCCCGATGATCCGTATGGACCGCCTCGACCATCTCGTGCTCACCGTCGCTGATATCGAACGCAGCTGTCGCTTCTATGCCGATGTGCTCGGCTGCGAGATCGTGACCTTCGGGCAGGGCCGCTTCGCCCTTGCCTTCGGCCGGCAGAAAATCAACCTGCATCAAGCCGGCCGGGAGTTTGAGCCCAAGGCCCTCCGGCCGACGCCGGGCTCGGCCGATCTCTGCTTCATCGCGGACACGCCGCTCGCTTCAGTCATCACGCATTTGGCGGAAGCAGGCGTCGCGATCGAGGAAGGGCCGGTCGCCCGCACCGGCGCCACGGGACCGATCCGCTCGGTCTATCTCCGCGATCCGGACGGCAACCTGATCGAGATTTCCAATCCGCTGGATGAGGATATGCCCGGCGGCTGACGAGGCTGTCCCGACCCGTGCCGGGGTCTCGACTGCCCCGCCCAAGGCTGACGGCGGCGCGCTGCTCTGCTAATGGCTGAGGATCATGACCCTTTTCATCGCCCTCAGCATCGTCCTTGTCGCCGGCCTCGTCGCGGCGGTCGGCAGCATGGTCGTCCACCGCACCGTCCATGTCGAGCTGCGGCGCCGCCACAACGAAATCGGCACGGCGGTCTTCCTGCAGCTCGGCGTCATCTTCGCCGTGCTGCTGGCTTTCGTCTTCAGCGAGGTCTGGAGCGAATACAATGACGCTGCGAGCGCCATCGAGATGGAATCCAAGGCACTGGTGGGCGCCGCGATTCTTGCCAGCGCCCTGCCGGCCGACCAGGGGCAGCCGATCCTGCAGGCGGAACGGGCGTATATCGCCGGCGTCATCCACGATGAGTGGCCGGAAATGGCCCAGGGGCGTGACGAGGCGACCACTGTCTCCGTGAAGCTCTCGCACCTTATCCAGCAGACGGCGCGGATGCGTCCGGACAACGCGGCCGATCTCGGTACGCGGTCCCAGCTTCTTTCGTTCCTGGAACAGGCGCAGATGCAGCGTTCCACGCGCCTGTTTCAGCTCTCCAGCGGCGTGCCCCTTCTGCTTTGGTGCCTGCTCATCGGCTTCGGCAGCGTGCTGGCCATCTTCGTTACCCTTGCAGGCGTGGAGAATGGCGGGGCGCTGATGAGTTTCTCGGTGACCTTCGCCGCCGCCGTCGCCGCCATCCTCGTGCTCATCCACCTGCTCGACTATCCTTTCGAGGGGGCGCTGGCGCTTGGCCCGCAGCCCTTCCTGGTGGCGCTCGACCAGATCAGCCATTTCGCGACCTCGGGTCCCTGAACGACCATGCTGAGAGTAACCGAAGTCAAGCTCCCGCTCGACCACCCGCCCGAGGCGTTGCTGCCGGCGGTCGCTGCTCGGCTTGGCCTTGGGCCGGAAGCGGTCGAGGCGCATGTCGTGGTGCGCCGGGGCTATGACGCGCGCCGCCGCTCGGCGATCGAGCTGGTCTATACGGTCGATGTCGTGGTCGCGGACGAGGCCGCCGTGCTCGGCCGCGCGAAAGGCGATCGTCATGTCGGGCCGGCGCCCGAGATGGGCTATCGCCTCGTGACCCGGGCCCCCGCCGGGCTCGGTGCGCGGCCGATCGTTATCGGTGCCGGACCCTGCGGTCTGATGGCGGCGCTGACCCTCGCCCAGATGGGCTTTCGGCCGATCGTCCTCGAACGTGGCCGCGTGGTGCGGGAACGGACCAAGGATACTTGGGCGCTGTGGCGGCGCGGCATCCTGACGCCGGAATCCAACGTCCAGTTCGGCGAGGGCGGGGCGGGTACCTTCTCCGACGGCAAGCTCTGGAGCGGGATCAAGGATCCGCTCCATCTCGGACGCCGGGTGCTGTCCGAATTCGTGGCGGCCGGCGCGCCGGAGGAAATTCTCTACGTCAGCAAGCCGCATATCGGCACTTTCCGGCTGGTCACGGTGGTGGAGAGCCTGCGCGCGCAAATCGAGGCGCTGGGTGGCGAATACCGTTTCGGCACCCGCGTCGAGGAGATCGAGATTGCCCAGGGCGCAGCGGGCCGCCAGGTCACCGGCGTCCGGTTGGAGAGCGGCGAGCGGCTCGCGGCGCGGCACGTGGTGCTGGCCTTGGGCCATAGTGCGCGCGATACCTTTGCCATGCTGGAAGCCGCGGGTGTGGCGATGACGCCGAAACCCTTTTCCATCGGCTTCCGGATCGAGCATCCGCAGGCGCTGATCGACCGCTGCCGCTTCGGCACCCATGCCGGCCATCCGCTGCTGGGTGCTGCCGACTACAAGATCGTCCATCACGCGAGCAACGGCCGCTCGGTCTATAGTTTCTGCATGTGCCCGGGCGGGCAGGTGGTGGCGGCGACCTCGGAACCCGGCCTCGTGGTGACCAATGGCATGAGCCAGTATTCGCGGGCCGAGCGGAACGCCAATGCCGGCATCGTCGTCGGCATCACGCCGGCGGACTATCCGGGCGGACCGCTCGCCGGTATCGCCTTGCAGCGCCATTGGGAGCGGCAGGCCTTTCTCGCGGGCGGCGGAGACTACCGCGCCCCGGCGCAGCGGGTGGGGGATTTCCTGGCCGGCCGCCCGTCCACCGCGCTCGGCGCGGTCATCCCTTCCTACAAGCCAGGCGTGAAGCCCACCGATCTTTCCACCTGCCTGCCGGATTACGCGATTACAGCGATCCGTGAAGCGATCCCGGCCTTCGACCGGCAGATCCGCGGCTTCGCGATGGAGGATGCGGTGCTGACGGGGGTGGAAACGCGCACCTCCTCGCCGATCCGCATCGGCCGCGGCGAGGATTTGCAGAGCCTCAACACCCGCGGCCTTTACCCGGCGGGCGAAGGCGCGGGCTTCGCAGGCGGCATCCTCTCGGCTGGAGTGGACGGCATTCGCGTCGCCGAGGCCCTGGCGCTCAGCATGGCCGCGGCCGTCCTCAGCCCAGTTGCCGGGTGATCAGCCGCCAAAGCCAGACGAGCAGGCGCCACCAGAACCAGAGCGCCGAATGGTCGTGTAGGGATGCGGCCATAGGCGAGGGTCATAGCCGCATGCGGCGTGGGCGGTGAAGCCTCTGGGGCGCGGGGCGGCGCGCTAAATTCCGTCACGCCAGACCGGCCAAGGAATTCAGTTGCGATAGTCGGGCTGCTCGCGGTCCATCTTGCGGCGGAAAGCCTGCCAGACCAGCCAGCCATGGTTCTCGTCGCGCGTGAACTGGGCCTTGGTGCGTTGCTGGGTTTGTTCGGAGGGGATGGCGAGCGGGGCGCCGGTCGACTGTGCGGCGACCTGAATGCGGCAGGCCTGCTCCAGATAATACATGAAGTAGAAGGCTTCGGCGACGGTGCGGCCCACGGTCAGCAGGCCGTGATTGCGCAGGATCATGCAGGGCTTGCTGCCCAGATCCCGCACGAGCCGCGCGCGCTCGCTCAGATTGTCGTCATCCGCCACGCCCTCGTATTCGTGCATGGCAACCTCGCCGATGAACTCCATGCTGATCTGGTTGAGCGGCAGCAGACCGCCTTGTTGCGCTGCCACCGTCATGCCGGCGAGCGTATGCGTATGCATCACGCAATGCGCGTTCGGCTCGCTCATATGGATCGCCGAGTGGATGACGAAACCGGCCGGGTTGACCGGCCATCCGGTCTTCTGCGCGGGCGCGCCGTCGGCATCGACCTTGACCAGCGAACTCGCCGTGATCTCGTCGAACATCAGGCCGTAGGGGTTGACGAGGAAAAAGTTGCCGGGTCCCGGAACGCGCACCGAGAGATGGGTATAGACCGTGTCGGTCATGCCGAGATGGGCGATGAGCCGGTAGGCGCAGGCCAGATCCTGACGGACCTGCTCCTCGGTCTCCTCATGGCCGGGCGCGGGGGCTGCGGGAAGTTCGAAGATCGGGCTGTCCATGGGTGAGCTCCTGTCGACGTCCCAGCCACTCTATCACCATCGCACGCAGCCTCCAGATCCTCTGCGCCGGAATCCCCCGATAAAGCGGTGTGTTTTCCCGATTGATCCATGTCAGTGCCCGCGCCCGGGCGTGCTGCGAGACTGCGAGGCTCGGGGTTTCCGTGGACGCTGGGCAAGGAGGCCGGTATGCGGCTCCACTATTCTGAGCGGCTGGCGGGCATCGCCCTGTTCGGTTTCGCAGGCATCGCGATCCTGGCCGGGATTGCCGCCTGGAGCCTCGGCCAGCCTGCACTCGCCGGCCATATCTGGCTGGTAGGCACGCTGCCCGTGCTTCTGAGCCTGGTGATCGGCATCGCAGCGGGCCTGTTCGGCGGCAATGTCGGTCTCGACATCATTGCCTTGCTCTCAATGTCTGGCGCGCTGGCGCTCGGTGAAGCGCTGACGGCGATCGTCATCGCCCTGATGGTCGCGAGCGGCCGTGTTCTTGAACGATGGGCGGAGGCGCGGGCCCAGCGCGAGATGACGGCACTGCTCAGCCGCGTCCCCCGCCATGCTCAGCGCTATGAGGACGGCCGCCTGGTGCAAATCCCGCTCGATCAGGTTGCGGCGGGTGACCGCCTTCTGGTCCGCGCCGGAGACGTCGTGCCGGTGGACGGCACGGTGGAGCAGGGCAGGGCGGTGCTGGACGAAGCGATCCTCACCGGGGAAGCGCTGCCCGTGACGCGGGTGAGCGGGGCCGCCATCCGCAGCGGCAGCGTCAATGCCGCCCACCCCTTCGACATGATCGCGAGCGCGACCGCCGCGCGCAGCAGCCTGGCCGGTATTGTGCGCCTGGTGGAGGCGGCGCGGAGCACCAAGGCGCCATCCGCACGCCTGGCCGACCGCTATGCTCTGCTGTTTACCTCCCTCAGCCTCGGGATGGCGGGCCTCGCCTGGCTGGTGACGGCCGATCCCGTGCGCGCACTGGCGGTGCTGGTAGTAGCGACGCCCTGTCCGCTCATCCTCGGCGTGCCGGTCGCCATCGTCTCGGGCATGTCCCGCTGTGCCCGGCGCGGCATCCTCGTCAAGGGCGGCGGCGTGCTGGAAACCCTGGCGCGCGCGCGAACGCTCTTTTTCGACAAGACCGGCACCCTGACCGGCGGCCAGCCGCGCCTGGTCGGGGTCGAGATGGCACCCGACAGCGGAGACCAGGACCTGCTGTGGCTCGCGGCCTCGCTCGATCAATTCTCCCCCCATGTCATCGCCGAGGCAGTGGTGACGGCGGCGCGTCGGCGTGGCCTCTCCCTCGCGGTGCCGGAGGCGGTGGAGGAGACCCCGGGCGCTGGCATCAAGGGCCAGGTAGATGGCCGTTTCGCGGCACTCGGCAGCCCGGGCTTCATTGCCGATTTCGCGCCGCCCACGGTGTGGAGCCGGCAGCTTCTGGCACGGGTCGGGCAGGATGGTGTCACGGCCGTGCTGGTGGCGGTGGAGGGGCAGATCGCCGGCGCCCTTCTCCTCGCCGACGAGATCAGACCGGAAACGCCGCGGGCGCTGCGCCTGCTGCGCAAGGTCGGGCTGCGCCGCATCGTCATGCTCACCGGGGACCGGCGGGATACGGCGGAGAGCGTGGGTCTTCTGCTCGGCGTCGATACCGTGCTCGCCGAACTCAGCCCGGCGGAAAAGCTCGCGGCACTGACGGCGCCCGGGACCGAAGCGCCGGTGATCATGGTGGGCGACGGCGTCAACGACGCGCCGGCCCTGGCGGCCGCCGATGTCGGCGTCGCCATGGGCGCGCGGGGGGCGGCGGCCTCCTCGGAAGCCGCCGGGATCGTGCTGATGGTCGACAGGCTCGACAGGCTGGCCGAGGGGGTGACGATCGCGCGGCGCGCGCGCCGCATCGCCCTCGAAAGCGTCCTCGCGGGGATGGGCCTTTCCCTCGCTGCGATGATCGTCGCGGCACTGGGTTTCCTGCCGCCACTGGCGGGTGCGATCCTGCAGGAAGGGATCGATGTCGCGGTCATTCTCAATGCGCTGCGGGCGCTGCAGGGGCCGGCGCCGCGCGGTGGCCGCCCCGGTTTAAGCCACGCCGAGGTCAACCGGCTGGCTGCGGAGCATACCGATCTGCAACCGGTGGCAGATCGCATCCGCCTGCTGGCCGACCGTCTCAGCACGCTAGCGCCTCAGGCCTTGGCGGAAGAGCTGGCAGCCCTCGACACGCTGCTGCGCGAGCGTGTCCTGGCCCATGAGCGCCAGGATGAGACCGATCTTTACCCGGCGGTGGCGGCGATGTTGGGTGGCGAGGACGCGATGGCGCCGCTCAGCGGCATGCACCGCGAGATCCATCGCCTGAGTGGGCGCGTCAGCCGCACGGCGACGGCGGCTGTCGCGTCGCCCGATGGCGTCGATGTCACGGAACTGCGACGGGTGCTTTACGGGCTCGACGCCGTTCTCCGCCTGCATTGCGCGGAAGAGGACGCGGTCTATTTCAATCTCGAAGACGCCGCTTGAGGGTTGTCAGCTTTCTAGGAAGCGTTCGAGCCCCGCGAGCAGGGCGGCGCGCGTTCCGGGTTCGAGCGCCGAATGACCGGCATCGGGAATGACGGTGAGATGGGAGGCTGGCCACAGGGCCGCGAGTTCGAAGGCGCTGCGCGGCGGACAGACCATGTCGTAGCGCCCCTGCACGATCTCGGCCGGAATGTCGCGGATGCGGTCCATCCCGCCCAAAAGCCCTTCCGGGGGCAGGAACAGGTGATGGGCGAAGTAGTGCGCCTCGATACGGGCGAGGCCGAGGGCCGCGCGGTCTCGCGCAAAGGTCGAGACCATCTCGGGATGCGGCAGCAAGGTGCTGCAGGAGCCTTCATAGACTGACCAGGCGCGCGCGGCCGGCCCATGCACGCGCGGGTCCGGGTCGTTCAGCCGGCGGCGATAGGCGCCTAGAATATCCCCGCGCTCGGCTTCCGGCAGGAAGCCCGTGAATTGGGCATGGGCATCGGGGAAAACCGCGCGCACGCCGTGCAGGAACCAGTCCACCTCGCTGTCACGGCCGAGGAAGATGCCGCGCAGCACGCAGGCCGAGACGCGTTCGGGATACGCCTGGGCATAGGCGAGGGCCAAGGTGGAGCCCCAGGAGCCGCCGAAGAGCAGCCAGCGCTCAATGCCGAGATGGCGGCGCAGCGCCTCGATATCCTCGATCAGATGCTGGGTGGTGTTCTCTTCCAGCCCGCCGAGCGGGCGGGAGCGGCCCGCGCCACGCTGGTCGAAGAGCACGACGCGCCAGTGACGGGGATCGAAGAAACGGCGATGCACGGCCCCGGCGCCGGCCCCCGGGCCGCCATGGAGGAAAAGGGCCGCCTGTCCGCGCGGATTGCCAGCCTGTTCCCAATACATGGAATGGCCGGCACTGCGGGTGAGATAGCCCGAGCCATAGGGCGTGATCTCGGGAAAGAGCTCGCGCCGCGATCCGCTTTCGCGAGAGAAGGCCGGGGGTGCCATTGAGCGAGCTCGCCCCGGGCTCAGCGCAGAGCGGCCTGAGCGAAGGCCGCGGTCACGGCGTCGCAGACCTGATCGCACTGGGCGTCCGAAAGATCGGGATGGATCGGCAGTGCCATGATGCGGGTCGCGACGTCCTCGGAGACGGGGAGGCGGCTGCCGTCATGGGCGGCGGCATAGGCCGGCTGATGGTGCAGCGGCTTTGGATAATAGATGGCGGTGGCGACCCCGGCCGCGCTGCAGGCGTCCTGCACCCGGGCGCGGGCTTCGCCATTCGGCATCAGGACGGCGTAGACTGCCCAGGCGGCATCGCTGTCCGGCACGCGCGCCGGCGTCTCCAGCAGATTGCCGAGCCGCGCATCGTAATGCCGCGCCACGCGCTCCCGCGCCGCCAGCTCCTCGTCGAAGACCGAGAGTTTCGCGAGCAACACCGCGGCCTGCAGTGTATCCAACCGTCCGTTGATGCCGATGCGCTGCACGTCGTAGCGCTGCACGCCCTCGCCATGGGTGCGCAGGCTGCGATAGAGCGCCGCCCGCTCGGCCGATTCCGTGAACATCGCACCGCCGTCGCCATAGCCGCCGAGCGGTTTGGAGGGGAAGAAGCTGATCGCCGTCGCATCGGCCTGGCTGCCGAGCGGCCGCCCGTGCAGGCGGGCGCCGAACGCCTGTGCGCAATCATCGATCGTCACGAGGTCGTGGCGCCGCGCGATCTCGGTCAGCGTGTCCCAGTCCGCCGGCTGGCCGAAGAGATCGACGCCGATGACGGCGCGCGGACGCAGGCGGCCCTCGGCGCGGACCCGCGCGATCCGCGCTTCGAGATCGGCCATGTCCATCTGGAAGGTCCGAGGGTCGATATCCACGAAGACGGGCGTTGCGCGAAGGAGAAGCGGGGTTTCTGCGGTCGCCGTATAGGTGAAGGCGGGCAGGAAAACGGCGTCCCCCGGGCCGATATTCTCGGCCATCATGGCGATGAGCAGCGCATCCGTGCCGGAACTGACCGAGATGCAATGCGCGGCCCCGGCGCGGCGGGCGAGTTCGGCCTCAAGCTCGGCGACCTCGGGGCCCATCACGAACTGGCAGTGGGCAAGCACGGCATCCACGCGCCGGCGCATCTCGGGCCCGATGCGGGCCTGCTGGGCGCGGAGGTCGAGAAAGGGCACCGGACTGGCAGCAGGTGCGGACGCGGCTTCGGGCTTCTGGATCACGCTCATGCCGACTTTGTATGGTCTCGCGGCGGCTTTAGGAAGGTTCCTCCTGCGAGGGGCAGGGTCGAGCGAACCCCGGATCAGCCCCGCTTCATGGCCTCGAGATAAGCGCAGAACATCTCGGCCATGGCATCGGCATAGGCGGCGATCTCGGCCTCCGAACGCGGCGTTTCGGAGAATCGCTTGCCGACCTCGCTGAGTGTTGTGGTGATCAGGCCCCCCGCCAGGCAGCGGCGGTCGTCTGATATGGCGGGCAGCGCCTCGCGCATGAAGCGCGCGATCGTCTCTTCCCCCTCGGCGCGTGCCTCGGCCGCTTCCGGCGCGTCCCGGTACAGGGGGGCAGCGTCATTCAGGGCCACGCGCATCGTCGCCTCCGCGCATTCCGAGCGGATGAAGGCGTGGACCAGGCTGCGCAGCCGGTCGGGCGGCGGTCTCGCGCTGGTGTCGAGAATGCTGCGCAGCATGGCGCTGGTCTGCCGCCATTCGTCGCTTTGCAGACGGAACAGGATCGCCGCCTTGTTGGGGAAATACTGGTACAGCGATCCGATGCTGACGCCAGCGCGCTCCGCCACCCGTGCGGTGGTGAACCGTGCCGCGCCCTCCTGCGCCAGAACCTGAGTGGCCGCTTCCAGGATGGTCGCGACAAGCCCGGCCGAGCGTATTTGGAGAGGCTGTTTTCGCGCGGAAATCTGGGCTTTTCGACGGTCTGGCATCGGTCCCGGGACAATGCGACTACGGAATGCGATGAATTAGTCGTATTTTCTGCACCAACGCAACACCGCGTTCCCTTGCAGGAGAGTTTTTATGACCAGCCTGACCACGGCCCCCGTCGGTCCTCTGCTCGACCG
>NZ_DATJJK010000248.1:0-10300 GCF_035492295.1 Acidisoma sp. | reverse complement strand
CGCTGGGCGAGCAAGAGGCGCGTCGCGTCGCCGGAGGTGACGATGTGGGTCCAGGCCTCGCGCGGCACGCCGAGCGCGTCGAGCTGCTCGATCACCGGCGCGTGCGGCCGGGCGGCGTTGGAGATCAGCACCACGGGCCCGCGCTCGGCGCGGAAGCGGGCGAGCGCCTCGCAGGCCGCGGGAAAGCTCTCGCGGCCGTTGTGGATCACGCCCCAGACGTCGCAGAGCAGGGCGTCGTAGCCGTCGGCGATATGGGAGAGGCCGGCGGCCAGCTTCGGAGCGGTCATGGCCGGGCGGTAGCGGGACGCCTCTCCGGGGTCAATGCCGCTTCGGTTTTGCGCCAGCCGTGCCGATGTAGGTGTCGACCACGCCCGCCAGCACGTCCAGCGGCATGGCCCCCGACAACAGGCCGGCGTCGTGGAAGGCCTTGATGTCGAACCTCTGGCCCAGGGCCGCCTTGGCCCGGTCGCGTTCCTTGTTCCAGAAGGTGTGGCCGATCTTGTAGCTGCAGGCCTGCGCCGGAATCGCGCAGTAGCGCTGCACCTCGCGCGTGGTGGAGCCTACCGCGTCCCCGTCCAGCCCCATCAGGTATTCGATCGCCTGTTCGCGGCTCCAGCGCATGGTGTGCATGCCGGTGTCCACCACGCAGCGCCCGGCCCGGAAGATCTGCGCCTTCAGCCAGCCGATCTCGCCCAGCGGGTCGTTCTCGTACATGCCGAGCTCGTAGGCCAGTTGCTCCGCATAGAGCGCCCAGCCCTCGCCATAGCCCGAGAAGTACATGTTCTTGCGGATCATCGGGATGCCCTGGCTCTCCTGGGCGAGGCCTCCCTGCAGCTGATGGCCGGGCAGCCCCTCGTGATAGAGGGTCGAGGGCAGGTTCCACTTCGGCCATTCGGCCGTGTCCTTGAGGTTGAAATTGATCGTGCCCGGCCGCGAGCGGTCCATGGGCGCGGGCTCGGCATAGGCCAGAGGCGAGCCGTCCTCGATGTTGGGCGGCACCCGGCGCGCCTCGATCCGCTGGTGCGGCAGGTGGTCGAACATGCGCGGCAGCCGCGCCTCGATCTCCTTGAGCTGGGTCTGCAGATAGGCCAGCAGCTCGGCGCGGCCGGCGTCGGTGTTCGGATAATAGAGGGTCGGGTCCTTGTAGAGCCCCTTGATGCGCTCCCCGACCGTGCCCTGGGTCAGGCCTCGCTTCTTGAGCAGCACGTCCAGCCGCGCGCCGATCTCGGCGGCCTGGTCGAGGCCCATCCTGTGGACCTCCTCGGGGGTCATATTGGTGGTCGTCGTGTAGCGCAGGTTGGCGGCGTAGAAGGCCGGCCCGTCCTTGAACCGCCAGACCCCGGCGTCGTGGGTCGCGCTCGGCCGCACGGCCTTGAGGGCCGCGATCTGCCGGTCCAGAGCCGGGCCCACCTTCTGCTCATAGATCGCCGCGGCCTTCCCGCCATAGCCCTGCAGGCCCTTGGCGGTCGCGCGGCGCTCCACCGAGGCCACCAGGTCGGACTTGTCGGCGGAAACCCTCAGGGCCGAGATCTGTCCCATGGTGATGTCCAGCAGGAAGTCCGGCGGGACCACCCCCTTGCCCACGTCGTGGCGGAAGCGGTCGGTATTGGCGTCGATGGCGGTGGCGAAGGCGTCGAGACGGGCCAGGTAGGCGTCGGCGTCCGCCGCCGTCTCGACCGAATGCTTGGTGTCCAGCATCACCGGCACCCGCTGATAGGCCCCGGTGATCGGCGAGAGCACGTAGCAGGAGGGCGAGAAGCCGTCCGCGCCCCCGATGTCGAGGTCCAGCAGCGGCTTGGTCGTCTCTTCCACATAGAGCACGGTGTCGTAGTTGACCCGGTCCATGCCCTGGAACTGGCTGCGATCGAAGGCCTTCAGCGCCTTGATATGAGCAGCGTTCAGCGCCCGGGCCTGCGCCATGCCGGCGGTCGAGACATCCTGCAGCTTCGACTTCAGGGCCGCGTTCGCGCCCTTGTCGAGGCCGAGCTCGGTTGCGCCCTCCGGCTGGGCCTCGAGGTTCTCCTGGAAGAACCGGTCCAGCACCGCGGTGAGCTTCGCGCCGGCCTCGCCTGTCGGCTGGGCCCAGCCCTTGGAAGCGAGCGCCAGGGCGGCGGCGGACGCGCCGGCGCCCAGGAGTTGGCGACGATCGAGCATGGAAATCTCCCCTTCCGCCCGAACGCGGCGGTTTGATTCCCTTACTACCTCAGATCGCGGGCGGGTATTCCCCCCTGCTCCGTCCTCCTGGGCCTCGTGCCCAGGATGACGAAGGGGAACCGTCCCCGCCGGCGCGGGCGGGGACGGCGCGTCCGTCGCCAGGCTCAGAAGAAGCCGAGCTTCTGCGGGCTGTAGCTCACCAGCATGTTCTTGGTCTGTTGGTAGTGGTCCAGCATCATGCGGTGGGTCTCGCGGCCGACGCCCGACTGCTTGTAGCCGCCGAAGGCCGCATGCGCCGGATAGGCATGGTAGCAATTGGTCCAGACGCGACCGGCCTGGATGCCGCGCCCGAAGCGGTAGGCACGGCTGCCGTCCCGCGTCCAGACCCCGGCGCCGAGGCCGTAGAGCGTGTCATTGGCCAGCGCCATCGCCTCGTCCTCATCCTTGAAGGTGGTGACGGAGACGACCGGCCCGAAAATCTCTTCCTGGAAGATGCGCATCTTGTTGTGGCCATGGAAGACGGTCGGCTTGACGTAGAACCCGTCCTTCAGATCGCCCTCCATCATGTTGCGCTCACCACCGGTGAGAACCTTCGCACCTTCCTGCTTGCCGATCTCCATGTAGCTCAGGATCTTTTCGAGCTGTTCGGAGGACGCCTGGGCGCCGACCATGGTCTGCGGGTCGAGCGGGTTGCCCTGGCGGATCGCCTCCACGCGCTTGACCGCGCGTTCCATGAAGCGGTCGAAAACCGATTCCTGGATCAGGGCGCGGCTGGGGCAGGTGCAGACTTCACCCTGGTTGAGGGCGAACATGGTGAAGCCTTCGAGCGCCTTGTCGAAGAATGCGTCATCTTCGGCGGCGACATCCGCGAAGAAGATATTGGGCGACTTGCCGCCGAGTTCGAGCGTCACTGGGATGAGGTTCTGGCTCGCATACTGCATGATGAGGCGGCCGGTCGTCGTCTCACCGGTAAAGGCGATCTTGGCAATCCGGTTGCTGGAGGCGAGCGGCTTGCCCGCTTCGAGACCGAAACCGTTGACGATATTGAGCACACCCGGGGGCAGCAGGTCGGCGATAAGCTCGGCGAGGACCAGGATGCTCGCCGGTGTCTGCTCGGCTGGTTTCAGCACCACGCAGTTTCCCGCGGCAAGCGCCGGGGCCACCTTCCAGCAGGCCATGAGGATCGGGAAATTCCAGGGAATGATCTGGCCGACGACGCCGAGCGGCTCATGGAAGTGATAGGCAATCGTGTCGTGGTCGATCTCGCTCAATGTGCCTTCCTGGGCACGCACGCAGCTCGCGAAATAGCGGAAATGGTCGATCGCGAGCGGGATGTCCGCCGCCATGGATTCCCGGATGGGCTTGCCGTTATCCCAGGATTCGGCGAGGGCCAGCCGGTCGAGATTCTGTTCCATGACATCGGCGATGCGGAGCAGGACGAGGGCACGGTCAGCGGCTGGTGTGCGGCCCCAGGCATCTTTCGCGGCATGGGCCGCATCGAGGGCAAGCTCGATGTCATCCTTGTCGGAGCGGGGAACTTCGCAAATGATCTGACCGTTGATCGACGAAGTATTGTCGAAGTATCGGCCGGATACCGGCGCGACCCATTTTCCTCCGATGAAGTTTTCGTAACGTTTTGAAAAAGGCGGAGCTTTCAGAAGCCCGCTCGGAGCAACTTGGTCCATCTTTTGTCTCTCCCTGGAGCGTTTGCTGTCATCGCTCCCTTAAATCGCCTGAATTTCAACAGGTTCTTCGCCGGCACTTCACTTTTCATTCAGGAAATGTGTCGGCTGGCCGGGGGAGCCTATCAGGCTCTGCCATCCGACCGCAATCGTGGCTGGCTCGGGCAGGCATGCCGCTTTTCGAGGCCAGGGGGAGCGCCGTGCGAGGGACTTGACTTAACGGCGCCGACAGTCCACTTGAGAGGAGCATGAGCGGGAAGGGTTCTTTCCTGCCGCTCCGCGGCAGCCCTCTTCTCGGGCGCGGCCCGCCAGCAGAAATTATGTCGACCCCTATTATCCCCCATCAAACCCAATAACCATATCATTCGCATGTCCAGCCCTACGACCGGGCGGACCCGATATCTCCCCCGAAGGCGTCCCGATGCACCTCGCCGAACTTAAAGCAAAAAGCCCCACGGATCTGCTCAGCCTCGCTGAGTCGCTACAGATCGAGAATGCGTCGTCGCTCCGCAAACAGGAGATGATGTTCGCCATTCTGAAGAGCCTGGCGGAGAACGACCAGGCCATTCACGGCGAGGGTACACTCGAAATCCTGCCCGACGGCTTCGGCTTTCTGCGCAGCCCGCAGTCGAACTACCTGCCAGGGCCCGACGATATCTATGTGAGCCCGCATCAGGTGCGGCGCTTCAGCCTGCGCACCGGTGATTCCGTCGAGGGACAGATTCGTGCGCCCAAGGACGGCGAACGATACTTCGCGATGTACAAGATCAACACGATCAACTACGAGCCGCCGGAAGCCGTTCGCCACCGCACGAACTTCGACAATCTGACGCCGCTTTATCCGAACGAGCGGTTGAAGATGGAAATCGAAGTTCCGGCTCCGACCGTCAAGGGCGCGCAGAAGGACAATACGCCGCGTGTGATCGATCTGATCTCGCCCATCGGCAAGGGCCAGCGTGCGCTGATCGTGGCGCCGCCGCGCACCGGCAAGACGGTGATGCTGCAGAGCATCGCGACGTCGATTTCGACCAATCATCCGGAAGTCTTTCTCATCGTGCTGCTGATCGACGAGCGGCCGGAAGAAGTGACGGACATGGCGCGCAGCGTGAAGGGTGAGGTCATCAGCTCCACCTTCGACGAGCCCTCCGCCCGCCATGTCCAGGTGACGGAGATGGTGATCGAGAAGGCCAAGCGGCTGGTCGAGCACAAGCGGGACGTCGTCATCCTCCTCGACAGCATAACCCGTCTTGCCCGCGCCTATAACGCGGTCGTGCCGAGTTCGGGCAAGGTGCTGACCGGCGGCGTGGACAGCAATGCGCTGCAGCGCCCGAAGCGTTTCTTCGGTGCCGCGCGCAATATCGAAGAGGGCGGCAGCCTGACGATCATCGCGACCGCGCTGATCGATACCGGCAGCCGCATGGACGAGGTCATCTTCGAAGAGTTCAAGGGCACCGGTAACTCGGAGATCATCCTCGACCGCAAGATCTCCGACAAGCGGACGTTCCCGGCGATCGACATCACCAAGTCGGGCACCCGCAAAGAAGAGCTCTTGGTAGAACGCGCAACCCTGTCCAAGATGTGGGTGCTGCGCCGCATCCTGAACCCCATGGGGTCGACGGACGGCATGGAGTTCCTGCTCGACAAGCTCAAATACAGCAAGACGAACCAGGACTTCTTCGACGCGATGAACACCTGACGCCCCTGCGGCAGCGAGGCGGGGTCGGGTGCTTGGACAGGAGAAATAGCACCGCATGGCCCCCACCCCCTCTGCCGCGACGCCTTTGGATGATGCCAGTGAGCTCTGCCGCCTGAGCGGCACGGAGCTCCTGGCGCTTTACGCAAGCCACAAGCTTTCCCCGGTTGAGGTTGCGCGCGCGACATTGGCGCGTGCCGAAACGATCCAGGAACGCTTGAACGCGTTCGTCCGCATCGACCATGAGAGTGCCCTTGCGGCCGCAACGGCGTCGGAAAAGCGCTGGCAGGCGGGCACGCCGATCGGCGCACTCGACGGTGTGCCGACGACGATCAAGGACATCGTCTGGGTCAAGGACAGCCTCGCGCGCTACGGCTCCCGTTCTCCGGGCGTGACGCCGGCATCCGATGCCCCCTCGGTCGTTTTGCTCCGCGAGGCCGGTGCGGTGTTCCTCGGCCTGACGACGACCCCCGAATTCGGCTGGAAGGCGCTGACCGACGGTCCGTTGACCGGCATCACGCGCAATCCCTGGAATCCTGATCTGACCCCCGGCGGCTCGTCCGGCGGTGCAGCCGTTGCGGCCGCCACCGGCGTGGGCGCGCTGCATCTTGGCACGGATGGCGGCGGTTCGATCCGCGTACCGGCCGCCTTTACCGGCATCGTCGGCCATAAGCCGACCTTCGGCCGTGTGCCCGCCTATCCGGCGAGCGCCTTCGGCACCGTGGCCCATATCGGTCCGATGACGCGCACGGTCGCGGATGCCCAGTTGATGCTGCAGGCAATGTCGGGCCGTGATTTCCGCGACTGGTTTCAAAATCCTCTTCCCTTCGCGCCGGCCGACAGTGTGGCAGCGGTCGACCTCCAGGGCCGTCGTTTCGGTCTGTGGCGGACGCCGCCGAGCGGCACCGTCGATCCCACGATCGCGGCGGCGTTCGATCGCGCAGTGAAACGTTTGGAGGAAGCGGGCGCGAGCCTTGTGCCCGTCGATCTGCCGGCGGAGGAAAACCTGCTCGACCTTTTCCACCGCCACTGGTTCGCCGGGGCGGCTGCCCGTCTCTCCCTGCTTTCGCCTGGCGATCTCGACGCGGTGGACCCGGGCCTTCGGGAGATTGCCGCCCAGGGCGCGGCGTATAGCGCCGTCGACCTCATCCACGCCCATAATCGCCGGGCCGCTTTTGGCGGCGCTTTCGATGCTCTGCTGGCGGACTATGACGCGATCCTTTCCCCCGCCTGCGCGGTCCTGCCGTTCAAGGCAGGCGAGGAAGTGCCGCCGGGCTCGGGCCTCAAGCGTTGGACCGAATGGGCGGGCTTCAGCTACCCGGTGAACCTCGCCCAGTCCCCGGCCGCGATCATTCGCTCCGAGATCCTGGAGAACGGATTGCCGGTCGGGCTGCAGATCATCGGCAGCCGGGGCAAGGACGGATCGGTCCTTGCCGTCGCGGCTGCGATTGAAAGCCTCTACGCGGCCTGATCAGCGGTCGCGCCGAGTATCAAGCGCTGCGCGGCCGCGAAATCGACCTTGCCGGATCCGAGCAGAGGCACGGCGGAGATCACCCGGATCTCCGCCGGCACCATCAGTTCCGTCGCCCCTTGGCTACGCGCGAAATCGAGAAAGCGGCTGCGGTCGGCATCCGGCTGCTCGGTCAGGAGAATGACGCGCTCGCCCTTGCGCGGATCGGGCACGGCAACGGCGACCGAGATGGCCTCGGGCCAGAGTTCGGCGGCCAGCGCGTCCACCGCGGCGAGCGAAACCATCTCGCCGCCGAGCTTGGCGAAGCGCTTGGCGCGGCCGCGGATGGTGATGAAACCGTCGAGGTCGATGGTCACGATGTCGCCGGTATCGTGCCACCCGCCGGGTGGCGGCTCGATCACCCCGGGCCGCTCCGCCCTGAGATAGCCCAGCATGACATTGGGGCCGCGCACGACGAGGCGGCCGCCCTCCGCGATGCCAGGTACCGGGTCGAGCCGCGCCTCGATGCCCGGCAGCAGGCGGCCGACCGTGCCGAAGCGGTTGAACATCGGCGTATTGAGGGCAAGGACGGGGCCGGTCTCCGTCACGCCATAGCCTTCGAGCAGGCGGATGCCGAATTTCTCGAGATAGAGCGCGCGGGTTGGCGCTTTCACCGGTTCGCCGCCTGCGACGACGTAGCGCAACGAGCGGAAATCATACGGATTGGCCTGGCGGGCATAGCCCGCGAGGAAGGTATCGGTGCCGATCACCACCGTCGCATTGGTCCGGTAGATCAGCTCCGGGATGGTTTTGTAGTGCAGCGGGGAGGGATACATGAAGACCGGCACGCCATAGACCAGCGGCAGGACGAGGCCGCAGGTGAGGCCGAAGGAATGGAACAGCGGCAACACGTTGAAGATATGGTCCGAGCGGCCGTAATCGATCCGCGCCGCGACCTGGGCGATGTTGGCGAGCATGGCGCGGTGGCTGATGACGACGCCCTTGGGCGTGCCCTCCGAGCCCGAGGTGAAGACGATGGCGGCCGGATCGTCCGGCCCCGCGCCGCGGCGCAAGGGGCGACCGCCCTGGGCCATGCCCCGCAGCTTGGCGACGAGGCCGATCTGGCGGCGGATATCCTCCAGATAGACGATGCGCGGGCGCACCGTGCCGTCTCCCGCTTCCAACCCTTCGATGAGCTTTTCGAGCGACCCCTTGAGGATGAAGGCGCGGGAGGTGACGATGACGCGCACCTCCGCCGCCCTGCAGGCATGCAGGAGATTGGCCGCGCCCGCCGTGAAGTTCAGCAATGTGGGAACGCGGCCAGAGGAGATCAGGCCGAGGACCAGGGCCATGCTGGCATTGGCGTTCGGCATGAGCACGCCGACCGCCTCGCGGGGGCTGGTGAGTGGTGCCAGAACCCGGCCGAGGACGGCCGCGCCCGTCAGCAGACGGCGGTAGGTGATGGTGCCTGACGTGGTGTCCTCGGCCGCGATGCGACCGCGCCCATGCAGGCTTGCGGCCCGGGACACCGCCTCGAAGATGGTCATGTCGGTGGGCGTGGTACGCCAGATGAGGTCGGACATCAGGCCGTAGATGGCGGCCGAGCCGGTCTCCCTCCGGGCCCGGCCGCGCAGCGCGGGATCGATCGCGAGGTGCTCGGGCGGCAGGACCGTCACCCGCACCTTGGGGAACCAGCGGCGCCGCGCCTGGCCGGCAGCGGCGCGGGAAAAGGGGGTCATCTCCAGGCCGGAGATGCGCATCGGCAGGATGGTCGCCTCGGTCCGGGCGGCGATCAGCGCCGCGCCGTCATAAACCTTCATCAGGCTGCCGGTGACGCTGATGCGCCCCTCCGGAAAGATCACCAGGCTCTGCCCCTCGCGCACGGCGCGGATGAGGCGCCGTGTCGCCATGGCACGGGTGGGGTCCAATGCGATGGCGGTTGCGAGTTTACGGGCCATGCGCACCCACCACAGACGGACCAGAGCCTGGTCGATGACGAAGACCGGAGGGTTGTCGAGCACGGCAAGAACGAGGGCGGCATCGAGCCAGCTGATATGGTTGAGCGCGATGATGGAGCGCGGGCCGCGCCGGTCGAGGTTCTCGGCGCCCGTCACCTCGATCCGGTAAAAGATGCGGAAGAGCAGCCAGAGCAGATCCTGCAGCCGGCGCATCGGCATGGTGGCGAGCATCCAGCCGGCAGCGGCGAGGGAGGCGAGGCCGAGCAGGCCGAACAGAAGAGGCACACCGAGCCCCAGCCCCAGCAACACCGAGGAGAGCAATGCGCCGAGCGCCATCGCCCCGGCGGAGATGACGTTGGCACCCGCCACGACCCGTGCGCGGTGATCGGGCTTCGCCCAGGCCTGGAGTGCGGCGAAACTTGGCACTGCCAGCAGGCCGCCCGAGCCCGCCATCAGCACAAGGTCGATAAAGACATGCAGCGAGAGGTCGTGGCGGCCGACGGCGCCCTGCGTCACGCGCCAGAGATCGAGCAGGAAGAACCCGATGAGCGCCGTGCCAATGATGGCGGGGAGCAGGCTCACCCGCCGCCCGGTGAGTTGGGCGGCAAGGAGCGAGCCCGCGGCGATCCCGAGGCAGAAAAGGAGAAGGGCGAGGGTCGCGGTTCCCCTTCCGCCGCCCAGCGCCTCCTTGATCAGCCCGGGGAGCAGGCCGAGCGCAATGGCACCCACCAGCCAAAACCAGGAATTGGTGAGCGCGGTCCACCAGAGCCGCCGATCGGCGCGGAGCTCGCCGACGAGGCCCCAGGTCGAGCGGAGGATGTTGCGGCGAATGGCGAGATTGGGCGCGGCTTCGCCCGAGGGCGGAATCATGCGGGCGGCGGCCCAGCTCAGCACTGCGAAAAGCAAGACCGCCACGGTAAGCACCAAGGTCCCATGCGGCAGTGTGGAGGCGACGCCACCTGCTGCCGTGCCGCCGATGATGGCCAGGAAGGTCGCCCCTTCGACCAGCGCATTGGCGGCGGGCAGCGCCTCGCGCGGCAGATGGTCGGGCAGGATGCCGTATTTCACCGGGCCGAAGAGGGCGGAGAGCGTGCCGAAGGCGAACAGCGCCAGGAACAGAACCGGGATGCTGTGCAGCACGAAGCCCAGGACCGCGAGGACGGCCACCGCGATTTCAACCAGCTTGATGCGTTGGGCGAGCCAGGCCTTGTCGTAGCGGTCGGCCAGTTCGCCGCCGAGGGCCGAGAGCAGGAAGAAAGGCAGGATGAAGACCGCGCCGGCGAGGGCGATCAGAGCGTTGGCGGCGTGTGGCGGCTCGCCTGCTCCGACCGCTGCACCGCTTGCACCCCAGAGAATGAGAAAA
>NZ_DATJJK010000247.1:0-34543 GCF_035492295.1 Acidisoma sp. | reverse complement strand
CGAGAGTATATCGGCATGTATCTGGCAGGCCCGTCTCGTCCATGCAAAACAGCTGCTCAACTCGGCCGGGCACCGTCATCTTCAGATCAACGAAATCGCGTTTCTGAGCGGTTTCGCGGATCATTCAACCTTCGACCGCATGTTCAAGCGTGCCTTTGGGATGAAGCCTGGCGACATGCGCCAGATCAGTCTGGAGCACAGCCAGACGCAGTAGAGAGCGATGCTGAAGAAGGCCTGGTCTGGAACCCTGCCTGACCAGGCTCTACCGGCGTCTTGAGATAACCACCCAGTGCCGCGGCACGGATGACGACGATAGGATGGGTGCCTCTGCGGCAGCCACCGCATCCGTAGCGCTTGGGCCATGCAGGAAGTGGTGGCTTCATCAACCTGACATCCCGCCTGGGCTGTTCGCTCCGCTAGCCGGCACGTCGCGGGTCGCAATTCCAGCGAAATCGCCTGCATGCGATGGACGACAATAGGCCAGCCTGCGGACGGACACGCGATGCGCGATCCTGGTCACACGGAAGCTTTCAGAAGTCTTAATCTGATACCTGGCCAGCCGCCAGAAGCCCGCGGTGAGAGACGAAACCACCGCCTGAGGGACCCACAGTCAATTCATTCGGGAATGAGGCGGGACGGGCATCCTAACTCATCGCAGACGTTACGTAATAGAATCCTCGGCACCGCGCGGGCAACGCTAGGGTATTGGCAAGGCAACCGCGAGAAACAAGGCTTTCGATGCTCATGACTTTTCGGCGCAGTACGTCACCCTTCTCGTGCAAACCTGAGAATGAGCAGCCTTACGATTATGTCTCAGTGGAACTTGGGCGTCATTAGGAAGTAGAAATGTTTCGTCGGCTCCTCGCGTCCCTTGCCATGTTAGCTATCCCGGGCCTGGCTGAGGCTGGAACCTGTTCCTACCAGGGCAATACACGGATCTGCATTGGCGACTTCACCAACCCGGGCGGCGTGGCGCTCGACTATACGAGTATCGGAAGTAACGGCAGCAATGGGCGCGACGGCGTTGTCATCAGCCCGAATAGCGGAAAGCCAGGGGATAACAGCGGCAGTCCGAGCGAGCAGTTTCCGGGTTCTGCCTCATCCGGTTCGATCGCTGTGCGGGTTTTGAGCCAGGGCGGCACGGGTGGCACAGGCGGCGACAGTTATGTGGCCAGCGGCGGCGGCGAAGGCGGGCGTGGCGGGCAGACCGGCGCCGTCTCGCTGACGATGGCCGGCACGCGGATCACGGTCAGCGGCAATCAGGCGATCGGTGCACTCGCACAATCGACGGGCGGCGCCGGAGGGCGTGGGGGCAATGGCTATGTGATCGGCGGCGGGGGGGCCGGGGGGCTTGGGGCGGCCGCCAGCACCGTCACCGTCTCGACGAACAAGGCGACGATCACTGCGAACGGAACGAATGCCGTGGGGCTTGCGGCGATCTCCAGCGGCGGCAACGGCGGCAAGGGTGGAACCGGGAACCTCTCCACCGGCGGCTCCCATGGTGGCGATGGCGGCAATGGCGGCACCGTGCTGGTCAGCCTGGTCAACGATACCCAGATCAGAGCGAACGGCACCGGCGCGATCGGCGTCCTGGCACAAAGCAACGGTGGCCTTGGCGGGGCCGGGGGCAATGGCAATGTGGGTGGCGGTGGCGGCGGTGGCGGCACGGGCGGAAGCGGGGGCGCCGTTACCGTTGAGCTGGCCAGCACAGTTATCACGACCCAGAGCCAGTCGATCGGACTTTTGGCCCAGTCGATCGGCGGGTTCGGCGGCAATGGTGGCAGCGCATCGGGCATCGCCGTGAACGGCGGGGTTGGTCAGTCATCCGGCAATGGCGGTTCAGTCGGCGTAAACTTCCACGGCCTTGTCATCACAGACGGCAGCGGTTCGGTTGGCATCGAAGCGCAGTCCATCGGTGGTGGTGGCGGCGCCGGCGGGTCTTCCTCGGGCATCGCCACGGTCGGCGGCTCCGGTGCGGGCGGTGGCAACGCAGGTAACGTCTTCCTCGGGTTTGGGAATATCAACAGCTACGACATCACGCAGGTCATCACCCATGGGACCTTCGCGCCCGCCCTGTTGGCGCAATCGGTCGGCGGTGGCGGCGGCAGTGGCGGCGGCGGCGCGGGTATCGTCAATGTCGGCGGGGATGCCGGCGGCGGCGGCAACGGCGGAAACATCTCCTTCAACACCCGCGGGCCCGGCTCGCTATTCGATACGACGGGCGCGGAATCGGATGGGCTGCAGTTGCAGTCCATCGGCGGCGGCGGCGGCACGGGCGGCGCATCTGTGTCTGTCGGCCCCGTCTTCTCACTGGCCGTCGGCGGCAGTGGCGGCGGTGGCGGCAATGGCGGCAATATCTCGGTCAATGGATCCGGCGCGCTGCTCCCCATCAGTATCGTGACCAGAGGCAACGGGTCGACGGGCCTGGATTTGGAATCGACTGGCGGCGGTGGCGGCTCCGGCGGCTGGGCGGCGAGCACCGCGGTCGGGAACATCGCGGTTTCAACCGCCGTCGGGGGCAGTGGCGGCAATGGCGGCAACGCCGGCTCCATCCTCATGACCGGCGCGGGCACGATCTCCACCGGTGGGGACGATGCGGCTGGACTTCTGGCGCAATCGGCGGGCGGTGGCGGTGGACAGAGCGGGCTTGCCCTGAGCCTTGCCTTGTCGCCCGATGTTTCGGCCGCCGTGTCGGTGGGTGGCTCCGGCGGCGGCGGGGGCAACGGCGGCAACGTGGCGGTCGGCTGGGTCGGCGCCAATAGCAGCATCACGACCGCACGCAATTTCTCGCCCGGTATGGAGGTGGAGTCTGAAGGTGGTGGCGGCGGCGATGCCGGCCTGACCATCGCAGGCGCCGGGTCCATCGGGGGGGCGCTTGCTCTGGGTGTCGGCGGCAGCGGCGGCAACGGCGGCACCTCCGGCACTGCCATCGCGAACGCCCAGGGGACGGTGACGACGAAGGGCAATGACTCCGCCGGCATTCTGGCGGAATCGATCGCCGGTGGCGGTGGCAATGGTGGCGTCAGCATCGCGGCGGCGTTAGGTGGCCAGGCCGCGCTCAGCGCGGCGGTGGGGGGCAGCGGAGGCGGCGGTCAAGTCGCCGGGGCGGCTTCTGCGTCCTTCGGCGGCACGCTTTCCACCTCGGGGCTCGACTCACCCGGTGTCGGTGCCGCATCTGTCGGCGGTGGTGGGGGCGCCGGCGGGTTCGCCGGGACGGTCTCGCTCGGCCAGGGGGCAGCAACGCTCGGCGTGGCACTCGGGGGTTCCGGTGGCAGCGGTGGCTCCGGTTGGTCGGCTGATGCGACCTTGAGCGGCGGCACGATTTCGACCTTGGGCGCATCCTCGCCGGCGCTGAGCGCCACCTCCATTGGCGGTGGCGGCGGCTCGGGCGGGTTTGCGCTCGGTGTCAGCGGCGGCGGCTCGCTCAGCGGCAACGCGGCGATCGGCGGCTCAGGCGCCGGAGGCGCGGCCGGCGGCGGCGTGAGCGTGAATGCGACCGGTGCCATCACCTCCGCGGGGGCACTCTCCGATGCTATCGATGCCATGAGCGTCGGCGGCGGTGGCGGTTCCGGCGGCTTCGCCATCTCGGGGAACCTCGCCATGGGCCAGGGCGGCTTTGGCGTGGCCGTCGGCGGTTCGGGTGCGAACGGCGGCAACGGCGGTCAATCCGTCATCACCAACGCGGCGACGGTCAGCACCAGCGGCGCCGTCTCCAACGGCCTCGTCGCCTCCAGCATCGGCGGCGGTGGCGGCAGTGGCGGTTTCGCAATCGCTGGCACCATCACCGCGGGCAGTTCACCCAAAGGCATTACCATCGGGATTGGCGGTGGCGGCGGAACTGGGGGCAATGCAGGCACGGTCACCGTCAGGAATACCGGAGCGGTGACGGCTTCCGGCCAGGGATCCTCGGGCATCCTCGCCACCAGCGAAGGCGGCGGCGGCGGCAATGCCGGCTTTTCCGGCACGGTGTCGCTCGGCGCAAGTTCATCATTGACGACGAGCGTCACGGTCGGGCGGTCGGGCGGTAGCGGCGGGAATGGCAATGCCGTCACCGTCTTCAATAGCGGCAACATTATCTTGCCGAACACGGCAGCAGTCGGGAGTGGGTTTGGCCTGCTCGCCTTGAGTGTCGGTGGTGGCGGCGGCATTGGGGGCAGCGCGGGCTCGCTTCAGATCAGTGGCAAATCCTCCTGGAACGCCGGCGTCACCGTGGGCGGCAGCGGCGGGTCCGGCGGCACTGGCGCGCCGGTCCAGGTGAGCCAATCCGGCACGATCCAAACCTCCAGCGATGAGGCCAGCGACCTCGTGGCACAGAGCGTGGGCGGCGGCGGCGGCGATGGCGGCCTCGCCTTTGCTCAGAGCTATTCGGGCGGTTACCTCTCGGCCGCCTTGACCGTCGCGGTCGGCGGCAAGGGTGGCAAAGGGGGAGACGCCAGCACCGTATTTGTCACCAACTCGGGCGCTCTGAGCACGAAAGGCGACAGTGCCAACGGCATATTGGCGGAAAGTGTGGGCGGCGGCGGCGGCAACGGCGGCCTGGCCTCGTCGACGTCCGGGCTGGTGTCGGCGCAGAGCGGTGGCACCGCGTCCTTCGCGGTCGGCGGCAGTGGCGGCGCGGCCGGCCAGGGTTCCACCGTGACCGTCGGGAACTACGCGCCGATCATGACCGGCGGCGGCAGTGCAGACGGCATCCTGGCGCAAAGTGTCGGCGGCGGCGGCGGCAATGGCGGCGATGCCAAGGGCGTGGCGCAGACCCTCGCACTGTTCGCGCCGGGGAATACGGAAGCGGGCAAGGCCTTCGCTGTTTCGGTCTCCATCGGCGGCGCAGGCGGCGCCTCCGGCAATGGCGGCGCGGTTTCGGTCTCGAACGATTCCGCAATCGCGGTGTCGGGCGCCAACTCCCGTGGCATTGAGGCGCAGAGTGTCGGCGGCGGCGGCGGTGATGGCGGCGATCTATCGGCAAGCGGGGCGGAATTTCTCTCGCTTCTGCAGCTGGCGAACTTCGTCACGGGCAAGGGCACCGTCTATCCGATTTCGATCAATGTCGGTGGCAGCGGCGGCTCTTCCGGTTCCGGTGGCACGGTCACGGTTAAGAACACGGCCGCGATCACCACCTCCGGCACGGAAGATATCGCGATCGAGGCGCAATCCGTCGGCGGTGGCGGCGGCGATGGCGGGTTCGGGTTGCCAGGGCGGGTCAATGTCGGCGGCCAGGGCGGCAGCAGCGGCAATGGCGGCAGCGTAAGCGTGACCAATGCCGGAACCCTGATCACAACCGGTGGTTCCGGGACCGGCATCATGGCGCAGAGCATCGGGGGTGGCGGCGGCAATGGCGGCGACACGAGTTCGCCGATCGCCGCCCCAACATCGGCCGTCGGGTTTTCGATCGGCGGGTTTGGCGGCTCGAGTGGTTCGGGCGGCACGGTCGGCGTCGTCAATACCGGTGCCATCACGACCTCCAGCAGCTATGCGCCGGCAATCTTCGCCCAGAGCGTGGGGGGCGGCGGCGGCACGGGCGGAGACGGTGTGGTGGTTCCCTCACCCAAAATCACGGTGCCCGGGCTTGGCAGCAACGGCGGCAATGGTGGCAGCGTCAGCGTGAGCAACAGCGCGGCGATTGCGACCGCGGGGACTGCATCCTACGGCATTATGGCTGAGAGCGTGGGCGGCGGCGGCGGCGTTGCCGGCGGCTATTCCGGTGGTCTCGAACCGAGTGACGTGCCGGGCGTCACCGTCCCGGACATGTCATTTTCGTCCGGCAGCATCGGCACGTCTGCCGGTGGCAGCGGCGGCAATGTCTCCGTCACCAACAGCGGCGCGATCACCGTGACCGGCTCCGGCACCGTCGGCATTCTGGCGCAAAGCGTGGGCGGCAGTGGCGGTTTGTTCGGCACGTCCGGTGGCGTCGGGTTTCTGGGCAGCCTGGGCCTCGGATCCGGGACTGGCGGCAACGTCACGCTGACACAGTCGGGCGTTGTGCAGGCACTCGGCACTTATGATGTGGGCGTGCTGCTTCAGAGCATGGGGCCAGGCGGCAACGGCAATATCCAGGCCACGATCAACGGACAGATTCTCACCAATGCGCCGACCAGCACGGCCATGGAGGTGAGCGGCGGCAATGCCAACACTATCACCGTCGGCACGACCGGCCTCATTTCCGGACAGAAGGCGCTGTTCACCGGGTCGGGGAACGACACGGTCGATAACTACGGCACCATCACCGGCCTTATTGATCTTGGTGCCGGAACAAATAGCCTGAACAACCAGGTCGGGGGCGTTCTCAATACCGCGGCGACCGTCAATCTTGGATCCGGGGTGCTGGTCAATTCGGGCACGCTCCTGCCTGGTGGAGGCACCGCTGTTCAGACCACGATGATTGCCGGAGCGCTGAACAACACAAGCAATGGTACCCTGAGAATAAGTTTGGACAATGCCGGCGGCGGCGTGCAGTCGTCCCAAATCGTGGTCAATGGGCCAACCTCGCTCAACGGGAAGATCGTTGTAGCAGCGATCCCCGGAGGCGAGCTGCTGGTCCCCGGGACCTACACGATCACACCGGTCACAGCCACGACTCTTCTGCAGGATTCGTCCACCGGATCAAGTGTGGATGCGATTGTTACCTTTCTGAACAAGGAAATCGTCGGCAATAGCGTCCAAGCGCAGGTCAAGGTCAATTATGGGCTGCACGGGGTCAGAACCAGCACCGCCGCCAATTCAGTGGCCAATGCCATCGCGGCAATTGCCCGTGATGAAACATCGGTACTGCCCATCGACGCTGCTCTAGTCGATATGGAGCAAGCATCTTCGGAAGTGGCCCTTGAAGCGGACTATGAAAGTTTCAGTCCGCAAGCCTATGCGGCCAGCCGCGTTGCAACCACCTATGCCGCACTCGGCTACAATGACATGTTGTTCGACGGTGGCGCGGGTGCGCGTTTCCGTACGGAATCCAATGACGGCCATGTCTTCTGGGTGGATGTTTCCGGCGGCGTCTATCACGCGACCGCCGCCGAAACGAATTTCTCCCAGAGCGGCGCTGGACCCAGCCTGGGTGGGACGGCATCTCTGGCCGATGGGTGGAAAATCGGGTTCGGCGCGGGTGTGCATTATCTGACGAATAGCCTGACCGCCTACGCGAACGGCCAGGGTTGGCTCGGCGCGGCCGGCATTACGGCCGGCCATAGCCTGGGGCCGGTGGACGCCGCTGTTGCGCTGAGCGCCGGCGCCGAAGGTTTGCAGATGAACCGCACCGTTGCCGAGGGGCCTGACGGCGCGACGGCGAGCGGCTCGCAAACCATTGCCTTTGCGACGGCGACCGGTCGCCTCTCGCACGGCTTCCCCATCTCAGGATGGGAGGTCCGGCCGCTTGTCGAGGCGAGTGTGATCGGGATGGATTCGCCGTCCATGACGGAAAGCGGCGCGGGCGCACTGGATCTATCTGTTGATGGAACCACAACGGCGGCTTTGCGAGGCACGGTTGCGGTCGCATTGAGCGGCACCGTGCCGATCTTTGGCCTACCCGTGCAGCCCACCCTCCAGCTCGGCGCCAGCGGTTGGCTTGCTGGCGGCGGCGCGACCGTGACAGCCGCGTTCCAGGACGTTCCTGCCGACACGCCTTCGCTCGTTGGCTATGTACCTGACAATGGCGTGATGGGCGACGTTGGTCTGCGGCTGAATGTGGCGACACGAGGCGGCGTTGATTTGCGACTATCCTACGCGGGCCAGTTTAACGCACAGCAGAGCATTCAAGATTTCAGCTTGGACGCGGCGATGAAGTTTTAACAGGGTACAGAAGATCGAGAGGAGAGGCTCTTTCTTTGGCCAGCATAGCGTGACGATGCCCGCTAAGGACATCCATCCGATGACGCTTACCCGAATTGCTCTTGCGAACTGCTTTCTCCATCTTGCCGGCGACGTGTCACATCGATGAAAGCACCGATGCTTGCATTGCCGAGACGCGGTGGACAGGCGTTGGCGGCAATGCGCTCATCGCGTCGCTGGTGTCTGCGCCGCGGCGTCGGATCGTTGAGTGAGACCGGGAACGAATGGCGTTCGGCTTTCTGGTAGGCCACGATTGTTTCGCTCTCGCCATTCGCTGCTCGCCGGTCCTAACGCAAGGATAAGACTGAGGCTCTCAGGTCTGAAGGCACTTCCTGAACGAGGGGGTTTACGCTTCCGCGCAACCCCTTCGACCTGTTACGCCGGGAGAACCCCTTTCTTCTTCGCGGTCCAGGTTGCGATGTAATCCATGAGCCCGGGCGAAAGGCAGTCATAGGGCTCCAGATTCAGTTCCTTAAGGCGCGACCGAACGGCATCCATATTCGACGGGTCGAATCCGCTTTCGATAATCGACGACACGAATGCAGCGAAACCCGGTTGCGCCCAGCCACTCTCCTGAAAACGCTCGGGATGAATAAACGACAGTCCCTGGAAAGGATGCTCTCGTTCCACCGGCCCGTGCATGTGGACGCCGCACTCCTTGCACGCGTGACGAAGGATGAGGGCAGAGGGATCGACCACGGCGAGCTTGTCACTATTCTCAAGCACGTCTACGTCTTTCGTCGGCACGACTGCGACGATCGAAAAATTGGCCCCTGCCGGTTTCCAGCATTGGGTGCAGCCGCAGACGTGGTTATGCGCAAGGTCATGCCTGGTGCGGACCTTCACGGGCTTTTCGACGCATGCGCAAATCAATGTCCCACCAGAAAAAGCTGCCCCCGTTACCTGCCTCTGCGTGTCAATAAGAGGGTGTATCGCGATCACGCTCATGGCTGCTTTCCTTCCCACAATGCGCCGGACCCTTTGTCCGACTTTTGTAATTCTTTTGGCTAGCCGCGGTTTGCCGTTCCCACTTCCAGGTGCTCGGCAGGCCCTGTACATGGTCGCTTATTCCCCTCAGGACATTACCAGATTAATGGCGGCAGGTGATGGGCGGAAAGTGGGACGGGATCATCGCGATGATTGACCGCTTAGGCCGGTCATGCCGCGACGCCGGCTAAAGGCATGTCAGGCCAAAGGCCAAGCGTCGTGCACAATGCCCGTGGTAAGACCTGATCACGTTTCCGCCGAGCGTGAAGGTCAGCGTGCGGCCCATTTGCGGCGAATGCGGTCCGATGCGCCGGAGCGGATGGACCGGCCATGTCCGAACGCGACCGCATCGAAGCGGAGCGCAGCGATCTTGCGCTGGCTGCGGCGTCCTTCTTCCATATTTTCGAAGCCGAGCGGATCGCCCAGGCCGAGGATGTTCATGCCGACGTCGCCCGCGATCAGCATTCGCTCGCCCTGCCACAGCAAGGCGATCTGTCCTGCGCAGTGGCCGGGCGTATGAATGACTTGCAATCCGCCTGCGATGGGCAGCGTGTCGCCTTCGGTGATGTGCCGGTCGATCGATACTGGCTCCATCCTCTCATGCCGACGCCAAAAGAAGCGATAGGCGATCCGTTCCATCAGGCCGGGCGCGGGGCGCATGGGACGGAAAGGGCCACCGGTTTCTGCGATAGGCGCGTCGATGGGATGCATATAGGTGATCGCGCCCGTTTCCTGGACGATCGCTGCCGCGCTGCCGATATGGTCGGGATGATGGTGCGTGAAGATCAGGTGCCGGAGATCATGGGGATTGCGCCCAAGTTGGCGGATCGCGTCGAGCACGACCGATACCTTGCCGGGGAACCCAGCGTCCACCAGTGCGAGCTCGGAACCGCTGTCGAGCAGGACCGCATTCGCCGTGCCAAGGGGCAGGAGGTAGGCGTTGTCGATGATCTTCATCAGTTCCAATGCGCGGCTCCCATTTTGCGGGTTCGCATGCGGCCGGTGCCGGGCCTTCACGGCGGTCACGCCATTCGATCCGCCACAAGCCCTTTCTGTGTTGGTCCCTTGCGTATCAGAATAGGAGGAGGGTAATTTACAGTGTAAATCAGAGGCTGTCCAGTGGATGCGGAATCGGGATTGAGAGGCGCGTTGATCGCGGCGGCGCTCCGCATCCTCGAAACGAGCGGCGAGGAGCCAAGCTTGCGGGCAGTCGCCCGGGCAGCCGGCGTATCCGCCATGGCGCCCTACAACCACTTCTCGGATAAGGCCGATCTTCTGGCTGCCGTTGCCAATCATGGGTTCGAGGCCTTGAAGGGGGCCCTGGCCGTCGCCGATGACAGGCCTGAACCTCGAGAGGCCCTGATTGCCCAAGGCATTGCTTTTGTCGATTTCGCCAGGGCGAATCCGGCACTGTTCCGGCTGATGTACAGCCACCAGTACGGCAACGCCGATAGCGAGATGGTGCGGGCGACCTACAGAATTCTGGCCGATCGTGTCGCCGAAATACTGCCCGCCCAGGCGTCGGCCGCTACACTCGCCTGCCGGTCACTGGTGCAGGGCATGGCGACGATCGTCCTCAATGGAAGGCTCGCCCCATCCACACCGGACGATATCGTGATAGCGGTGCAGCTTCTTGTCCAGGGATTGCGAAGTCGAATCGATTGAGCACAACCACGGGCATGAGGGCGCTCGCTTGGACAGCGTTTGTAATCATCCCGAGGAATTTGTAATCGTTTGGAGGGACAGTTGGAGGGTCAGCGGTGACGGGGAAGAATTGGGACAGGGTACCGATCGATGCGCAGAGCATTGATGCACCCCTGTCGCGGGCGGCCGTCTTTCTCGTTGTCACCGTGCCAAGTGAACCGAGCGTTCTCGCGAAGGTCTGCTTAACGCTCGATGCGCTGGACGATCTTATCAAAAACGTCGGGTTCCGCGATCTGTCTGCCCGGCTGTCGTGCATTGTCGGAATCGGCAGCGAACTTTGGGATCGATTCGGCTCAGACAAGAGACCGGTGGAACTCAAGCCCTTTGCGCGGATCGACGGCGCCGCCCATGCGGCGCCGTCGACATCCGGCGATCTTCTCTTCCACATTCGATCTGAACGAGCGGACCTGTGCTTCGAATTCGAACGCATTTTGCTCGATAGCCTCGGCGATGGCGTAACGGTGGTCGACGAGGTATCGGGCTTTCGCTACTTCGATGCGCGTGACCTTCTCGGCTTCGTCGACGGCACGGCTAACCCTACCGGCGCCGATTTGCCCGTCGCGGCGATGGTCGGCGATGAGGATGCCGACTTCGCCGGCGGCAGCTATGTCGTCGTCCAGAAATATCTGCACGATCTCGGCTCATGGGCGCAGACGCCGGCATCGCTTCAGGAGGCGATCATCGGTCGCACGAAGATCGACAATATTGAAATTAACGACGACGATGCGCCGCGCAAATCGCATAAGTCTCTGGCAACGATCGTCGATGCGGACGGCAACGAACATGACATCTTGCGCGACAACATGCCATTTGGGCGGCCGGGACAACGGGAATTCGGAACCTATTTCATCGGCTACTCCCGGCATCTTTGGGTTATCGAAAAGATGCTGCAACGCATGTATATCGGTGACCCGCCGGGCGCCTACGACCGGCTGCTCGATTTTTCAACGCCGCACACCGGCACGACGTTCTTCGCTCCGTCTCGGCCAACGCTCCAAGCACTCGTTTCGGCGGCGCAGGAGAAGCTTAAGGTCGCTTGATCGGCCGGGCTTTCGCGTCCGCCGCCGGCAACGCGCGGATCGTCGACACAAGTCCCTCATTGAGCTGCGTCGCGACGCAACCGTCGCCAGCAGGGAGCGATTTCGCGAGGGCGTCGGGAGTGATGGCTTCGCACCCGGCTCCCGACGAGCGATGTGGAACAAAGCCACAAATCGCGCGCTTTCGCCGCTCACTCATCGATCTATTGGGGTGGCTGGGGGACCTGGATTCGAACCAAGGCTGCCCGGGTCAGAGCCGGGAGTTCTACCGCTAAACTATCCCCCATCGGGATGGCCGGGCACTTAACACGCGGTTCCGGGGGGATCAACCTCCCGCTTATGCGCGGCACTCATATGGGGCGCGCATCGCAGCACCTTCCAAAGTGGCGTGTGCCATGGGTGCCTGGCGGTGGGCATAGACAATCAGGACTACCCGCAACCGGACATTACCGCTATTTCAGGTCCATGACCGAACTGAACGGCTCGCCCGCGACCGGGCTGGGTGAGGCTGCTGCCGTGGAACTGGCCGATGCTGCCCGGCAGCTCGGTCGCGCCTCCGTCCTCGTGGTGGGGGACGCGATGCTGGACCGCTTCTTCTATGGCGAGGCCAACCGCATCAGCCTGGAGGCGCCGGTGCCGGTCCTCTGCGTCCAGCGCGAGTTGTCGCTGCCCGGCGGGGCCGCCAATGTCGTGCGCAATATTACGGCTGCCGGCGCCGCGGCGGCTTTTGTCTCGGTGGTAGGGGACGATTTGGCGGGCTCGGACCTCACGGCGCTGATCGGACGGCAGAGCGGGGTGGAACCCTGGCTTCTGGTCCAAGGCTCGCGGGCCACGACCGTCAAAACGCGCTTCCTGGCCCATGGGCAGCATTTGCTGCGCGTTGATACCGAAGACCCGGGTCCGCTCCATCCCAAGATCGCCGAGCGGCTGCTGCGCATCGCGTCGGACGCGATGGCGGCGACGAGCGTCACGATCCTCTCGGACTACAGCAAAGGCGTGCTGGCGGGCGAGATGCCGGCCCGCCTCATCACCGCCGCGAAGCAGGCCGGGCGCCCGATCGTGGTCGATCCGCGAGGAGAGGACTATGCGGGCTATGCCGGTGCCGACGTCATCATGCCGAATCGGCGAGAGCTTGCGGCCGTCACCGGCCTCCCCGCCGAAACGGATGGCGAGATCGAGATCGCGGCGCGCGCCCTGCTCGCGCGGTTTGCCATCGGCGCCGCCCTGGTCACCCGCTCCGAACACGGGATGAGTCTCGTAACCGCCGAGGCCTCCTGGCATTTCCCAGCCGAGGCGCTGGACGTTCATGATGTCTCGGGTGCTGGTGATACGGTCGCTGCCGTGCTCGCCGCGGGCATAGGCGCGCGCTTGCCGCTGCCCGTCGCAGCGCGGCTCGCCAACGTCGCGGCCGGCATCGTCGTCGGCAAGGTCGGCACCGCCGTCGCCAGGCTTGATGATATTCTGGTCAGGCTCGACCCTGGTTCCGGCAACCGCACCAAAATCGTCTCCCGCGAGGCGGCGATCGAACAGGCGGAGCGCTGGCGCCGCCGCGGCTGGCGCGTGGGCTTCACCCACGGCCGGTTTGAGCGGCTGCATCACGGCCATGTCCATCTTCTGGAACAGGCGCGCGGCGCCTGTGACCGGCTGATCGTCGCGATCGAGGGCGACGCGAATCCGACCCGGCGCCGCCGCCATCCGCGCGCCGCCGCGGACCGCGCGGCCGATCTCGCCGCCCTGCCGGCGGTCGATCTCGTCTGTGTTATCGAGGAAGAATCGCCGATCGACATGATTCTGGCGCTGCGGCCGGACCTGCTGGTGAAGGGGTCGGATCATGTCGAGGCCGAGATTATCGGTGCCGACAAAGTCACCGGCTGGGGTGGTACTGTGCTTCGCGCGGAGCTGCTTCCCGCTTCCGCGCGCGGCAAGGGCGCGATAGCTTCCCCCCGCGCCAGTTAAAAGGATTCCAGATATGGAACGTATAGAAGCGGGCGGCCTGAAGGTCGCCAAGCCGCTCCACGACTTTATCACGAGTGCCGCCCTGCCGGGCACCGGCCTCGATCCCGCCGCCTTTTGGGCTGGCTTTTCCGCTCTTGTTCATGAGTTGGCGCCGAAGAATCGCGCGCTTCTCGCTCAGCGGGACGCGCTGCAGGCTGCGATCGACAGCTGGCACAAGGAGCATAAGGGGCCGGGCGACGCCACGGCCTATCGCGCCTTCCTGAGCGAGATCGGCTATCTGCGGCCGGAGCCCGGGCCGTTCACCATCACGACGGAGAAGGTCGACCCCGAGATCGCGACCATCGCGGGGCCGCAGCTGGTCGTGCCCATTACCAATGCCCGTTACGCGTTGAATGCCGCCAATGCCCGCTGGGGCAGTCTCTACGATGCATTGTACGGCACGGACGCGATCGACGAGGCGAATGGGGCCGAGCGCGGCCGCGGCCTCAACCCCGTGCGGGCCGCCCGCGTCGTTGCCCGCGCCAAGGCCGTGTTGGACGAGATCGCGCCGCTTGCCGCCGGCACTCATGCCGAGGCGTCGGCCTATGTGGTGACGGACGGCGCTCTGCGCGTAGGTGGCCAGCCGCTTCAGACGCCGAGCCGCTTCGCGGGTTACCGTGGTGCGGCCGACGCACCCTCCGCCATTCTTCTCCGCCATAATGGGCTGCATGCGGAAATTGTGATCGACCGCGCCCATGCCATTGGCCGCGATGACCCGGCGGGGGTGGCCGACATCATCCTGGAATCCGCGATCAGCACGATCATGGATTGCGAGGATAGTGTCGCTGCCGTCGATGCCGAGGACAAACTTGCCGTCTATACGAACTGGCTCGGCCTCATGCAGGGCCGGCTGACCGCGAGCTTCGAAAAGGGCGGCCGCAGCCTCGAACGCAAGCTGGAGCCCGACCACAGCTTCACCGCGCCGGATGGTCGCACGCTCTGGCTTCCCGGTCGCAGCCTGATGCTGATCCGAAATGTCGGCCATCACATGTTCACGGATGCGATTCTCACCAGGGACGGCGAGGAGATCCCTGAAAACCTGATGGACGGCGTGGTCACATCGCTGATCGCGATGCACGACCTCCAATCGCAAGGGCCGATCCGTAACAGCCGCGCGGGTTCGGTCTATATCGTGAAGCCCAAAATGCACGGGCCCGAGGAAGTTGCCTTCGCCAATGGCTTCTTCGACCGGGTCGAGGATCTGCTCGGTCTCAGCCGCCATACGCTCAAGATGGGTATCATGGACGAGGAGCGCCGTACGTCCGCCAATCTCGCCGCCTGTATCGAGGCCGCAAAGGGCCGCGTCGTCTTCATCAACACCGGCTTCCTGGACCGCACGGGTGACGAGATTCACACCTCCATCGAGGCCGGCCCCATGGTGCGCAAGAACGCCATGAAGTCCACCGCCTGGATCAAGGCCTATGAGGACCGCAACGTCGACATCGGCCTCGCCGCCGGATTGCGTGGACGCGCCCAGATCGGCAAGGGCATGTGGGCTGCGCCAGACCGCATGGCGGAGATGCTCGAGCAGAAGGTCGGCCATCCACGCGCCGGGGCCAATACCGCTTGGGTGCCGTCCCCGACGGCCGCGACGCTCCACGCGCTGCATTACCACGCGGTCGATGTTGCGGCGCGGCAGGAGGAGCTTCTGTCCCGGGCAAAGGCAGGCCTCGACGCGCTGCTGACCATCCCGGTCTCCGAGGGCGTCAACTGGTCCCCCGAGGAGATCGCTCAGGAAATCGACAATAATGTCCAGGGCATCCTGGGCTATGTCGTGCGCTGGATCGATCAGGGGGTCGGCTGCTCCAAGGTCCCGGACATTCATGATGTCGGGTTGATGGAGGATCGGGCGACCTTGCGCATCAGCAGTCAGCACCTGGCGAATTGGCTGCTGCAGGGCGTGGTGTCGGAGGAGGAGGTCAAGGCCGCCCTCCGCCGCATGGCCGCCGTCGTCGACAAGCAGAATGCTGGGGACCCGCTCTATACCCCAATGGCGCCCGGCTTTGACGGGCCTGCCTTCAAGGCGGCGTCCGACCTCATCTTCAAGGGGCGCAGCCAGCCCAACGGCTATACGGAGTTCATTCTCCACCATTGGCGGCGGGTGGCGAAGGCCGGCTGATCGCCCAGCGGCTCTTTGCTTGACGGATCAGCGGGGGGTGATGATCGGTCATCCCCCGTTTTCTGGCCGATCGTCTGTCGCCCAGCCGCAGCGCCCGATACCTTTCCATCTTGGCAGCGAGCGAAAGCAATGGTCTTCTGCATTGCAGCAGACCAAGGTGAAGGATCGGCCATTGAAGCAAGCAAGGGTGAGGCGTTCCTCTCTTCTGGCAGCCATGGGGCTGCTCGCGGCGCTGCCTTGGCATGCGGCTTTCGCCGGACCGCCCGATAGCCTGACACTCGCGATCCCCCTTGAGCCGCCGGGGCTCGACCCCACGGCAGGTGCCGCCGCGGCCATCCGCGAAGTGACCTATGCCAATCTCTTCCAGGGCCTGACGCGTATCGACGCGCAGGGCCGCGTCATCCCCGATCTTGCAAAATCCTGGACCGTCTCGCCCGACGGTCTCACCTACACCTTCGATCTGCAGACGGGTGTCACCTTCTCAGACGGCACGCCCTTCGATTGCTCCATCGTCCAGTTCAGCTATGGCCGTGCAATGGCGCCGGACAGCGTGAATGCGCAAAAGCAACTTTTCGCGCCGATCGACAAGATTTCCTGCCCGAGCCCTGCCCAGGCGGTGATTACTTTGAAAGCGGCTACCTCGACCTTCCTGTACGACATGGCCTGGGGTGACGCGGTGATGGTGGCGCCCAAATCAGCCGCCACCAACAAGACCCATCCTGTGGGCACGGGCCCCTTCATGCTTAGCCGCTGGGTGCCGGGCGACCGGATCGAATTGGTCCGCAATCCGCATTACTGGGGGCCGGCTCCCAAGCTGGCCTCCGTCACGTTCCGCATCATTCCCGATCCGGCGGCGGCGACGGCGGCGCTTCTTTCCGGCGCGATCGACGCCTATCCCGATTTCCCGGCGCCTGAGACCGTGCCGAAATTCCAGCACGACCCGCGCTTCACGGTCGCCATCGGCACGACCGAGGGCAAGGTCATCATGGCGCTGAACGAGGCGCACAAGCCCTTCGACGATGTTCGCGTCCGCCGGGCCCTGGCTTACGCGATCGACCGCAAGTCGATCGTGGAAGCGGCCTATTCCGGCTTGGGCCAGGTCATCGGCTCGCACTACACGCCGAACGATCCGGGCTATGTCGATTTGGCCGACACCTATCCCTATGATCCTGCCCGGGCGAAGTCGCTGCTCAAGGCCGCGGGGGTAAAGCGAGGGTTCACGTTCACCATCATGCTGCCGCCACCGAGCTACGCCCAGCGCGCCGGCCAGTTGATCGCGGCCTATCTCTCCCAGGTCGGCATCAATGCGAAGCTTGAATCCGTCGAATGGGCGAAATGGCTGTCCCAGGTCTTTACCCAGACCGACTACGACGCGACCGTGATTGCGCATGTCGAGGCGCGGGATCTCGATATCTATGCCCGCCCGCACTACTACTTCAATTATCACAGCCCGAAATACGACGCCCTCTATGCGCAGTACATCGCGGCGACAGACCCTGCCACGCAAACCACGCTAGTGCAGCAGTTGCAACGTCAACTTGCTGAGGACGAGCCCAACATCTTCCTCTTTGCCCTGCCCAAGATCGGCATCTGGAGGGCCGGGCTGCAGGGCATGTGGACGAACGATCCGATGCCGGTGGATGACGTGACAGGCGTCTCTTGGGCGAAGTGAGACGCCCGTGACGGGCTATCTCCTGCGGCGTTTCGGCTCGCTGGTGGCGTCTCTCGTCTTCGCCTCGCTCGTCGTCTTCATCGTGCTGCAGATCCTGCCCGGGGATCCGGCCCTCGTCATCCTTGGGCCGGACGCGCGGCCCGATACGCTGGCAGCCCTCCGCCACCAGCTCGGCTTCGATCTGCCGGTCTGGCTTCGCTACCTGCATTGGGCGGGCGGTATCCTCACCGGCGATTTCGGACGCAGCACCGCCTATGATGCGCCGGCCGCGACGCTCATCCTGCAGCGGGTGGCGGTTACCCTTCCGCTCGCCGTCATGGCGATGCTGCTATCCGCGCTTCTCGCCATTCCACTCGGCGTTTGGGCGGCATCGCGGCGTGGTGCGGTCGATGGCGGGATCATGAGCGTCACCCAGATCGGCATTGCCATTCCGGATTTCTGGCTCGGTCTCCTGCTCATCCTTCTATTCGCTGTGCATTTCGCGCTTCTGCCGGCGGGGGGCTTTCCCGGCTGGTGGCATAGTGTGGGCGGCTCCATCCGCGCCCTCGTCCTTCCCATGATCGCGCTCGCCATTCCCCAGGCCGCCATCCTCACCCGTGTCACGCGGGGGGCGGTGCTCGATGTCGGTGTGCGGGATTTCCTGCGCACCGCGCGGGCCAAGGGCATGGCCGAAAGTGCCATCCTTTGGCGGCACGCCGTGCCGAATGCGCTGATCCCGGTGACCACGCTGATGGGCCTGCAATTCTCCTTCCTGCTCGCGGGCACCATCATCATCGAGAATGTCTTCACTCTGCCCGGGCTGGGATCGCTGCTCTTCCAGGCGATCGGCCAGCGGGATCTCGTCCTCGTGCAGGATCTCGTTCTGCTCTTCGCCGGGCTCGTGATCCTCATCAACTTCCTGGTCGATGTGCTGAACGCCGTGCTCGACCCGCGGCTCGCGGCGCGCCAGGCATGACGAATATGCGCATTCTCGCGGGCGGTGCCATCACCGGCGTCATCCTAGTCCTGGCCCTGGTATCGTTGGTCTGGACGCCTTATGGCCCGACCGCGATCGACATCCTCCACCGCCTGAGCGGCCCCACGGAGGCGCATCCCTTCGGGACGGATGCCTTCGGGCGGGACATTCTCTCCATGATCATGGTGGGCGCACAGAATTCCCTCATCGTCGCGCTTGTCTCCGTCGCCCTCGGCAGTCTCATCGGTATTCCGGTCGGGCTGCTCGCGGCTGCACGGGGCGGCTGGACGGAGGAGGTGCTGATGCGCGGCGCGGACCTCACCTTCGCCTTTCCAGCCTTGCTGACGGCGGTAATGATCACGGCGTTGCGCGGACCCGGGGCCTATACGGTGATGATTGCCATCGGCATCTTCACGGCTCCCGTGCTCGCCCGTGTCACGCGCGCGGCGGCGGGGGTGATCTGGGTGCAGGATTATGCGCGCGCCGCCCGCGCGCTCGGGCGCGGCAAGCCCGCTATCACCGCCATTCATATCCTGCCGAATATCCTGAGCGTCCTCATCGTGCAGATCACGATCCAGCTTTCCCTCGCCATCCTGGCGGAGGCCGCGCTCTCTTTCGTAGGTCTTGGCGCCCAGCCGCCGGCGCCCAGTTGGGGGCGAATGCTGAACGATGCCCAAACCTATATCTACACGGCCCCATTTCTGACGCTATTTCCGGGTCTTGCCATTGCCTTGGCGGTGCTCGGCCTCAACATGCTGGGCGACGGCCTCAGGGACGCTTTCGACCTCAGAGCGTGATCGTACCGGCTGGACGCAGGCCAGCTTTCAGCCGATACGAGAATCACACTCTAACTTATTGAAAGGGTTTGATTAGCCGATCAGACCCAAGACGACGGAGATGCGCATGACCGCACCCTGGACGGTGCAGACGCTGACGGCGGCACTCGACCGGGGTGAAATCTCCGCCGAGGCCGTGGCACGCCAGTCGCTCGCCCGCATGGCGGCGGAGGATGGACGGCTCAACGCCGTCATCACGCCGAACGAGCGGCTGCTGGAGGAAGCGCGCGCGATAGACCTGAGGCGCGCGGCCGGGGAGGCGCTGGGGCCGCTCGCCGGCGTACCGGTGCTGGTGAAGGATACGATGAATATGGCGGGCCTGCCGACGACCGGCGGCTGGTCGAAACTCTCTGCCCGCGCCGGCGGGGTGGACCTTGTGCCCCTTCGGGACTCCCCTGTGGTCGCGCGCATGCGGGCCGCGGGCGCGTTGCTTCTCGGCAAGACCAATGTGCCGGTGATGAGCGCCAGCGGTACCAATGCCAATGACAGCTGGGCCGGTCCCACGCTCAACGCCATCGCGCCCGAGCGCGCGCCCGGCGGCAGCAGCGCGGGCTCGGCCACGGGCGTCGCTGCTGGCTATGCCGTGATCGGGCTGGCGGAAGAGACCGGCGGGTCGATCCAGAATCCCGCCGCCGCGCAGGGGTTGGTCGGTATCAAGCCGACATTCGGCCTGGTGCCCAATTCCGGCGTCATGCCGCTTGCCGGCAGCACGCGGGACGTGGTGGGGCCGGTTGCCATGACGGTGATGGATGCGGCGATCGCGCTCGACGTGCTGGCCGGCTACACGGCTGAAGACCCGAAGACGGTGGCGGGCATCGGCCAGCGCCCCCCGGGCGGCTATGCCGGTTCGATCCGCCCGGGCGCGCTGAAGGGCAAGCGCCTCGGCCTCTATGGGGCGGGTTGGCGGCACGGTGCGTTGTCACCTGAAACGGCCGCGCTCTTCGCCCAGGCCTGTGACGGGCTGCGGGCGCTTGGCGCTGAGCTGGTGGAGGACCCTTTTGCCGGCAGCGGCTTCGCTGATCTCGCATGCTTCATCTCGGCGCTGCCTTATGATCCCCGAGGGGAGGAGTCGGTGGTTCATGATCTCGACCGCTATCTGCTCGCCTTCGGTGACAGCTCACCCGTTCATTCGCTCGAATCGCTGCGGGCGGTGACGGGCGTCGATCCATTCGATCGGGCGGGTCCGCTCGGTTATCTCTGGGAGATGGAACAATTTCCCGCTCTTGTGGCGAGCTACCGGGACGTGCCGAACCTATCCGCCTTCCGCGCCATTCGCGAAGATTACCTGTGGCTGTTCAACCGGGTGATGGCGCAGCACCGGCTGGACGGCATGGTGATGCCGCAGACGCGGGCCGAGCCGCCGCTGCTTTTCTCGCCCGATCCGATCCTGGAAACTGCGGTCTCCGAGATCAATATCGCAGGCCTGCCCGGCGTGACCGTACCGGCCGGTCTCTATCCTTCGGGCGCCGGCTTTGGCCTTCTGTTCACCGGGCCGCTTTGGAGCGAAGGGCTGCTCCTGTCCTTCGCCGCCGAATACGAGGCGATTACCTGCTGAAGCGATCCCGCCACGCGGGCAGCGCCTCGGAATAGGGCAGGGCGGTCGCTTCAAAAACACCGCGGGCAATCGCCCGCGCCGTGACCATGCCGGCGGCATGGCAAATGAGGGCGAGGCCGGCCGGGCCGATGGCCTCCCCCTGGCCGGTGCTGGCGCCGAACATGGTATCGCCGTCGAAGGTGAGATGGGCGGAATGGACGGCGCGGGCGAGTCCATCCTGCCCCGCAATCGCCAACCGCTTGGCCTGTGCTTTCGTAAGCGGCGCGTCCGTCACCACAAGGCCGATCGTCGTTCCGGTCTCCGGCAAGGCGACGCTCGTCGGATCCGGGTGGCCCTTCAGACGCGGGCGGAGACTCTCGGCCGGGAAGGGCGCCGGCGGCAGGCCGAGGCCGCCGAATTCGCCGTCCCGCTCGAAGGGGGCTGCCCAGAAATGCGGCCCCGGTCCCACCAGAGGATTGCCGACAGAATTGACGACGACGAGCGCCGCGACGCGGTAGCCTTCCGCGGTTACCATGCTGGCGGAGCCGAGCCCGCCTTTCACGAGCGGGGTCGTGGCGCCCGTGCCGGCGCCCTCCGTGCCTAGGGCGATGTCGCCGCCGACCGCGGCCTCGGCTGCCGCAAAGCCCATGTCGCGATAGGGGGAGAAGCGGCCCCAATCCTTGTTCCCACCATTGAGCAGATCGAAGATGATCGCCTGTGGCACGATCGGGATCAGCATCGGTCCGATGGGCGTACCGCGCCCCTGCGCGCGCAGCCAGGCCTGAACGCCGCCTGCTGCGTCCAGCCCGAAGCAGGAACCGCCGGAGAGGACGATCGCGTCCACCCGCTCGACCGTCATTTCAGGCTCCAGCATCGTCGTGTCCCGGCTGCCGGGCGCGCCACCGAGCACGCTGACGGAGGCCGTGGCGGCCTCCTCGAAGACGACGGCGGTGACGCCTGATCCCAGCACCAGATCGGTCGCGTGGCCAACCAGAACGCCGGGGATATCCGTCAGCAGATTGCGCATGGCTGCCTCAGCTGGCGTTCGGCCGGCCGAGCAGGGCCAGATATTCCCACATCACGGTCGCGGCGGCGAGAGCGGTGGTCTCGCTCACGTCATGGGCGGGCAGCACCTCCACCACATCCATGCCGATGAACGGCGTGTCGGTCAGCTGCCGGATGATCGCCTGGGTCTGCCACGTGGCGAGGCCGCCGATCTCCGGCGTGCCGGTGCCGGGGGCGAAGGCAGGATCCAGGCAGTCGACGTCATAGGTGAGATAAGTGGGCATATCCCGGCCCACCACGTCGCCGATGCGCCGCGCAACTGCTTGCACGCCCATGGCATGGACGTCCTGGGCGGAAAGGATGGTAACGCCCTGGCCCACGGTCCAATCCCAAACATCCCGCTGCACAGGAGAGCGGATGCCGATCTGGATCATGCGACGGGGATCGACGAGGCCCTCGCGGATGGCGTGGTAGAAGACCGACCCGTGGCCATAGACCTGGCCGAAATTATCGTCCCAGGTATCGACATGTGCATCGAAATGGATGAGCGCGAGGGGCGTGCCCTCGCGCTGCCGCAGGGCGCGAAGCAGCGGCAAAGTAATGCCGTGCTCGCCGCCCATGGCGAGGAGATGCGGAATGCCCACGGCCTGTTCCTGGATCAGCGCCAGGCTTTTTGACAGATCGCCGAGGGCGATCTCGAATTCGCCCATATCGGCGATGGCCATCTCGTTCACATTGGTCCAGAAATGCGGGTGGTCGCCGTCGACCAGCATGCGGCTCGCCTGGCGGATCGCGCCAGGGCCCGAGCGTGCGCCGGCACGGTTGGTGACGCCGATGTCAAGCGGGATGCCGGCCACCGTGAAGCTCGGGCCGGGACCTGTGGTGGGCCGCCCCAGGAAGCCCGGTGCGGTCGCGAAGGTTGGAATTCCCGCCATAAGTCACCCCTGGATCTCTTTGAACTGAACGCGGCGTTTGACGCTTGGTTCATTGCATAGCCCAGGGGGCGCGGCGTGGCGACGGGGGAGACGCGCAGGCTACTCAGGCGAGTTTTGAACTCTTCAAGCTTTCGACGGCCCGGCGGCGTATGCGGGGTTCGGTCTCGTTCAGGTCTTCCATGATGCCGGCGAGCGGCTGACTGTCCACCAGCAGGGCGTGCAACTTCACGGCCTGCTGCTCCAGCCAGGCGATGACACGCCGCGTCTCGCAGAGATCGGCGCCGTTGACCATGGCTGCGAGATCGAGGCCCGCGAGGGCCTCGGACGGACCATGCGCTTCGAGCGGAAACGGGCTTCCCGGCAGGGGGTGGCTATCGGCTGCCCGGCGCACCACAAGCTGGTACGATTGCATCGGATCCAGCGCCCGGGGCAGTTCGACATGAAAGGCGTGGCAGCCGCTGCCAATGCCGGAACGGCGCAGATCGCTGCGATGCTGATCCGCGAGGGCGACGGCGATCACCTCCTGTTTGTCGAGGATCTCAAGCACGACCGGCTCGTCCGGATGGTCGGGCAACCAGGCCCAGCCAGAAACGGAGTGATGATCTGCCCATTCGACGGTGCCAAGCAAAGGCCCGTCCTGCGGCCGTTCCATGATGTCCGGCGGATTGATGCCGGCACGGAGCGCGATGCGGGCACGCACACGGTCAACGATCGGCCCGGATTCGAGTATGGGCGCGCAGGCCCTGGATCCGGAGGCCTTTGCTCCCGGCGGCATTTCAACAGAAGTGGTATTCATGAACATCGCCCTGTCGCCGCGGTCGACATAGCTTTCGGCCGGCATATCTTCGGCCAGCACCACCGCAAGCATGGGGACTTCGATGTTGTAGTAGGAGACGGGATCCAATTCCTTGCAATAGGAGACCGAACTGCCATTCAGAAGGGCCTCGGCCGGGATCAGGACGCCGTCGATCAACAGATTATGGAAAGGCGATAGATAGAGATTGCGCGACGGCACGCCATCGTCGATCGCGCCGACCTGGATGCGGATCGGAACGCCGTTCGGATTGAGGCGCAGGAAGGCGTGGCTGTAGATGCGATGGCCGATCCATTGCACTGGTTGCGGCCCATGGTCGACCGTGATCACCCGATCTCCCAGGCGTAGCTTTTCGACCCGCACGCGCCCGCGGGTCGTCAATATTCGCGTGCCGCTACAAAAACTCGCGCACATGTCGAGTCCTTTACCTTGTGCTTATGGGGACTTGCGGCTGGATTCGGAACGATGAGAGGGCATGAGGAAACGTCTCCAGAGGGTCTTACTTTTTTTATTTCTCGACAAGACGATATTACGAAAACGACACAAAAAAAGTCGAGGCTTTCAGGATGGTTGCGGCCAATAAGTCCGTCCGTTCCCCGCTCTTGGAAGGTTTTGCAATACTAAACTCTTCCAAATTGTCAAAGTTTGTTAAGGCAATCTCCTTCCTATACCCAAGAGTATATTGATCAGCTATTATCTAATTCGGAAGAGCTGCGCTTTGTTTGACGATTATGCGCATTAAAAGAGTCAATTTTTTGAAAATGACTGGCGGTCGTTGTGTCGCCCATCAAGCAAAGATTGCTGGGCGAGAGTTTGTCCAAAAGGTTAAGTGACCCACTTCGCGTCAGGCGCCAGGGCGGCTAGACGTAGCCTATGCAGATTCCGAGTGCCGCCGGCGCAACCCCATCCATGGCCCAATGGTTCGCGATGAAGGCGGACCATCCCAATGCGTTGCTCTTTTTTCGTATGGGCGACTTTTACGAGCTTTTCTTTGCCGATGCCGAAGCCGCCTCAGCTGCGCTCGACATTGCTCTCACCGCGCGGGGCGAACATGCCGGCAAACCCATTCCGATGTGCGGCGTGCCCGTCCATGCCCGGGATGCCTACCTCGCCCGGCTGATCCGCCGCGGCTTTCGCGTGGCGCTCGCCGAACAAATGGAAGATCCGAAGAGGCGCGTGGGCAAGGCGCCGCTGAAGCGCGAGGTCGTGCGCATTATCACCCCTGGCACATTGACCGAGGACGCGCTGCTCGAAGCCGCCCAGCCCAATCTGCTCCTGACCCTGATTGCGGGCGAGCGGCCGCGCGGCCGCGCCGCGCCGCCCGCCATGCTGGGCGCCGCCTGGCTCGATATCTCCACCGGCCAGTTCGAAACGGCTCATCTGACGCAGGCCGACCTGCCCTCATTGCTCGGCCGCCTCGACCCGGCCGAGATCCTGGCCGATGCGGCCATCGCCCTCGGTTCCTGGGAGGAACGGCGTGCCGCCGATCTGCCGCCCCTGGCACCACGACCCGAGGAGGCGCGGGCTCGTCTCGCACAAAGTTTTGGCGTCGCCAGCCTTGAGGCTTTCGGGGGGTTCGGGGATGGAGAGGCGGTCGCCGCCGCCGTGGCGCTTGATTATCTGCGCCTCACTCAGGCTGGTCGTCTGCCGCATCTCTCCCGCCCTCAGCCGCAGGGTGAGCGCGGCGTGCTCGCCATGGATGCGGCGACCCGCGCCAGCCTCGACATCAGTGAGACCCGTTCCGGGGATCGCAGCAACCACACGCTGCTCGCGGCCCTGCGGCGAACGCTGACGCCCGGCGGCGCGCGTCTCCTCGCCGCCTGGTTGCACGCCCCGCTCACCGACCATGCGGCGATCCTTGCGCGGCAGGACGGCTGGGATTTTCTTTTCGCTCAGGGTGCGCTGACGGAGGATCTGCGGCAAAGCCTGCGGGCGGCGCCTGACCTTGCCCGTGCTCTGGCGCGCGTGGCGCTCGGCCAGGGGACGCCGCGCGATCTTGCGGCGATTGCGGCGGCGCTGCGCAGTGCAGCCGCGCTGGCCGAGCGACTGCCGCCGGACCTGCCCCCGATCCTGAGGCAGGCACGGCACGCTTTCACGGCGGTGCCCGATCTCGCTGCCCTGCTTGGCCGGGCGCTGGCCGATCCGCCGCCCGCGCGGCTTGAGGACGGGCGGGCGATCGCCCCGGGCTTCGATGCCGAACTCGATGCCGAACGGCGTCTGCGGGACGAGCAGCGCCAGATCCTGGCCCAGGTGCAGACCGAGTGCGCCCAGCGCTACGGCGTGCCCAATCTCAAGATCAAGCATCACGCCCAGTTCGGCTATCTCATCGAGGTGCCGGCCGCAGCGTCGGAGCGGCTCAGAGCTTTTCCGGAACTCGTGCTGCGCCAGGGCCTCGCATCGGGCGCCCGATTCACGAGCACCGAGCTGTCCGAGCTCGACCGCAAGATCGCGGCGGCCGCCGAACGCGCCGGGGCCCGTGAGCGGGTTGTGTTCGATGGTCTCGTCGCCGAGGTCATGGCGGCGCGGGCGGCAGTGTCGGAATGTGCGGCGGCACTCGCGCTGCTCGACGTGCTGCAGGGTGCGGCACGGCTGGCCGAAACCGTCGGCTGGTGCCGGCCGGAGGTGGCGGAGGATGAGTCTTTCCTCATCCGGGCGGGCCGCCATCCGGTGGTCGAAGCAGCGCTCGCCGGCCGCGACCCCTTCATGCCGAACGACTGCGACCTTTCGGCCGCCCAAAGGCTGATGCTGCTGACCGGCCCCAACATGGCGGGCAAATCGACCTTCCTGCGGCAGAACGCGCTCATCGTCATCATCGCGCAGGCTGGATTGCCGGTGCCGGCCGAGGCCGCGCGCATCGGCATCGTCGATCGCCTGTTCTCCCGTGTCGGGGCTTCGGACGATCTTGCGCGCGGGCGCTCCACCTTCATGGTCGAGATGATCGAAACGGCGGCCATTCTTCATCAGGGCGGCCCGCGCAGCCTTGTCGTCGTTGACGAGATCGGGCGCGGCACTGCGACGCTGGACGGACTGGCCATTGCCTGGGCGGTTCTGGAGGCCCTGCACAATACGGTCCGCTGCCGTGCGATCTTTGCCACGCATTTTCATGAATTGGCCCGATTGTCTGGGATAATGCCTCATCTTCAACCAGCGACGATGCGGGTGAAGGATTGGAAGGGCAGCGTCATTTTCCTTCACGAGGTCACGAAAGGGGCGGCCGGCCGCAGCTGGGGCGTGCACGTGGCGGCGCTCGCCGGCGTGCCGGCCACAGTCGTCAAACGGGCGGCGGGGCTTCTCGCCAGCCTCGAGAAGGCTGGGCCGCTGACGCAATCGGCAGAATTGCCCTTGTTTGCGGCAGCCACTCCGCAACATGATGGGGAGCGAGAGACGGGCGAGCCGGAGCATCAGCATGATCCGCTGCGCGAGGCGCTTTCCGAACTCGACCCCGAAAACCTGACCGCGCGCCAGGCCTTGGAGTGCCTGTTTCGTCTAAAGGACTTGGCTTCTGGTGCCCCTGCCGCGGATTCCCTAGCATCGTGACAATGTCGACCGTCAATCCCCCCCCGAGCCCCACCCTGAGCGACGCGCTGGCAGAGATCGCCGCGGCCGATGGTGCGATGCCGCGCGATGCAGCACTCGCTGTGTTTCGCCGCCACCTCTCGCGCACCCAGCATCAACTGCAACACGCCTTCGAGCGCGACGAGCTGAGCGGCCTGACGGCTGCGGCGGCCCTCGCCGGGCATATGGACGGCGTCGTCCAGGCGCTGATGGACTATACCAGCGCCGTCGCCCGGCCGAGCGCGCCCGACCGCATGGCGGTGGTCGCGACCGGTGGCTTCGGACGCGGCTATCTCGCGCCCTTCAGCGATATCGACCTGCTCTTTCTGACCGAGGCCGATCCCTCCGAGGCAACCCTCGCTGCCGTCGAGTTCATGCTCTACTTTCTCTGGGATCTCGGGCTGAAGGTCGGGCACGCAACGCGCTCGATCGAGGAATGCCTGGAGGAGGCGCGGGCGGATGCGACGGTTCGCACCAGCTTGCTGGATGCCCGCTGCCTCGTTGGCGAAGTGGCGCTCTTCACCGAATTCCGCGCCCGCTTCCGTGCCGAATGCGCCGAGGCCGGCGGCGGGGAGTTCATCCGCGTCAAGCAGGCGGAGCGGGCAGCCCGCCATCGCCGCTACGGCGACAGTCCCTTTCTGGTCGAGCCCAATGTGAAGGAGGGGCGCGGCGCGCTACGCGATCTCCATTATCTCCATTGGATCGCCGCCTATGTGTTCGACATCGCCGATGTCGAGGAGCTGCTCGCCAAGGACGGTCCCTTCGGCCCGATGCTGACTCTGCGCGAGGCGCGGCATTTCCGCCGGGCGATGGACTTCCTCTGGACCGTCCGCTTCCATCTTCACTATATCGCCGGCCGACCGGAAGAGCGGCTGACCTTCGACCTCCAACCCATTGTCGGCGCCCGCATGGGCTATACGCGCCATGGCGTGCAGGACGGGGTGGAGCGCTTCATGCGCCATTACTTCCTGACGGCCCGGGACGTGGCGCGTCTGACCCACGTGCTGGAGCCGGAAATCGTCCGCATCGCGCGCGGTTCGCCCGCGCTCGTGGCGCCGACCGATCGTGCGCTGCAGCAGGCCGGCCTGTCGCTGGCGGATGGGCAGCTGCTCTGCGCCGATCTCGACGCGGCGGCCCAGAATCCGATCATCATGCTGCGGGTGATGCAATTCGCCCGCGACCGGCATCTACGGATTCATCCGCTCGCGCTCCGCTCCATGATCCGCAATGAACGCCTGACGATCCAGCTGCGCCGGGATCCGGCGGCGATGGCGATCTTCATGGATCTGCTCTGCGGCCGGGACGGCGAGACCGGCCGGTCGGACGGCGCGCGCTGGCTGTCGCTCATGAACGAGACCGGCATTCTGAGTCGGCTGGTTCCTGATTGGGCGCGCATCGTCGGGCAGATGCAGTTCGACACCTATCATGTCTTCACGGTCGATGAGCATACAATCGAGGCGTTGCGCGTTGTCGCGGCCCTCGAACGGGGCGAGCTGACGGATGCCGCGCCCGTCGCCTCCAGCATCGTTGATCACCTGCAGTCCCGCCGCGCGCTCTATACCGCCGTCATGCTGCACGACATCGCGAAGGGCAGGGGCGGGGACCATTCCGTGCTTGGCGCCGAACTGGCACTCAGCATCTGCCCGATGCTCGGCCTCTCCGCCGAGGAAACCGAAATGGTCTCCTGGCTCGTCCTGCATCACCTGCTGCTGAGCCAGACCGCCTTCAAGCGCGACATCGACGATCCCAAGACCATCCTTGATCTTGTCGACACCGTACAATCCCCCGAACGCCTCAAACTTCTGCTCGTGCTGACCGTCGCGGATATGCGGGCGGTCTCGCCGAAAGTCTGGAACGGCTGGAAGGCGACGCTGCTGCGCGAACTGTACACCCGTGTCGCCGAGGTCCTGGCCGGTGGCCTCGCCACGACCGAGCGGGACGTGCGCGTGGCGCGTGCGAAGGAGGCCGCGGCCGAACGCCTCGAGGATTGGCCGGCCGAGGATATCGACAACTTCCTGGAGCTCGGTTACCCGGCCTACTGGCTGAGCTTTGACCCCACGACGCATGAGCGCCATGGCCGCATGATCCGGGAGGCAAGCCACCGCCAGGCGCCGCTCAGCGTCCAGCATGAAGTGCTGCATAGCCGCGCCGTCACCGAGGTCACCGTCTATGCCGCCGACCATGCCGGCCTCTTCAGCCGCATCGCGGGTGCTCTCGCCATCGCTGGCGCCTCCATCGTCGATGCCCGCATCCATACGCTGACCAATGGCATGGCGCTCGATACCTTCTGGATTCAGGATGCCAATGGCGGCATCTTCGGCTCGCCGCAGCGGCTGGCCCGGCTCTCCGTGCTCATCGATCAGGCGCTGTCGGGCAGTCTGCGGATGGAAAACGAGATCAGGGGCCTGTCCGAAGCATTGCTTGGCCAACGCATGCGAGCGATCCATGTGCCGCCCCGCGTGGTGATCGATAACCACGCCTCCAACACCCATACGGTCGTCGAAGTGAACGGGCGGGATCGGCCGGGCCTTTTGCATGACGTGACGGCCGCCATCACGGACCAGGGCATGCAGATCGCCTCGGCCCATATCAGCACCTATGGCGTCCGCGCGATTGACGTCTTCTACATCAAGGATGTCTTCGGCCTGAAGGTTCAGAACGAGCGCAAGCTGGACAATCTGCGCTGCGCCATTCTGGAAGCCCTCGCGAGCGGCGACACCACGACGCCCGAGCCCGACGCCGAGAGCCTCGGGCGCGGCCGGCCAAAGGTCGACGCTGCCTGATGCGCCGCCTATATGCCTGAGAAGCCCGCCGCAACGGCCGGGCCAAACGGGGCAAGCGGAGGCGGCAATGGTGGAACGCGCGGTGACACTCGTCTGGGACAGCAAATGCGGGACCGGCGAATGCCCGACCTGGGATGGGGAAGCGGGCGCCCTCTATTTCTGTGATATCCCGAACGGCAGGTTGCACCGCTACGATCCGGCGGGGGACCAGCGCGACACCTGGCAATTGCCCCAGGTGCTGGGCAGTTTCGCGCTCTGCCGCTCCGGGCGCATCCTCGTCTCGCAAAAGCAGAAACTCATGTATTTCGATCCGAAGACGGGCGACCTCACGCCCTTTGCGCAGATCGACGAGCCCGAGACGAACCGACTGAACGACGGCAAGGTAGGGCCGGACGGCTGCTTCTGGGTCGGTACCATCAATGAAGGGGCGGACGGTCTGCCCTCCGGCAAGCTGTACCGCGTGACGCCCGCGGGCGAGGTCGAAATCAAGGTCGAAGGGTTGAAGAACTCCAACGGCCTGGCCTGGAGCGCCGATGGGCGCACCATGTACCATTCCGACACACGCGGTCCCTGGATCGACGTCTGGGATTTCGATGCCGAGACCGGCGCCATCAGCCACCGCCGCCGCTTCGCCGACGTGCCGAACGAACAGGGGCGGCCGGATGGCGGCGCCGTCGACATGGACGGGTTTTACTGGTCTGCCGGATCGGGCATGGGGGTGATCAACCGCTTCGCGCCTGACGGCTCGATCGTCGAAAAAATCGCCATGCCGGTCCCGAACGCGACCATGCCCTGCTTCGCGGAGGGCCGGCTGTTCATCACAACTGCGCTACCGGGCAGCGCGGAGAAACGCCAGGAATTCCCGCAAGCGGGCGGGCTTTTCGTATTCCCGGTTGATGTCGCAGGCGTGCCCGTTGGACGTTTTTGTGACTGAGTGTCACGAGTCCGCGGATTGCCTGGGGCCTTTGCGGCGGCATTGTGCCCGCTCTGCCCTATAACCGTCAGAACCGCGGACTATCTAGAGAGCATGCGGCGATCAGGGCCGAGGCTGTAAACCAAGAGTTACAGTTCCCGCCTTTACGATACGCCGAAAGGAGTTCGGACATGACACTCTTCTCGCGTTTCCGTTTCACCCGCGGCCTTGCTGCGGCCGCGCTGGTCGCGGGGCTTGCGGCTCCCGTGGCGCTCAGCACCTCTGCGCAGGCCCAGGGCTGGCACGGCAACCACTGGCATGGCGGCGGTGGCGGCTGGCACGGTGGCGGTTGGCACGGCGGCTATTACGGCGGTCCTGGCCCGGGCGTGGCGATTGCGAGCGGACTGCTCGGTCTGGCCGTGGGCGCGGCCGTAGGTGGCGCGCTCGGCCCGGTTTACGCAGCGCCGCCCCCGGTCGTCTACACGCCGCCGCCGGTTTATTATGCGGCGCCGCCCCCGCCGGTCTATTACGCGGCCCCGCAGCCGCCGACCTATTACGCGGCTCCCCAGCCGCCAGCCTATTACGTCCCGTAGTCGGCTGGGGTCAGGCTGAGGTAGACGCTGTCGACCCAGTCCTGACCAATGAGATAAGTCGCCTTGGCCTCTCCGGTCTTCCGGAAGCCGAGGCGGCCGAGCATGCGGAGGCAAGCCGCATTGCGCGGATCGACATCGGCTACCAATTCATGGCGGTCGCGCGCGAAAGCGCGTTCAATGATCTTTAGCGCCGCTTCGGTCGCCAAGCCTTTGCCCCAATGCGGGCGAGCCACCAAAATCCCCAACTCATTGCCCTGCCATAACCCGGCCTTGCCGATGACGACGCCCGAGAGGGTAACGGCGAAGTCGTCTGCCGTACCAGCGTCCACGGCTGCCACGGTGCTCGCGACAAATGCTTCGGTCTCTCCCAGGCTTTCGTGGGGCAGGGTCGACCAGAAGCGCATTGCCTCGGCATCGCGCATGATGGCGTGGAGGGCTGGCACATCGGCCGGAGTCATGCGGCGGAGCAACAGCCGCTCGGTCTCGATCATGGCGCTTCCTACCCTCGGTCCAACAAAAAAGGGCGCCTCGCGGCGCCCTTTTCCGATTGGCTCTGACGCCTGATCAGCGCGAATAGAATTCGACGACCAGATTCGGTTCCATCTGCACGGGGAAGGGAACGTCCGCGAGCTTCGGCGCGCGAAGATAGCGGCCCTTCATGGCGCGGTGATCGACCTCGAGATATTCCGGCGTGTCGCGCTCGCCGCTCTGCGTCGCATCCAGCACCACCGCCAGCTGCTTCGACTTTTCGCGAACCTCGATCACGTCGTCATTGGCGACGAGATAGGAGGAGATGTTCACCCGGCGGCCGTTCACCAGAAGGTGGCCGTGGGAGACGAACTGGCGGGCCGCGAAGGGGGTGATCGCGAACTTCATGCGATATACGACCGTATCCAGCCGGCGCTCCAGCAGCTCGATGAGATTCTCGGAGGTGTCGCCCTTCCGGCGGACCGCTTCCTCGTAATACTTGCGGAACTGCTTCTCGCCGATATTGCCGTAGTAGCCCTTGAGCTTCTGCTTGGCCATCAGCTGCACGCCGTAATCGCTCGGCTTCTTGCGGCGCTGGCCGTGCTGGCCCGGGCCGTAATCACGCTTGGCGACAGGGGACTTGGCGCGGCCCCAAAGATTGACGCCGAGGCGGCGGTTGATCTTGAACTTGCTTTCGGTGCGCTTGGTCATGCGCCTCTCCTTCGTCTATGGCGCCAGTAGTCCATCCCGGCCCCCGGCGATCACAGAGATGCGTCGGAAGCGGCGAAAGGGCGTCGGGCCCGCTTTTCTGGGCTGGCCCGCGCCGCTTGTCGCCTGGGTGGCGGGGCGATCTGCGGAAGGCCGCACATCGTCCACATTCCCGGCAATGGAGGGGGCTTCTAGGTGGCGCCCCCCGTGCTGTCAAACCGCAGCTGCCATGCGCGGCAGGCGGATGGCCTATTCTTCGGGCTTTGCCTTGTTCGAGGTCGCCCCGCCGCGCGCGGCGGACCAGGCGGCCGGCGCTTCCAGGAAGCGGCGCACCTCGGCCATAGCGGATTCGGGGAAGTAGGGGCGTTCGCGGCAGGCTTCCAGCACATCCCACCAGGTGGTGAGGTAGTGGAGTGCAATGTCGTTTTCGGCCAAGGTTTCGATGCTGCCCTCGAAAACGCCATAGAAGAAGACGACGAAGGCGTGATGGCAGAGCGCCCCGGCATCACGCAGGCTCTGGGCGAAGCGGATTTTCGATTGCCCATCTGTCGTGAGGTCTTCGACGAGCAGGGTTTCCTTGCCTTCCGGCACGTCGCCCTCGATCAGGGCATTGCGGCCGAAACCCTTTGGCTTCTTGCGGACATAGGACATCGGCAGGCCCATGCGGTCCGAAATCCAGGCGGCATAGGGAATGCCGGCGGTTTCGCCGCCGGCGATCGCCTCGATCGTCTCGTAGCCGATGGCGCGCTGGATCTTCTCGACCGCGAGCTGGCTGATCTTGGTGCGGGCCTGCGGGTAGTAGATGATACGGCGGCAATCGATATAGACGGGCGATTTCCAGCCGGAGGTGAGGGTGTAGGGCTCCTCTGGCCGGAAATTGATCGCCTTGATCTCAAGAAGGATCCGCGCGGCGGTCATGGCCGCGTCGCGGTCCCAGTCGCTCGCGTGGCCTGCAAGTTTGCGGGATAAGGCCGTCATGCTGCGCTCCGATCACAAGAAGGGGCGTTTCTAGCGATTTGTCGGCATCTCGCAAGAATGCGTGGTGCCACGCAATACTGCCCAGCCCTCTATTGGGCGCGGGGCGCCCCTCCGTAGGGCTGAGTCAGTCCGCCTTGATCGGCCGCGCCCATGCCAGTAAGTAATGTCAGTACCAATGCGGTGCCCGTTCGGGCCCGCCCGGTTTGATCATAAGGGGGCCTTTCAGGATGGGGCGTGACGTAAGCACCATCGCTCGGCGTTGCGAGCGTGCTGTGATTACCGCCTATCGCGAGCTGAGGGTTCACGGCAACGGGGACATGGAGTCCTTCCGTGCCTGCACGACGCTCTATCGCATCCACCATCCCGAAGCCTCGATCGGCGAGGCGCGGCGTCTGGTTGCCGAGTGGATCGACCATCACGTCGTCCGCGAAGATCAGGGCCCGACGCCTGGCTGCGAGTGCGACGACTGAGGCGTGAGCCTCTCTCCCGAACAGGATCTGTCCGGCTGGAAGCCTGTGCCGCGCCCTGAGCGCGTGACGCTGGAGGGTCGCTATACGCGGCTTGAACCCCTGGATGCCGCCCGCCATGGCGCCGATCTCTATGCCGCGGCAACCTCGCCCGGGGCCGAAGACCGTTTCCGTTACCTCTTCGAGACCAAGCCGAAGGATGAGGCCGAATTCGCGGCCTGGATCGCGCAGGCGACGGCCTCCACCGATCCACTGTTCTTCGCAGTCGTCGATGGCGCGACTGGCCGCGCTGAGGGCCGCCAGGCGCTGATGCGCGTCGACCCGGCCCATGGCGTGATCGAGATCGGCAGCATCCATTGGGGGCCGGCCATGGCCCGCAGCCGGATCGCCACCGAAGCGCTTTATCTGTTCGGCCGCTATGCCTTCGAAACGCTAGGATACCGGCGCTTCGAATGGAAATGCCACAACCTCAACGAACCCTCGAAGAAGGCCGCGCTGCGCTTCGGCTTCACCTATGAGGGACTGTTCCGCCAGCATATGGTGGCCAAGGGCCGCAACCGGGATACCGCCTGGTTTTCCATCATCGACCGCGAATGGCCCGAGCGTGCCCGCGCTTTCGAGGCCTGGCTCGATCCCGCGAATTTCGACGCCGCAGGCCAGCAGCAGC
>NZ_DATJJK010000246.1:0-36264 GCF_035492295.1 Acidisoma sp. | reverse complement strand
ACGGCCTGAATCTCGGCGAAGGCGAAGGGGTCTGCCGGCAGTGCCAGGGACGACTGCGGGAAGAGCTGGGCGATATAGACGAGGATTGCCGGGGTTTCGGTCAGAACCCCCTGCTCCGTCACCAGCGTCGGCACACGACCCTTGGGGTTGATGGCGAGATAATCCGGCTGGCGCTGGTCGCCATGGCCGAGGCTCATGCGGACGCTTTCGTAAGCAGCGCCCGCCTCTTCCAAGGCGATGTGCACCGCGCGTGCGCAGCTGTCGGGGGAATGGAACAATTTCATCATCTCGGCCACCATCATTTCCTGGCAGGGCCGCATTCGGCCATGGCGGAGGATTGATCGTCAATCATCCGTGCCTTGCAGTCCCCGCGCGCTGTGCCACCATCAGGCCATCCCCGGCGTGTTCGGGGAGCCTTCCTGCAAACAAGGCGAGGAAAACACAATGAAGACCACCGGTTCGGCCGTCTGGGAAGGCGGTATCAAAGATGGCAAAGGCGCCATTTCGACCAAAAGCGGCGCACTCAGCGCCTATCCCTACGGTTTCGCAAGCCGCTTCGAAGGCAAGCCGGGCACTAATCCGGAGGAATTGATCGGCGCCGCCCATGCCGGCTGCTTCACGATGGCACTCTCCCTCATCCTGGGCGAGGCGCAGCTGAAGGCCAGCCACATGGAAACCACGGCCGAGGTCACGCTCGACAAGGACGGTGACGGATTCTCCATCACTGCCGTGCATCTCACGCTCAAGGCGAAGGTTCCCGGCGCGACGCCGGAAAAGTTCACGGAACTGACCAATATGGCCAAGGCCGGTTGCCCGGTCTCGAAACTGCTCAAGGCCGAGATTACGCTGGATGCCCAGCTGGTCGACTGATCGGGCGCAGGTTTGACGAAAAGGAACAAGGCCGGCGGGGAGAATTCCCGCCGGCCTTTATCTTGGCCGCTCGGCCGGAGGCCGGTTGCCGGCCGGGCGCTCGCGGGATTGGCGAGCCGCGCGGAAGGGCTGACCGGGCTTGGTGTCGGGGCCACGCATTGGCGTCTGGCGCCGACGCGGTTTCGAAATTGCGAAGTCCACCGTGCAGCAGAGCTTTGCCCAGGCTCTGGCCTCGCCCGGGATTACGGAAATCCTGCTCGCCACGCTCAATAGACTGACGGCCGATGTGATGGGGACATGCTGCAGCGCCGTCGCGCGGCGGCTTCTTTATTTCACCGTAATCACCCAGGTCCGTTCCGTCCGCCAGGGGCAGGTTATCCTAGGCAATGCCGGTCAAAAGGCTAACCATTTTGGTCTCGGCACATACCCCAATCCGACAGGGTGCTTGAACTGACCGGCGAGTGTTACAGAGGTGTCCCGTTACCGTCTCTTATCTATGTAATAGGACCGCTTGGCGGTCACTGTTCCGACATGACACCTGAATGGCGACACAGGCTTGAACAAAGTCAAGGGAGACGGCTATGCCGCTTCAAGGCGTTGCGCCCGCTATCCCCATCCCGCCGACAGTGTCCATCGGGCAACAGGTTCGTGCCGAGTCTGGCGTCAACTTTGACTGGGGATTCTTCTATGCGCTCTTGAGCGGGAGGCGGATGAGTTGCCTACCGGATTCGGCCGACCCGTGCTTCCGTGGACCTGTCCTGGGTCACTGATGATAAAGCAATATTGTGGCGATTCGTTGGAGCGGAAATTGCAGATGCTTGCCGATCGAATCGTCTGGATCGACAGACTGACGGGTGGCCCAGGACTTCTTCGTCTGCGCAGGATCGCGGGCAAACTCTTCCGCTTCGCAATCGTCTCCGGCGGCGGACTCGCGATTGATTTCTGCCTCTTCATCCTGCTGACCTGGGTTGGACTTTCTCCGACGACTGCTAATCTTGTTTCCGCAAGCGCCGCGACCGCGTTCGTGTATTTCATGTCGGTTTCGCGCATCTTCTCGTACCACGGAAGATTCGTTTGCCAATTGTTCATAGCCTATGCTGTCTACCAGGCCGTTGCAATTCTTGCCGCTTCCTACGTCGTTGGATTGATCGCCGAGCATATTTCGCCGCCCGTGATTGCAAAACTGGTCGTCTTGCCAGTGACCTTCAGCGCGAATTTCTTGATGATGTCTTGGCTGACGCGCCGCCGGATAACGATCGTCGCGGAGCAGAGCAATGTCTGATCGAATTCTGCTCTTTATTCCAATGTACAATTGCGAGCGGCAGATCGCCCGTGTTCTCGACCAATTGACGCCGCGCGCCCAGGCCTTGCTATCGGGTCTAATCGTGGTCGACAATCGAAGCACCGACAAGGGCCAGGCGGTGGCCGCGGAGCGCATCAAATCTCTGCAGATCCTCGCTAACGTCTTGATGAACGACGGAAATTACGGCCTTGGCGGCTCACACAAAGTGGCCTTCGAATACGCACTCGCCCATGCCTTCGATTATGTGATCGTTCTCCACGGCGATGACCAGGGCAGCATCGAGGACATCCTGCCTTATCTCGAGCGGCGTGAGCACCTTGGCCTCGACGCGCTGCTCGGCGCGCGGTTCATGAAGGGCTCCAAGCTCGAGGGCTATTCCGCCGTCAGAACCCTGGGAAATTACGGGTTCAACATGCTTTATTCCGTCGTATCCAGCTACCCGATCAAGGACCTCGGCTCTGGCCTCAATCTCTACCGGGTTGGCGCGCTCGCCGATCGTTGGTGGCTGAAGAACGCGAACGACCTGACCTTCAACTACCATATGATGCTGAAATCGATCGATCGCGGCTGGAAGATGAAGTTCTTCCCGCTGACCTGGCGCGAAAGCGACCAGGTTTCCAACGTCAAACTGGTCCGGCAGAGCCTGCGCGTCGCCGAGATCGCTTTGCGATACGGCGCGATGCGACGGAAGTATTTGGCGAATGACTATTCGGACCGTCCGGACGGAGCCTACCCGTCCACAGTCGTCGCAGGGCATGCATGTTGAGACAACTTCGCCTCAACGAGCCGATCACAACTCTCGCCGTTCGTTTCTGGCCCTATGCACTTCGCGCGGTCGCATTGCTCGTTCTGTTCCGGTGCGTGTGGGCGGTGCTCGCGGCTGCCGCGCGGGGAGAACTGGCGGCCGAGGTTGCGGCGCACGGACCGGAAGCCCTCACGGTTGCGGCGGTCTATCTGGCGGGACATGTCATGCGCGTGGTGCGGCTCGCCCTTCTCATTGGGAACGCCCGGTTGAGCCTGCGCCGCCTGACGGCGTTTCACTTCTATACGGCAGGCGTCGCGTTCGGCATGCCGCTCCGGTTGGGAGACGCCTATCGCGGCATTGAACTCGGCCTTTTCACCGGAGGCACCGTGTTTGGGATCACGATAGTCTGGATCGAGCGTTTGTTCGACCTGGCTGTCCTCCTGCCCTTGCTGCTTGTAACGCTGGGCTATGCGAGCTTGGCTGACCATGGCTACGCGTTGAGCGCCTACGCCGGCATCACCCTGCTCACGCTCCTTTTCGTGTCGCTCTCGGCCCTCATGGTGGCCATCGTTCCGGACAATCTCCGCCGCTTCGGCACCTACCTCATCCGCCAGCACGAGGGCGCCTGGACGATCAAGGCGCTCAAAGGCATCGAGGACTTGCGCAGAACCATCAACCGGATTCCGGTTCTGATCAAAGGCAAGATCCCCTCTCTCGTGGCATTGACAGTTCTGATCTGGATGTTCGAGTTCGGCAGCTTCGAAGTACTCGTGTCGGGTGTCGCGGGTAGCGGCGGTGGGCTTTCCGGCCTTCTCGCCTTCCTTTCGCGCACAACGACGAACGGCAACCTCCCAGATGCGCTGGCAAAGCTCGGTTCGCTCGATGCCTTTGCGCGCATGTATGTCGTCGCCGGGCAGGCCCCGCTTGCAATCATCGCCGCGGCTGCGTTCTTCGTCTACGCCAGCGGGAATGGGCGAAGGAACGGCTCATGACGCTTTGGCTCATCATCGACAATGCGCAGCCGGTTCCGCACCGGCTTCGCGAATTGATCGGCGTCGAACGCTTCGGCCAGCTCATCTACAAGCGGCAGACGATTTCGTCGATCATGGAGCGCGCGGCCTTTGCCGCGTCCCTGCCGCCGCCCGTCGACATGGAGACGGTGGATGATTGGGCCGCGCTCGCCGAGACCGTGCGCCGCCGCGACCGACCGACCGACCGGTTTCTGATATGCCCTGCCGGGATCATCGCGGGGCGGGGCCCGGAGGCGATCATCCAATTTCTCAAACAGGCGCGCTACAGTCCGCAAAACCTCGATCTGACGATTGCCGGCGGGGACAATTGGTCGGGCTGGATGCTGCTGATCGAGCCGCTGTTCCGTGGCTATCTGGCGGCCCGCGCGCAGGACACCGTGCTGCCGTTCCTCGACAAGAACGCGAATCAATTCGTGCGGATGGATGAACGGCTCCAGCTCACCAATCTCCGGGAGGAGGTGACGCTGCTGGAGTTCCTCTCGGGCACCTTCGACGCGCGTTTCTTCAACTCGCTGGAGCGCAGCGGCTATACGATCACCAAGCGTTCGACTGACAAGAGGAAGCTGGAGCAGGAATATCGCTTCTGGGAGATGCTGCCGGCGCAGATGCAGATGTTCTTCATCCGCCCCTTCGACTTCAGGGAAGATGACAAAAGCGCCAGCTATAAGATGGAACGTCTCTTCGTTCCGGACATTGCGGTCCAGTGGCTCCATCACGCCTTCAGCGAACTAGAGTTCCGTCGGCTCACCAAGCATCTTCTCTATTTCATCTCTATTCGGCCCACCCGCAAAGTCTCGCCCAAAGAGGTCGATGCGATGGCGGACAAGCTTTACGTGACCAAGGTTCGCGAGCGTCTGGACAGTCTGAAGACGTTTCCGGACTACGCCGTTCTCGCACCGATGTTCGACCGGGCCTGCGGCGGAATAGATGCGCTGTTCAATCGCTATCTCGCGCTCTACACGCGGCTGCGCGGCGAACTCGGCGGGGACAAGTTCGCGATCGGGCATGGGGATTTATGCTTCTCGAACATGCTCTATGCCAAGACGACCCAGACCCTGAAGCTGATCGACCCGCGCGGGGCCATGAACGAAGCCGAGCTCTGGACACACCCTCTCTATGACCTCGCCAAGCTGAGCCATTCGGTGATCGGCTCCTATGACTTTGTCAACCACGGCATGTTCGATGTCCAGATTGATGACAACATGCGCCCGCAACTGACGATTGACCGACTGCCGCCGGAGTGGGCGCGGCCTATTTTCGAGGAGGCCCTGGTGCAGGCCAACTACTCGGTGCGCGCGATCCGGCTCTGCGAGGCTTCGCTGTTCATCTCCATGTTGCCGCTCCATATCGATCGGCCCCGCAAGGTTCTCGCGTTTGTCCTAGTCGCGTTGAAAATTCTGACCGAGCTGGAGGCCGCATTGTGATCCGCAAAGAGAAATCCATCGTCTGCGATATCGACGGCACGCTCTGTCCGAAGAAGGCCGCCGGCCAATCTTATGACGATATCGCGCCCCACGCGGACATGGTTGCCAGAATTCGTGAATATCGTGCGGCGGGCTTTTACATCATCCTGCATACGTCGCGTAACATGAATACCTACGACGGAAATATCGGTCTGATCAACGCGAATACGGCCAAGCATCTATTCGGCTGGCTTGACCGTCACGAGATCCCCTACGACGAACTGCAGGTTGGCAAACCTTGGCCGGGCCGCGGGGGATTCTACGTTGATGATCGCACCATCCGGCCGAATGAGTTCCTGAACATGTCCTACGAAGAGATCTTGTCCCTCATTGGTACGGAATGAGACATGCGGAGACTCGTGCAATGACGACCGCAATCATCACCATGGCCGGCTTCGGCCGGCGCTTTCTGGACGCAGGCTACACGGTTCCGAAATATCGGATCGAAGCGCACGGGCGTTCGCTGTTCAGCTGGTCGATGCTGAGCCTCGATCAATTCATCAGAGGCGGCGCAAGTTTCGCGTTCATCGTCCGGGCCGCGGATGATGCTTCCGACTTCATCGCGCGTGAGGCGGCCACTGTCGGGATCACAAGGTTCGATATCGTTGAGCTGGACGCGCCGACCGACGGGCAGGCAACCACCGCGATGCAGGCCATGTCCGTCGTGCCGGCGCAGGAGCCGATGCTCATCTATAATATCGACACCTTCGTGCACCCGCGGGCGCTGCCCGCGACCGCGGTGCGCGGCGACGGCTGGATCCCCTGCTTCGCCGCGGAGGGCGACCATTGGAGCTTCGCAGCCGCCGACGCCGACGGCCGGGTGTCGGCTGTGCGCGAGAAGAAGCGCATCTCCCCGCACGCCACGGTCGGGCTTTATTGGTTCGCGTCCTTCGATCTTTTCCGGCGCGCCTATGATGCCCATTACGTGGCCGGCGGGACGCTGGAAGCGGGTGAGCGTTACGTCGCGCCGCTCTATAGCCAGCTTCTTTCGGAACACCGTCCCGTCTTCATTCATAACGTGCCTGTGGACGCTGTTATTCCCCTTGGCGTTCCCGATGAAGTGCGGCGGTTTGAAGCACGGACAAGCGCCGACCTTGGACTTCGTTCATTGGAGGTAGGGCCATGAGGGACGGCGGGGCAGGGGACGAGACGCTCGTCCGGGGGGAGTTCTTCACGGACGGGAGGAAATTCGTATTCCGCTTCGCGGGCATGCCCTTATCTGGCATCGGTGACACGCCGGGCGCCGCATTCGATGACCTGATGCGTGCCGAAGCCGAGACTGCGCCCTTATCGGCGCGCATGCGGGCGCTGGCACGGGACCAGGCTGGCGAGGCCGTCCGCGCTCAGATCGTCCGCTTTGCGGCGATCGCGCTCATCCTGCTCGGTATAGTGGGTGGAACCCTGGCGGCGTCCGCCGTGCTCGCGCCAAGTGTGATAACGGATCTCGGCGCACTCGCCACAGCGAAGGTCATCGGCTCGATGGAAGCGCTGACCCCCGAGCGCGAGGCCGCATTGCGGAAGGCGGTGCAGCGGCTGGGCGGAATCGTGGGCGTGTCCGGCAAGGACACCGGCTGCCCGTCCACGCAGGCCGCTACCGCGTCGCCGACGGCGCCATGACCAGCCTCAAACTTTCCTGGACGCGCGCCTTGCCGCTGGCGACGCTGGCGGTGACAGGTCTTTGGGTTCTGATCGCCCTGTTGAACTGGCATCAGCTCGGTCGCGGGGTTCGCATCGGCTTTCCGCGAGTGGACAATGACTATGGCCAGCCGCTGCTCTTCTCGGCACCGGTCCAGATGCGCGCGGTTCTCGGCGTCATCCTGCTCCAGGCTTGCTCGGCGTTGCTTGGCTACAGGCTGGTTGTGCGCCCGGTCTGGGGCCGCAGGCATCTTGCCGGCGAAGCCTGGTTGCTCGTCGCCGGGATTATTCCCGGCAATCTGATCCTCATCGTCCTGGCTCGGCTCGTCACCCTCGTCCTGCCGAACACGCAAGCTCCGCTTGTCGTGGGCGCCCTGACGCTCGCCGGCGCGGCCGGGGTGCTTTGGGCTCTCCGCAAGGACATGGCGCGCGAGACGGTCGGCTGGCGCTGGCAGGATGCGGTGCCGATCGCGGGTCTCACCGTCGCCTTGCTTGTGTTCGGCATCCAGTTCGACCGCTTCCACGTCGTGGGAGAGGCGAGTTCCTGGTTCATCAACCACATCTACACGTCAGGGAGCTACGGGATCGGCCGGGGGTATTTTCCGCTCGTCTCCCAACATTATGACGAGGCCGCGCTTCTCTACCCGGTCATCTACGGCCTCGTCCACGGCGCCGACAAGGTGACCGTGTTTACGCTCTACTGGTTCATGGCCGCGTTCGGTCGGCTGTCCATTCTCGGACTTTGCTATCTCAGCCTGCGCTCCTTCGGGGTTGACAAGCTCAGCGCCTTCGCGGTCCTCGTCTTCATCAGTATCGCGAGCCTGTCGCTTAATGTGATCAGTTCAAGGTTGCTGGCTGATTCGCTGAGTCCGCTGATCTTCACGCTGCACATTGCGCGGTTTCTCATTCCGGTCGCGCCGTTCATCCTGCTGTCGGTGCTGAAGCTGTGGGACCAGAAGGTGCCGTCCCTGGCTGCGCTCGGCCTCGCAGCGGTTCTCGGCGCTGGCTTGTCAAGCATGCCGGTGCAGACGGTGGTGGTCATTGCCTGGGGCCTTCCCGTCGCGCTCCTCACGCAGCTTCGCCCCACTGCCTCCGGGTCCGCGCGGCTGTGGCAAGGCGCGGCGCTCGTGGCGCTCGTTGTTCTCGTCTGTTTCATGGCGACCTACGGCGTGACCCGCACCGTGAGCGCTCAACTCAGCGTGGAGATCCTGCTCGCGGCGGCTTTGGCCGGGGGGCTTGTCGCGGTCATCGCCTGGTGCGCCTGCGGCGCGCGTTGGGTGCCCTCGGGCTGGCGCTCCGGACCCGTACTGCTTGTCGCGTGTCTCGCCGTCGGCTACGGCTTTGGCGTGCTCTGTCTGGGCAACGTCTTCATTCACAAGTCATACGGCCTGCTCGCGCCGATTTGGCCGTTCAGCCATATGCAGATCGCCGACCGAGAGGTCAGCCAGCTCGCCGGCTCCTCGGGCAAATTCATGCTGTCGCCCTATTGCAGCGGCTATGTCTGGGGGCTGCGGACGCTCGCCGGCCATTGCAGCTCACTGCCTATGTTTGTTCGGACCTATGGGCTAGCCTTCGCGGTGATGAGCGCCGCCTTGGCGTGGTGGTCCCTCGCCAAGGCATCGTATGCGCGTTTGCCCGGGGACCAGCAGACCACCTTGCTCCTCGTAGGCACCGTTCTGTGTCTTCTTGCTTTACCCATCTGCTTCATCGCGTTCGATTTCATCGCCCCGGCCCAGGCAAGTCAGGATTGGGAGCGGAGCCTCTCCATCTGGCTGCGATCGCGGCTCGTGGAGCCTTGGTTCTATAGCGGGCTGATCTTCGGCCTTATCCTGTTGCTCGCGCAGGTGAATTCGGCAAGTCGCCGCAAGATTCAAAGCCTCTTGCTGATCGCCGCTGCAATTGGTGGCCTCACGCCGCTCGTTTTGCCGGGTCAAATGGTGGTCAATTTCGAGTATCTGATCCAGTCCGCGTTGCGTTGACCGATTTGGCGGAGTTCTGTCAGCTCTCGCGCTGGCACTGCCAACTCCGTGGAGACAGGCACGCCGCACTCGGCCAAGTCTGGCGGCTTCCTTAGTCCGCCGTCATCACCCAGGCTCGTTCCGTCCGCCAGGGCCGGTGACCGTGACGATGCCCTCCCGCGCGCGGGTTGCCAGCACATCGGCGCGCTCGTTCATCACGTCCCCGGCGTGGCCGCGCACCCAGCGCCAATCGATCTCGTGCCGGGCGGCTGCAGTCAGGATGCGCTGCCAGAGGTCGATATTCGCGACCGGATCGCCCGCCGAATTGCGCCAGTTGCGGCGAACCCAGCCCGTGGTCCAGCGGGTGATGCCGTTGCGGAGATATTCGCTGTCGGTATGCAGCGCGACGGTGCAGGGCCGGGTCAGGGCTTCCAGCGCCGCCGCCGCCGCCGTCAGCTCCATCCGGTTGTTGGTTGTATTGGGCTCGGCCCCGCTCAGTTCCTTCTCGGCTGCTCCGAAGCGGAGGATCGCCGCCCAGCCGCCCGGGCCGGGATTGGGCTTGCAGCCGCCATCGGTCCAGATCTCCACAACCATGCGGGATGCGTCATCCGACATAGGCGGCAATCCCCGAGGCGTGGCGGTGGAAGCGCAGCTTGCGCAAATATTCGAGCGGGTCTTTCGGCGTCACCAAGGCACCTTCCGGAACATAGAGCCAGTCATGGAGGCGGGTGAGCAGGAAGCGCAGCGCGGCCCCTTGAGCGAGGATCGGCAGCGCCTTGGTCTCGGCAGGGGAGAGCGGACGCACCGCCTGATAGGCGCCGATCAGCGCCCGTCCCTTGGTGACATTGAAGGCGCCGTCCGGTTCGAAGCACCAGGCATTGAGGCAGATGGCGAGATCATAGGCGAGGAGATCGGTTGCCGCGAAATAGAAGTCGATCAGTCCGGAAACCTCGTTCTTCAGGAAGAAGACATTATCGGGGAAAAGATCGGCATGGATCTGGCCTTCCGGCAGGTCGCGCGGCCAGGCCTCCAGCAGTCGGTCGAGCACGGCGGTGAGTTCCGCGCCGAGGCCGGGCACGACGTCGTCCGCCCGGCTGAGGCTGCGCTCCAGCAGGGGCCGCCAGCCGGCAGGCCCCAACGCATTCTCCCGGCGGGGCGCATAGCTCGCTCCCGCTTTGTGCAGACGCGCGAGCGCTTCGCCCAGCGGCCCACAATGGACAAGCTGTACGCGGCGCGGCCAGACGCCGGGGAGGAAGGTGGTGATGGCGGCATGGCGGTCCGCCAACATGCGGAGGGCGTTGCCGTCCTGCGCCATGACCGGTTGCGGGCAATTCACGCCCTGCGTCGCCAGATGCTGCATAAGGTTGAGGAACCAGGGCAGGTCCGCCGGGTTCACGCGTTTTTCGTAGAGGGTGAGGATGAAGTCACCCGCCGTGGTGCGCAGCATGTAGTTGCTGTTTTCCACGCCTTCGGCGATGCCGCGGAAGGCCACGAGTTCGCCGATGTCATAGGCCGTCAAGAAGGCGCGCAGCGCATCGTCGGTGACTTCGGTATAGACGGCCATCGGCACTCACCCGGGAGAAAGACGTCTTTTCCTAGAGGGTGATCGTGTCGGATAGAAGCGGTTTCGCTTCAATCTGACAGCCGACTCACACTCTAAGCTATTGATAAGGGCCTGATTCGCTGATTCAATCTGTGCCGATCAGACCTTGCGGACGAGACCGGTTGAAGGCCAGAGGCAAAGACGCGGCGGAGGCGGGAAGGGGAGGCGTTGCTTCCCCTTCCCCGATCTCAGGCGGCGCGGTTCTGGCGCGGGCGACGGCCGGAGCCGGAGCGTCTGCCGCGCCGTTTCGGCCGGTCCTCGCTCATCCGGGGCTTCGGCGCCTGTGCGACGCCGTCAGACAGGGCCGCCATCTCGACGTCGTTCGCCGGGGTGATGCCCTCGAGCTTCGAGACGTTCATGACGACGCCGGTCAGCTTCTGGATATCCCGCAGGAAGGTCCGCTCGGTCGGGTCGCAGAAGGCGTAAGCCACGCCCGAGGCACCAGCGCGCGCCGTGCGGCCGATGCGGTGCACGTAGCTCTCAGGCTCGTTCGGCAGTTCGTAGTTGATGACATGGGTAATGCCGGTCACGTGGATGCCGCGAGCGGCGAGATCGGTCGCCACCAGCACGCGGGCCTGGCCGCCCTTGAAGCGATCCAGAATGCGCTGGCGGGCGTTCTGGCTCTTATTGCCATGCATCGCATCCGCCGGAATGCCGGAGGCCGAAAGATGCTCGGCCACCTTGTCCGCACCCCGCTTGGTGCGGGTGAAGACGATGACGCGGGCGAGGGTCGGGTCTTTCAGCAGTCCCACCAGCAGGCGCTTCTTGGCGCCGGCATCGGAGAAATAGACATGCTGCTCGATCTTGTCCGGCGTCGCGGTTTCGGCCTTCACCTCGACCCGCACGGGGTCGCGCAGCAGGCTGCTGGCGAGTTGGCCGATTTCCTTCGGCATGGTGGCCGAGAAGAGCATGGACTGACGCTTGGCCGGCAGCTTGGCCAGGATTGAACGGATATCCTTGATGAACCCGAGATCGAGCATCTGGTCGCCCTCGTCCAGCACGAAATGGCTGACCTGGTCGAGGATGAGTTCGCGGGTGTTCATGAGGTCGAGCAGGCGGCCCGGCGTGCCGATCACGATATCCGTGCCGCGCTGCATGCGCTGCACCTGCGGCATGCGGCCGACGCCGCCGAGGATAACCACCGTGCGGATGCCGGTGCCGGCCGCGAATTTGCGGATGCTTTCGTTGATCTGCAATGCGAGTTCCCGCGTGGGGGCCAGGATCAGCGCGCGGGTGCCGTAGGGGCGCACGCGCAGATTCTCGGCCAGCAGATGCTGGATCACGGGCAGGCCGAAGGCGCCGGTCTTGCCGGTGCCGGTCTGGGCGATGCCCAGGAGATCGCGCCCCTTGAGGAGTTCGGGGATGGCCCGTGCCTGAATCGGCGTCGGTGCCGAGAAGTCGAGTTCCGCCAGCGCTTTCTGGATGGGCTCGTTAAGGCCGAGGGAAGCGAAGCTGTCGTTCGTCGTCGTCGGAATTTCGGTCAAAATAGTCTCCACGCCGCCAGGCGCCTTGGCCCGGGCGGTTCGTGTTCGAACTCCCCGCGCGATGCGGAGTAGAACGGTTTGGAAGGAAACTGCTCGGAAAAAGATGACCCGCGGCATTGCGCCTGAAACGAAAGGTCACCGTTCGCGCGTCTCACGAACAATCACAGAGGTGGCTGCTACCGCACCGCAGCAAAAAGATCAACGACTATCGTGTCAGCCTTGTGTGTGGCGCATCGTCTGCGCAAGCTGACTTCGGGGGAAAAGGAGATGAATATGAGCGAGAAGGTCGCGGTCATCATGGCGGGCGGGTCCGGCATGGGCGCTGCCTGCGCCCGAAAGCTCGCCGGTATCGGCTATCAGGTGGCGATCCTGTCCTCGTCCGGCAAGGGGGAGGCGCTGGCAGGGGAGCTTGGCGGTATTGGCGTCACCGGTTCCAACCAGTCGAACGCGGATATGGAGCGCCTGGTTGATGCCGTCATGGCCAAATGGGGCAGGGTGGACGCGCTGGTGAACAGCGCGGGCCATGGGCCGAGGGCGCCGATCCTCGAAATCACGGACGAGCAGTGGCATCTCGGGATGGATGTCTACCTCATGAGCGCGATTCGCCCGGTGCGGCTTGTCGCCCCTATCATGGCGGCGCAGCCCGCGGGCGGCTCGATCGTCAATATCTCGACCGCCTGGGCTTTCGAGCCGACGCCGATGTTCCCGACCTCGGCCGTGTTCCGCGCCGGGCTTTCGGCCTTCACCAAGATTTTCGCGGATGGGTATGCCGCCAGGAAGGTCCGCATGAACAACGTCCTGCCCGGCTGGATCGACAGCTTGCCCGAGACCGAGGCGCGGCGCGCCACGGTTCCCATGGCGCGCTACGGCACGGCGGAGGAGATTGCAGACACGGTCGCTTTTCTCGTCTCGGACGGGGCGGGCTATATCACCGGCCAGAATCTGCGTGTCGATGGCGGGCTGATGCGAGCGCTGTAGGGTTCGTATTGAGCCGGGACCGGCCCTCCCTATGCCTAGGCAAGCCCGATCAGCATCAGCACCAAGCCGAAACTGGCGAGCAGCCAGATGATCGAGCGGATCCAGGGCACGCCCCCGACATAGAGCGGCCAGTAGATCAGGCGCCCCCAGAAATAGAGTTCCGCGCCCGTGGTGATCAGCCCCGAATGACGGTGCAGCACCTCTCCGGCCAGGACCAGGGCGACGAAGAACGGATAGCTCTCGCGGAAATTGGCAAAGGCGCGGATCACCCGCCCGCCGAGGCCGGTGATGGGCTGCTGGTCGTCCCGCGGGCTGGCGCTGAAATCGAGGCCGCGCGCCGCGCTGACGGCGAAGCCGGTCGCCAGACATTGCACGAGGCCGAGCAGGACGGACCAGAGAAGCAGGCTCATCGGCGTGGTCATGAAGCGGTTCCTGGAGAGAGAGGAAGGGGCCGGCTATAGAGATGGGGCGAAGCGCCGGCTGTCCATGGCCGGAATGGAGGCGGCGATGGGTGTGATCAAGTCCCGCGCGGTCCGGCGGATCACCTGGGTCAGGGGTGTGATTGCGGCGGCCGTCGTCGTTGCGGCCTTTTTGCCCATCCTTTTCCTGGGTGCGGCAACCGATCCCGATATCCTGTGGAAGATCGTGCACGGAAAATGCGTGATGGACGAGAAGACCTTCGGCCATCCCGCGCCCTGCGCCCGCGTCGATCTCGCCGGCGGCTATGCGATCCTCAAGGATATCGTGGGGCAGACGCAGTATTTGCTGATCCCCACGACCCGCATCTCCGGGATTGAGAGCCCGGCCGTGCTGGCACCGGCGACGCCGAACTTCTTTGCCGAAGCCTGGGGCCAGACGCCGCTGGTGGCGGCGCGCCTGGGCCACGCGCTGCCGCGACAGGATCTCAGCCTCGCGATCAATTCCATCCATGGCCGCACGCAGGACCAGCTGCATATCCATATCGACTGCATCGACCCCAAGGTCGCGGCGGCCTTGAAGGATCACGAAGGGGCCGTCGGACCTGATTGGTCGCCCTTTCCTGCGATGCTCGCGGGAACGCCCTATGAGGCGATGCGGATCGACGGAGAGCGGCTGGGGCAGGCCAATCCCTTTCATCTTCTGGCGGATCGGCTGAAAGGCGCGCGCAGCCATATGGGCGCCTATACGCTGGTACTGGTGGGCGCTCGCTTCGAGGAAGGGAGGCTTGGCGTATCCACGCCGGGCGCATCCTCGCCGGGCGCATCCACGCCGGGCTTCATCCTCCTCGCCGGCCGGGCGCGTCTCTCCGCAGGAAATGTGGGAAGCGGCGAGGCGCTGCAGGACCATGCCTGCCGCATCGGGCGCGCCTCCTAACCCCGCCGCCGATAGCCGCTGACCGCCGCGCCGGTTTCGGCGGGCAGGGTGAGGAAGCCGGGAATCGAGAGCAGCGTCACGCCCGCCATGATCAGAAAGACGGCGTGGAAGGTCGCGACCGAGACAGCGTTCTCCGGATGCCCGAACTGCTTCAGGAGCGCGGCCGCGACGGCGACACCGAGACCCATGGTGAGCTGTTGAGCAACGCCGGAGAAGGCGGTGCTGGCACTGAGTTTCTCGGCCGGCGTGTCGACGAAGCTCACCGTATTCAGCGTTGTGAACTGCAGGCCGCGCCCGACGCCGAAGACGAGCCCCCAGGCGAGGATCGCCCAATCCGGCGTACCCATCCCCATGGCCGCAAAGCCGGCCACACCGCAGGCGGCATAGAGGGCGTTGCCGGCCAGCAGCCGGCCGAAGCCGAATTGTCTCAGGAGCCGGCCGGCGAGCGGGCGAATGACGACCGTGCCGAGGCTGCTCACGAAGGTCAGAAGGCCGGAATGCACCGGGCTGTAGCCGAAGCCGAGCTGCAGCATGAGGGGCAGCAGGAACGCGACCGAATTCATTCCCATGCGACTGATGCCGCCGGCAATCACGCCGACCCGGAAGGAGGCGATGCGCAGCAGCCGGAGGTCGAGCGCCGGATGGCGCAGGCGCCGCATGTGGCGGGTGTAGAGGGCGAAGATGATTGCGGAGACGACGAGCGCCAGCAGGGCGAAGAGGAACAGCCCGCGCTCGCTCACCATCTGGATGGCGATCTGCAGCAGCACGAAACCCGCACTGGTCAGCAGGAAGCCGCGGGTATCGAAGCGCGGCGGCAGCTCCAGCTTCTGCTCGGCGACATAGCGCCAGGCGGTGGCCATGCCGACCAGGCCGAAGGGCAGGTTGACCAGAAAGATGCAGCGCCAGCCGAGATAATGGGTGATCAGGCCGCCGAGGATGGGGCCGAGGGTCGGGCCGATGACTACGGGCACCGTGAAATAGGTCATCGCCCGCACCAGTTCCTTTTTCGGGAAGGCGCGGAGCAGAATGAGGCGCCCGACCGGCGTCATCATCGCACCCCCCGCGCCCTGGAGCACCCGAACCAGGATGAAGGTCCAGAAATCCGGCGCGGCGGCGCAGCAGAGGGAGCCGAGGGTGAAGAGGCCCAAGGCGGCGATGAAGGTGCGCCGCATACCGAAACGATCGGCGACCCAGCCGCTGACCGGGATGAAGATCGCCAGGCTGATGAGATAGGCGGTGATGGCGAGATTGAGGGTAACTGCGCTGCGGTGGAAGCTGGCCGCCATGCTGGGCAGGGCGGTCGTGATCACCGTCGTGTCGATCTGCTCCATCATGAAGGCGATGGCGACGATGAGCGGGATGAGGAGCTTCCGAAACCCCTGGGGGCTCGGTGTGTCAGACATGCGGCGGCGGGACGCAGCGATGAAAGGTCAAGGCAAGATCCTGAGCAAGAACCGGGTCGGGATCGGGCCTTTCCGGCTTGCGCCGAATGACCCGCGAGGGGACGGTTGTTATGGCACCTTCGCGGCGCTGGGGGCAGGGGGCTCGGTGGCGGGCACCCAGCGGCGCCGGAGGTGTGGCACCCGGATTTTCACGCTATAAAGCACCTGCTTTCTTTTAACGTGCTGATGAGGGTCTGGTTCACGGTTCAGAAGACGTGCTGACGCGCGTGAGACTGAACCGATCAGACCCCAGGGAGACGAGCCCTTTGGCCGCCACTGCCGAAGCCGCATTGCCGCAGGGTGCCGCGATCGATCCGCGTTACGGCGTGGATGGCCAATGGTATCGCGAGTTCTATGCCGATATCGCGCAAGCGGGGGTGGATCCCGTCGCGCATTATCTGACGCTGGGCTGGCAGGAGGGGCGCTGGCCCAACCCGGCCTTCGATCCCCTCTTCTACAAGGCGCAGTTTCCGGCCCCACCGGACGGGGACCCGCTGCTTCACTATCTGGCCCAGGGGGAGCGTGGCGGACTGCGCCCGATCGCCTGGTTCGATCCGCTCTGGTATCGCGGCGCTTACGGCTTGGCCTCGGGGGTGCCCTGCCTTCTCCACTACCTCGCCCATCGGCGCGCTGGCACGGTCAGCCCCAATCCGGGTTTCGATGCACGCTTCTACGCGGCCGAGAATCCGGACGTCACTGCCGCCGGGCTCGACCCCTTCGAGCATTACCGGTCGCGCGGCGCGGCGGAGGGGCGGCTGCCGCGGGATGAGCGGGAGATTCTGCGGGAATCCGGCCTCGTCGATCAGAACTACTACTACATTAACGGGCCGGACGTGCATCAGGCGGGGCTCGACGCGGTCGATCACTATGCCAAGGAGGGCTGGCGGGAATATCGCCGGCCCAATCCCTATTTCGACGGGGTCTGGTACGCCCAGCGCTACGGTATTCCGGTCCATATGAGCCCACTTTGCCATTACGTATTGCTGGGGGAGGCGAAGGGCTATCGGCCCGGCCTCTATTTCGATCCAGGCTGGTATCGGCGCACCTATGGCCTGCCGGAAGGGCAGATCGCCCTCGCCCATTATCTGGCGCATCGGCCGACCCGGCGCTTCAGCCCGCTGCCGCTTTTCGATATCGATTTCTACGTCGCCCGCTACGGTGCGGAACTCGGCCGGGCGCGGGATATCTTTGCCCATTACCTGGCGATCGGCGCGATACGCGATCTCGACCCCAACCCCTGGTTCAATGCGAGCGCCTACCGGAAGCGCCATATGCAGGGCACGCCGCCGCCTCCGGCCGCGACCGCGGAGGTCGCGCGCAACCCGCTGCTCCACTTCCTGTGCAGCACCGTTCTGGCCGCTGACCGCTGAGGCCGCTTTGCCCCCGGCGCCCCGGATGCTAGAGCCCGCCGCATGACCCAGATCGCCGAACTGACGAGCCCCGATCAGGACCTTCCCGCGCCGGCCGGGGAGCAGATCGTGATGGCGCTGCCCAAAGGCCGGATCCTCGGCGAATGCATGCCCCTCTTCACCCGCATGGGCATCGAATTGCCGCAGGATCTGGTGGAAGAAAGCGGCCGGCGGCTGCGCTTCCCGACCAGCCATCCGGGGCTGGATATCGTGCGCGTCCGCTCCTTCGACGTCGCGACCTTCGTTGCCTTCGGCGCGGCCGATATCGGCATCTGCGGCGCCGATGTGCTGATGGAATTCGACTATGCGGAAATTTATGCCCCGCTTGACCTCGGCATCGGCCGCTGCCGGGTCTCGGTCGCGGAACCGGCCGAGACGGCCGGCACGGATGATGCGGGACTCTGGTCCCGCGTGCGGGTCGCGACCAAGTATCCCAATATCGCGCGCCGCCATTATGCCGCGCGGGGCATCCATGCAGAGGTCGTGCATTTGAGCGGCGCCATGGAACTCGCGCCGCGGCTGGGCCTCTCGCGCCTCATCGTCGATCTCGTGCAGACCGGATCGACGCTCAAGGCCAATGGTCTCGTCGAGACGGAAGTCATCGCTTCCGTCTCTTCCCGCCTCATCGTCAACCGTGCCGCACTCAAGACCCGGCCGGAGGTGATCGGCGCCTGGCTCGCGCGCTTCCGCCAGGCGCTGGAGCAGGGGCAGGAAAGGGAAAAGGGCTGATGCGCCGGCTTTCCACCTGCGACCCGGGCTTCGCCCAGGACTTCGAATCCTTGCTCGCCGAGGCGCGGGAAACGACCGAGACGGTGGGCGCGCAGGTTTCGGCCATCATCGAGGCCGTGCGCTACGAGGGCGATGGCGCACTCTGCGCCTATACCAGCCGCTTCGACCGTGTCTCCATGACACCCGATGGACTGCGCGTGACGGCGGCGGAGATCGCGGCGGCGAAGGCCGAGGTCGCGCCCGCTCTGCGCGCCGCGCTCGATCTCGCGGCCAGCCGGATCGAGGCTTTCCACCGGGCCCAGCTGCCCCTTGACCTCGCCATGAAGGATGCGGCCGGCTACCGGCTCGGCATGCGCTGGACGGCGCTGGATGCCGTCGGCCTCTATGTTCCGGGCGGCAAGGCTGCCTATCCTTCCTCTGTTCTGATGAACGCCCTGCCGGCAAAGGTCGCGGGCGTCGGCCGTATCGCGATCTGCGTGCCGGCACCGGACGGCCTGCTCAACCCGCTGGTGCTGGCGGCGGCCGAACGGGCAGGGGTCAGCGAAATCTATCGTGTGGGCGGCGCCCAGGCGATCGCCGCATTGGCCTATGGCACGGCGAGCATCGCGCCCGTCGACCGTATCGTGGGCCCCGGCAATGCCTATGTGGCCGAGGCGAAGCGGCAGGTTTTCGGCCGCGTCGGGATCGACGGCATCGCGGGTCCCTCGGAGGTCGTGGTGGTGGCGGATGGCCGCAACGATCCCGCTCATGTGGCGATGGACCTGCTGGCCCAGGCCGAGCATGACGAATCGGCCCAAAGCATTCTGATGACGGATGATGCCGGCTTTGCCGATGCCGTTGTTTCGGCGGTGGCGCGGGCGCTGGAGACGCTGCCGCGCGCGGCGATCGCGGGGGCGAGCTGGGCGCAGCATGGCGCCGTCATCCTGGTCGCCGACTGGGCGGAGGCGGCCGCGCTCGTCAATCGTCTCGCGCCCGAGCATCTGCAGGTCATGACCGAGGAACCGGAGACGTTCTTTGGCCGCGTGCGGCATGCGGGGGCAGCCTTCCTCGGCCGCCACGTGCCGGAGGCGGTGGGGGATTACCTGGCCGGCCCGAACCATGTCTTGCCGACGGGCCGCACCGCGCGATTTGCCTCCGGGCTTTCGGTCTTCGACTTTCTCAAGCGGACGACCTGGGTTGCGGGTGATGAGACGGCGCTGGCGGCGGTGGGACCGGCGGCCATCGCCCTGGCCGAGGCCGAGGGTCTTGGCGCGCATGCCCGGTCGATCGCCGTTCGCATCGGGTCCGACTTCCAATAAATTGTTAAGTCCATCAGGACGAAGGGTTGCTGTTAAGCAATCATTAAAACCTCTTGTGGTATCGGCATCCGTCGATCGGACGGAGGCATCATGTCGGGTACGATTTCAACCACTGTCACCCAGGGCGTAACCCTGAGTGTCAGCCCCACCACCATCACCAGCGGCGGCGCGGTTATCGCGGCGAGCGGCGATGCGGTGACCGGAACCACGGCCGGCGCGCCGGTCTCAGGCTGGACGGTCGTGAACCAAGGAAGTGTGACCGCGTCGGCCGCGGGCGCCAATGGTATCGATCTTTCAACGGCCGGTTCCATCTCCAATGCCGGCGTGATCGCGGGCTATCGGAATGGCATAGACGTCACCGGCGGCGCCGCGAGCGTGACCAATAGCGGCGTGATCGATTCGAGCCCGACCAAGATCGTCAGCGGTTCGCCCAACTATGTCTACGATGGCATCTATCTCGGTGCCGGCGGCAGCGTGACCAACACGGCCCAGGGCACGATCTTCGGTAGCATCGGCGGCATCGACATCGCGAATGCCACCGGGACGGTCACCAATACCGGCCTCATCTACACGACGACGCTGCAAGGCAATGGGGTGGCGCTCGAAAACGGCGGCATCATCAACAATGCAGGCACCACCGGCATCTATGGCGACTTCTCCGGTGTCTCGGTCTACGGCGGGGCTGGTGTCATCACCAATAGTGCCGTCATCGATGCGGTTGGCCTCAACGGCTACGGTGTCTATCTCGGCGCCGGGGGCACCATCACCAATACCGCGAGTGGATCGGTCATCGGTACCTATGACGGGATCGACGTGGGCGCCGGAACGGCCACGGTGACCAATGCCGGCTATATCTATGGCTACGACCTGGGCGTTGGGCTTTATGGCGGCGGGATCATCACCAATCTCGCTGGCGGCGTGATTGCGTCTGTGACGACCGGCGTGGCGGTCGATGGCGGCACCGTCGTCAATGCCGGTACGATCGATGGAACGGCGACCGGCAAGGCGGTGGTCTTCGGTACCGGCCTCACCAATCGTCTGGTGGTGGAGCAGGGCGCAAGCTTCGTGGGCTCGGTCACGGGCGGCGGCGGCGGCAGCGTGCTCGAACTCGGCGCGGCGACGAGCGGGACGCTGACCGGCCTCGGCGGCCAGGTCACCGGCTTCAATACGATCGTTTTCGACAGCGGGGACAGCTGGTCTCTCGCCGGCAGCTTTTCCGCCTTCAGTGGCGAGACGATCTCGGGCTTCGATCATGACGACAAGCTCGTGCTGAATGGGGTGACGGGCGTCTCGTCGAGCGTCAGTGGCAGCACGCTGACGCTGGTCAGCAACGGCACGACCGAATCGATGAATTTCGGTACCATCGCAGGTACGCTGCAGGTGCAGGCGGTGGGCAGCAACACGGTGGTCACGCTCGCCTGTTTCCGCTCCGGAACGGAAATCCGGACGCCGGACGGGTCGAGGTCGATCGAGTGTTTGAGAGAGGGCGATCTCGTGACGACCGTCTGCGGGGAGAGCCTGCCGGTAATCTGGGTGGGGCAGCAGAGGATCGACTGCACCGTGCACGAGCGACCGACGGAGATACAGCCGATCCTGGTGGAGGCGGGTGCCTTTGCGCCCGCAGTGCCCGCGCGGGATCTTTATCTCTCGCCCGACCACGCGATCCTCGCACGCGGCGTGCTGATCCCGGTCAAATACCTCGTCAATGACATGACGGTGCGACAGGTGGCGGTTGAGATGGTGACCTATCATCATATCGAGCTCCCTCGCCATGCAGCGATTTTCGCCGAAGGTTTGGCCGCCGAAAGCTACATGGACGTCGGCGATCGGCCGGAACTGGGTCTGGGGCGGGATTTCGCGGGCCAGGATCGGCCCGATCTGCAGTTGCTGCGCGATGCACTGGCCTGCGCGCCCATCCGCGTGCTGGGACCGGAGATCGAACAGGTGCGGGCGCGTCTGGCGGCCCGCGCGGCGGCGGTCAGTGCGCGCGATGGCGGGGCAAACCGCGCCGCGTAGAGTGCGGTCGCGTCAGACTGGGGCGATTCCGCTTGGGTCTGAGATGGGAATTGCGTTCTGACGGATGGGCGAGGATCTGAGTCACGGTTCGGATGAATCGCTCCCGCGGTTCAATCTCAACCGATCAGACCCTGAACCTTGCGCCGGATCGGGACTTGGCCAAAGCTTCCTTCAGATCGCCAGTTGAAGGGAAAACCTGGCCATGACGGCAACGACGATCACCGGCCCCGGCATCGAGGCACGGCGAGACGGGCGGATAGGGCGCCTGAGGCTGATGCGGCCTCGCGCGCTCAATGCGCTCGATCTGCCCATGATCCGGTTCATGCGGGAGTGGCTGGATCGCTGGGCGGCGGACCCGGCGGTCGAGGCCGTGGTGGTGGAAGGCGAGGGGCGGGCCTTCTGCGCGGGCGGTGACGTGCGCGCGGTGCGCGAGCAGGTTCTCGGGGGCGCGCATGACGCGGCAGAAGAGTTCTTCGCCGAGGAATATGCGCTGAACGGGGCCATCGGCCATTTTCCCAAACCCTATGTGGCGCTGATCGATGGCATCTGCATGGGCGGCGGTCTTGGCATCTCCGTTCATGGCTCGGACCGGGTGGTGACGGAGGCGGCGATGCTCGCCATGCCGGAGACCGGAATCGGGCTCACGCCCGATATCGGGGCGAGTTTCTTCCTGCCGCGTCTGTCAAATTTCCTCGGCACCTACCTTGGCCTGACCGGGGCGCGGCTGTCCGGCGGGGATGCCGTGCATGCCGGTCTCGCCACAGCCTTCGTGCCGCAGGCGGCGGTCGGCGCCCTCTCGGCAGCCCTGGCAGCGGAGGGCACAGCCGCCATCGCGCGTTTCGTGGCGCCACCGCCGCCCTTTTCGCTGGCCCCGCAGCTCGGCACGATCGCGGCTTGTTTTGGCGCCGACAGCCTGGCCGAGATCGAGGCGCGGCTGGAGGCAGAGGGCAGCGATTGGTCAGCGGAGACGCTCGGGGTCCTTCGCCGGATGTCGCCCTCGGCGCTTTGCTGGACACTCGCCTCTCTGCGTGCGGGCGCATCGCGCGATCTCGATGCCTGCCTCGCCGCGGAACGAGCTCTCGTGCGCCACATCATTCGCCTGCCGGATTTTGCCGAGGGGGTGCGGGCGATGGTGGTGGACAAGGATCGCAGGCCGCGCTGGCAGCCCGGGCGGCTGGAAGAGGTCGATCCCCGCGCGATCGCCGCGCTGATGCAGACGGCGCACTAGACCGGCGCATTAGGCCGGCGCCGCTGGCCGACGTCAGGCGGCGTTCGGTCCGCTTTCGATGGCGGCCGGGGCAGGCAGATCGCGGCGCTGGCGCGTCGCGTCATCCAGGCTCAGCACCGTATGGGCGTTGCTGAGAGTGGTCGCCAAGGTATTGATCACGCCGGTGCGCAGAGCGCCCAGAATGCCGGCGGCCTTGGTGCTCTCGCTCGCAATGGCGATGACGTTCGGAATGCGGCGGAGTTCGGGGGTGGTCAGACCCATGATGCGGCCTTGCAGCGGCTGGCTGGAGGGCTGGCCCTGAATGTCGAAGAAGTCATAACCCATCATGTCGCCGATCGTGCCGGAAAGCCGGGCTTCCGTGACCTCCTGGGGCGTGAACCAGCCCATGCGCACCATGTTGCTGTCCTCGCTGAGATCACCCACCCCGATGAGGGCGATATCGGCCCGCCGTGCCCGGTCCAGTGTCTGGCGCACCGTGTCGTTCTGCATGAGGGTCGCGCGGGCGGCGGGGCTTTCGACGAGCGCCGGGGCATAGAGCGTCTCGCTCTCCCCGCCGAAACGTGCGGCCAGACGCCGGCCGATATGATCGGGGTTCATGATCTCGCCGGCGCGGAGCGACCCGCCGATGGCCGAGACGAAGGTAACAGCGCGCTGGGCGGCCGGGGAGACCAGCCCGTCCGCCACTGCGCCGACATTGCGGCCCATGCCGACGGCGATGATCATGCCGTCCCGCAGCAGCCGGTTGAGATGGGCGGCGACGAGGCTTGCCAGCGCCTGGCGCTGGGTCTCCTGATGCCGGTGGTCGACCGCGACGATGAGCCGGTCCAGCCCAAAACGGCGGACGAATTCCTTTTCGATCTCACCGGCGACACCGGGATGCGGGCGCACGCGGATTTCGACGATACCTTCCTCGCGCGCGCGTTTGAGCAGCCGGCCTATCTTGGCGCGGGACATGCCGAAGCGCTGGGAAAGCTCCTCCTGCGTCACGTCATCCGCGTAATAGAGCGCGGCGATTTCGGTCATCACGTCCAGCTCGGCATCCTTTTCGTCGGAACGCTGCGACAGGGGCCAGGATCGCTTTTGCGGCTCGGACATTGGCGGGACGGTTCTTTTCTTCTGAGTGGCGAGACGTGGGCTGCGTCGAAGCGCGCCGCGCTCACCTTTGGGACACGCGGCATGTCGCCATGCCACGTGCCCAGTCGTGGTCAGTCAATCGAAATCAGGGAATGAGAATGGTCTTGATCGAGTTTTCGCCCTTCTTCATCAGGTCGAAGCCGGTCTTGAAGTCCTTCAGCGGCAGCTTGTGGGTCACCACGCCGTCGAACGGCAGGCGGCCGTCCGAAATCGCGGCAATGGTGAAGGGATAGCAGTAGGGGCCAAGATGGGCGCCGTAGATGTCGAGATGCTTGCGGTCGCCGATGATGCTCCAATCCGCCGTCACTTCTTCGCCGAAGACGCTGAATTCGACGAAGCGGCCGAGCTTGCGGATCATGTTCAGCCCCTGGCGGACGCTGGCCGGGTGGCCTGTCGCCTCGATGTAGACGTCGCAACCATAGCCGTCGGTCATTTTCTTGACTTCGGCGACGACATCGACCTCGAGGGGATTCATGACGATGTCCGCACCGAACTTCTTGGCCAGCGCCAGCCGATCGGCCTTGGTATCGAGCACGATAAGCTTGCTGGGGTTCTTGAGGCGCGCGGCGCCGACCATGCCAAGGCCGAGCGTGCCGGCACCGGCCAGTACGACGATGTCGTCAAGCTCGATGCGGGCGCGGTTCACGGCATGCACCGAGCAGGCGAAGGGCTCGATCAGGGCTGCCGCTTCCAGCGAGAGATCTTCCGGCACGTGATAGGTGCGGCTGGTTTTGGGGAAGCGCATGTAGCGCGCCATCGCGCCATTTACATTGTTCTGGAAACCGTAAAGATCGTGAACCTCGCACATCCAATACTCGCCGCGTTTGCAGTAACGGCATTTGTCGCAGGGCACGATCTGCTCGGAGATGAGCCGGTCGCCGACCTTGAAACGGCCGTCAGCGGCGATATTCGCGCCGATCTCCACCGCCCGGCCGATGAATTCATGGCCCGGGATCATCGGCTGCTTGACGTATTTCGGCTGGCCCTTGTCGTCCCCCCAGAAGGAGGGCGCGCCCTGGTAGCACTTGATGTCGCCCGCGCAGATGCCGACCGCCTCGACCTCGATGATAATGTCGTCCGGCCCGGCGCGGGGCACCTCGACCTGCTCGAAGCGATAATCGCCCGGCGCATAGGCGACGACCGCGTCCATCATCGCCGGAAGATCGTTGGGCCGTGTTGAACTGCTCATGTCGGTTTCCCTTCAAACCGTTGCGTCCTTGGCGACGCAACGAAATCTTGTGTGGTTAAGCGGTCTCGAGGCGGGTTCTGTGCGGCCGCCCGGGCGCTGCGTGCGGCCGGCATCGTCTAAGCTATCGATAAGGGTCTGATGAACGGTTCAGATTGGATCCCTCCCGCGATCGACCTTAGCTGCCGAGCACCGTAAGCCCGAGCGAGTGGGCGGGGCGGCCGAGCAGCCGGTCAAGCTCACTGTCCAGACGGGTGACCGTGACAGAGGCGCCCATCATCTCGAGCGAGGTGAAGTAGTTGCCGACGAAACGGTGGCGCGGGGTGATGCCCCGGCCGCGCAGCATCTCGTCGACATGGCTGTAGAGAAGATAGAGTTCCATGACCGGGGTGGCGCCGAGGCCGGAGATCAGCACGGCGACGTCATCGCCCTGGCCGAAGCCCTTGTCTTCCAGGATGCGGTCGAGCATGAGCCCGGCCATTTCTTTCGCGGGCTTGATCGGCATGACCGCGACACCGGGCTCGCCATGATGGCCGATGCCGACTTCCATCATGCCCGGCTCGATGGTGAAATTCGGTTTTCCGGCCGCCGGAATGGTGCAGGCCGATAGCCCGATGCCGACGCTGCCGGTCTGGTCGATGGTCTTCTGCGCGACGCTGATGACCTGATCGAGGCTGCCGCCTTCGTCGGACAGCGCGCCCGCGGTCTTCCACATCATGATCTCGCCGGCGACGCCGCGGCGCTTGCCAGCATCTTCGCGGGGCGCGGAGGCGACATCGTCATTGGCGACGACGGAGCGGACCTCGATGCCGTCCTTGGCCGCCAGCTTCACCGCCATCTTCACGTTCATGTTGTCGCCGGCGTAGTTGCCGTAGAGGCAGGCGACGCCCGCGCCGAAATCAGCGGCCTTGAAGGCGGCATGGAAGCTTTTCGCGGTCGGCGAGGCGAAGATTTCGCCGCAGGCGACGGAATCGCACAGGCCCGGCCCCACAAAGCCGAGGAAGGCAGGTTCATGGCCCGAGCCGCCGCCGGTCACGATGCCGACCTTGCCTTGGCCGCGGTGCTTGGCGGCGCGCAGAACGCGGGGATTGTCGGTCGGAGCGAGCAGCTCGGGAAACGCCTTCAGCACGCCGGCGATCGTCTCGTCCGCGACCTGCTCCGGATCATTGATGATGCGGTTCACGACCGATGGTCCTGCCCGTGAGATGCTGCGAGCATGCGCGAAGTCCCTCCCTCGTGAGTCTTGGAATTGTTGCCCGTAAATCTCCGGCTGAACTGCGCAATTGTCAACTGGTTAATACAATCGCTCGGCAGCAGGACTGAGGTTTTGCCATCCCGTTGCCGCCCGGCAGCGATCCACCGACCAAACTTTGCCCATTTTCGGAGCAACATCTGCCCTGAGCAGGAAATCGGGCTCTAAGCCAGGCATTCACGCCTGAGCGGTTGAGCGCGGGATGAGAAATTCTGCAACGCAGCAAACCCTCTGCCGGGCTTCCCCTTCTGTTAGTTGCCCGCGCCGACGGCAGCCGGCTTCTCGAAGGCCATGATGTAGTTGATGGAGAGATCGCGACTTTCTACCCAGCGGCGGCGCCAAGGGTCATAGCTCATCCCTGCACTGGCCAACGGTCGGAGCCCGGCGCGGGTTGCGTAGGCCCCGAGTTGCCGCGGAGGCATGAACTGGCGCCAGTCGTGCGTGCCGCGCGGCAGGAGACGAGCGACATATTCCGCGCCGATCTTGGCCGTCGCCAGTGCGCGCAGGGTACGATTGAGGGTCGACAGAAAGAGCAGGCCGCCCGGTACCACGACGGTTGCGAGCAGTTCCAGGAAGCGCGCGGGGTCGGGGACATGTTCGATCAGTTCAAGGGCGGTGACGATGGGGAAGCGCGCGCCTTCCTCTACCAATAATTCGAGCCGCCCCGCGCGGTAACGAAGCGGCAGGCCACGCCCGGCGGCGTGGGTTTCAGCGGCACGGATGGCGGCAGTGGCGGCATCGAGGCCGAGGACGGGGAAGCCGCGACCGGCCAGGGCTTCTGACAGAAGGCCGGCGCCGCAGCCGATGTCGAGAATTTCGCCGGGCAGATCTGCGGGAAATCGCTGGCGAATGCGCTGCTCGATCCAGCCGGCGCGCAAGGGGTTCATTTGATGCAAGGGCGCCATGGGGCCATTCGGTGCCCACCAATCGGCGGCCAGCGCATCAAAACGCGCGACCTCATCAGAGGAAAGGGTTCCATCTTGTTGCATCATTGCCCCTGAGCCTTGGCACCGCTATGTGTTCCGCCCGTGTGGCGGCGCGCTTTTGCGGCGACGGTACAATCATAGGGCCTCGGCCGGCGCGCGCCTAATCCTCCGTGGCGACCCAAGGGCCAGCAGTCATCATGCACCCCGTGCAGCGGGGTCGCTTCGGAAAGGTATCATGGCCCGGATAGTCATGAAGTTCGGCGGCACCTCCGTCGCCGATCTCGATCGGCTTCGCAATGTTGCGGCCCGCGTGCAGCGCGAGGTCGAGGCGGGTAACGAGGTCGCGGTGGTGGTCTCGGCCATGTCTGGCACGACCAATCAACTGGTCGGCTGGTGCCAGGGCCTCTCGTCTCTGCACGATGCGCGCGAATACGACATCGTCGTTTCGACGGGTGAGCAGATTACGGCAGGTCTTCTGGCCATTGCCCTTCAGACCCTCGGCATCGAGGCGCGGTCCTGGGCTGGATGGCAAATTCCCATCCGCACGGATGGAGCGCATGGCAAGGCGCGCATCGAGGCGATCGAGGGCCAGGAACTCATCCGCCGCATGGGGCTCGGCCAGGTCGCCGTGGTGACGGGGTTCCAGGGTCTTGGCCCGGACAACCGGATCACTACCCTTGGCCGCGGCGGCTCCGACACGTCCGCGGTGGCGCTCGCCGCCGCTCTCGGGGCGGACCGCTGCGACATCTATACGGATGTGGACGGCGTCTACACGACCGATCCCCGCATTGTGCCTCGCGCCCGCAAGCTTGCGCGCATTTCGTACGAGGAAATGTTGGAACTCGCGTCGGTGGGTGCGAAGGTGCTGCAGACCCGTAGTGTAGAACTGGCGATGAAGGAGCAGGTGAGGGTGCAGGTTCTGTCGAGCTTCCAGGACCTGCCCGGCACGCTCGTCGTGGATGAGGATGAGATCGTGGAAAAGGAAATCGTGTCCGGAATCGCGTATTCGCGGGACGAGGCGAAATTGACCGTGCGGGGCGTGCCGGATCGTCCCGGCGTTGCGGCCGCGGTCTTCGGCAAGCTTGCGGCCGAGAATGTCAATGTCGACATGATCGTGCAGAATATTTCGGAGGAGGGCATGACCGACATGACCTTCACCGTGGGCGAGACCGATCTGCCGCGCGCGCAGGCCGCACTCTCTGCGGTGCAGCCGGAAATCGGCTATGCCGAGCTGCTGGCCGATATCAATGTCGCCAAGATCAGTGTCGTCGGCGTTGGCATGCGTAGCCATGCGGGCATTGCGAGCACGATGTTCAAGGCGCTGGCGGACAAGGGGATCAATATTCAGGTTATTTCCACCAGCGAGATCAAGGTCAGCATCCTGATCGCTTCCGAATATACAGAGCTGGCCGTGCGCTCTTTGCATACGGCCTATGGCCTCGATGCCTCGTGACGCGGGTATAGCTTCCATGGAAGGCACTGTTTTGGCCGAGCGCGTCGCGACACCCGACCTGCAGGCGCTCTGGCAACGCGGCACGGAATTCCTTGGCAGCCGATACGCCATCATGGGCGGGGCCATGAGCTGGGTGAGCGAACGGCACCTGGTGTCCGCCATCTCCAATGCTGGCGGGTTCGGCGTGATCGCCTGCGGCTCCATGTCACCGGCGCTGCTTGAAGCGGAAATCGCGGCGACCCAGGCGCTGACGGACAAGCCCTTCGGCGTCAACCTGATCACCATGCATCCCGATCTGGACGCCTTGATCGCGGTCTGCCTGCGCGCCCGCGTGGGGCATATCGTGCTCGCGGGCGGCGTACCCCCAGGATCGGCCGTGCGGGCCGTGAAGGACGGCGGCGCCAAGCTCGTCTGCTTCGCCCCGGCATTGGTGTTGGCGAAGCGTTTGGTGCGTTCCGGTGCGGATGCGTTGGTCATCGAGGGGTCGGAAGCCGGCGGCCATATCGGCCCAGTGTCACTGATGGTTCTGGCGCAGGAGATCCTGCCGGTTATCCGGGAGGTGCCGGTTTTCGTCGCCGGCGGACTCTGCCGTGGCGATGCGATCGTGGGCCTGCTGGAAATGGGCGCAGCCGGCGCGCAGCTCGGCACCATGTTCGCCGCAACCGAGGAGAGCATCGCGCATCCGAATTTCAAGCAGGCCTTCTTCCGGGCCAATGCGCGGGATGCGATGCCCTCCGTCCAGCTCGACGAGCGCTTTCCGGTGATCCCGGTGCGGGGCCTGAACAACGCGGGCACGCGACGCTTTCTGCAGCATCAAGCCGAGACCGTCCGGCGCTTCCAGGCCGGCGAATTCAATAAGGAGGAAGCGCAACTCTCGATCGAGCATTTCTGGGCGGGGGCGCTCCGCCGAGCCGTGATCGATGGGGATGTTGAGGAAGGTTCCGTGATGGCCGGCCAGTCCGTCGGCCAGGTACGTGCGCAAAAGTCCGTGGCCGCCGTCATGGCGCAATTGCTCGACGAGGCCGAAGCGATGCTGGCAAGCCGTGGATCAGCCCGCAACCCGGCCTGACATCACATCCTGGACGCCACGGCGTCTTTTCGCGAGCCTGCGCGAGCGCCTGGCGCGCGGCAATACGCCGCTTCCGAAGCTGATCGAACTTGTCGCCAGCGAGATGGCGACCGAGGTCTGCGCCCTCTATGTCATGCGGACGGGCGAAATTCTCGAACTTACCGCGACCTGCGGCTTGGAGGCGGAGGCGGTCGGCCAGACCCGGCTCCGCCTCGGAGAGGGAATCGTGGGCCTGGTAGCGGCCATGGGCAGCCCGCTCAACCTTGCCGATGCGCGGGACCATCCGGGTTTCGCCCAACGGCCGGAGACCGGGGAGGCGGCCTTCGCGTCGCTCCTTGCGATCCCCATCCGCAGGTCCGGCCATATCGTCGGCGTGCTCACCGTGCAGAACCGGGAGCCCCGCAAATTCACCGATATCGAGCAGGAATCGCTGGAGACCGTGGCGATGCTGCTCGCCGAAATCCTGACCTCGGCGGGGGCCGTGGAGGTGCGCGGCGAGGGATTCGGCGCCGCCTTGCCGCGGCGGTTCGACGGGCTGGCCCTGGCCTCGGGGATCGTCATGGGGCCGGTTGTCCGGGGGGAACGGTCCCTCGGTAGTCGGCGGGTGCTGGCAGCCGATCCCGAGGCTGAGCAACAGAGGCTGACCATGGCGGCCGAGCATCTGCAGCGCGGCCTGGACGATCTCGTGGGGGGCATTGGGACGGGCAATTCCGACGGGGCAGGAGAGGAGGCTACCCGTGACATTCTGGCAGCCTACCGTCTGATCGCCGCCGATACCGGTTGGCTGAAGCGTGTCTCGGCGGTCATCGAGGGCGGCTTTTCCGCCGAGGCGGCGGTGATGCGCGTCCTCGGTGAATTGCGGGAGCGGATGCGGCGCATCGCCGACCCCTATCTGCGGGAAAGGCTGGTTGATATCGAGGATCTCGGTAATCGGCTGCTGCGCCAGCTTGCGATCGTTGCCGGCGAGGCTGGTGTCCACAATGGAACGGCAGAGCCGGCGGAACGGGATGTGCGGGGCGCGATCGTGGTTGCGCGGCGGCTAGGACCTGCCGAGCTGCTCGACTGGTACCGGCGGGGTGTTGCCGGCTTCGTCATCGAGGAAGGCAGTGCTGCCGGCCATTCGGCGATCCTGGCACGGTCGCTGGGTCTGCCGGCTCTGTCCGACGCACGCGGGGTGGTGGATGCCTGCCAAGACGGCGACGAGGGAATTCTCGACACGGAGGATGGGCTTTTCATCCTGCGGCCGGAGGATGAGGTCCGACAGGCCTATGTGAGTGCGGTTTCGTCGGAAGTGGCGCATGCGGCGGAATGGGAGGCGCTCCGGGACCAACCCGCCGTCACTTCGGACGGTCTGGCCGTCTCGCTGATGGTCAATCTTGGCCTGCCGCTGGAACTAACCCAGCTGGAGGCAGCAGGGGCCGTGGGCATTGGCCTCTATCGGACGGAGATCTCCCTCCTCGCCCAGCATCGCCCCCCGGCCGAGGCAGGAGACCCGGGCGGGGCCGGGATTCTCGGCAGCGACAAGCTCATGGGCCGTCAGACGGCGGAGTATGCGCGTGTCCTGGACCATGCCGCCGGGAGGCCCGTGCTGTTCCGGACCCTGGATCTCGGCGGCGACAAGCTTCTGCCCACGGCCGATCTTTCGCCGAGCGAAAACCCGGCCATGGGCTGGCGCTCCCTCCGCATCGGCCTCGACCGGCCAGTGACGCTCCGCCGGCAGCTGCGCGCCATGCTGGCTGCGGCGCATGGGCGCGAACTCTCCGTCATGTTCCCGATGGTCGCGACGGTTGCAGAATTTCGTGCTGCCCGCGGGCTGCTGGATGCGGAAGTTGCTCGAGCCGAGATCAAACCGGTGCGCTTGCAGGTCGGCACCATGCTGGAAGTGCCCGCGCTTCTCTGGCAGTTGCCTGCGCTCATGAAAGAAGTCGATTTCGTCTCGATCGGCTCCAACGATTTGATGCAGTTCCTGTTCGCGGCGGATCGCGGAACGCCAAACCTTGCAGGCCGCTATGACGTGATCTCGCCGCCCGTGCTCGATCTCCTTGAGTCCGTCGTCCGACATGCGGCGGCGGAGGTGGTCGCACTTTCCTTCTGCGGAGAGGCCGCTGGCCGGCCGCTGGAGGCGCTGATTTTCGTGGCGCTCGGCTTCCGCTCCCTCTCGATGTCTCCGGCGGCCTTGCCGCGCGTGAAGGCGGCGCTGCGAAAGGTCGATATGGCGGCGTTCCGGCGTGTGCTGGCGTCGATCCGCACGCAGCACGCCCAGGCCGCCAGCCTCCGGGAACCGCTCGGCACCTGGGCGCGGGAGCACGGCCTTTCGGTCTGACCCGATGTCAGCGGGGCGGTCGGTCGATCAACAGGTCACGGTTCGCTTCAGGCTTTGGGCACCTCGACCCAAAGCCATCGGCTCGATCGCGGTTCAGCTGTCGGACCGGGGAAGCCAGGGAAGAACGCCGAAATCAATTCCTTCCTCGGTCAGGGCTTCAGCCTCCGAGGGCGTGGTTTCACCATAGATGCCACGGGCTTCGACCTCGCCGTAATGGATGCGGCGCGCCTCTTCGGCAAAATTCCCCCCAACATCGTCGCAGGTCTTCTCGACCTCGGCGCGCATGCGCTGGAGGAGGGCGCGCAGCTGGTCCGGCATGGCGGGAGCGGGGATGACGCCCTGCGACGGCGGCTCGGCGGGTTGGGCAGGTGTGGACGGCGGCGCGGGGCGATCCACCCCATGGCGCGCTTTGCGGCCGAGTGCGGGTGCCATCAAGGCCCGCGTTATGGCAAGGCTATTGCAGCTCGGACAAGCGATGAGGCCGCGCTCTGCTTGGCGCTCGAAGGACGCACTGTCGCTGAACCACCCGTCGAAACCATGGCCGTGGTCGCATTGCAGCTGATAGTGGATCATTCCGCTGATGCTCAGTCACGCATCAGAAGGGCGATGAGCCCCTCAAGCTGCTCGAAGGTTTTGAAGCTGAGCTGCAGAGTGCCGCCTCGGCCCCGGCTGACAATGCTGACCGCAAGTCCGAGGCGATGCTGCAGCTCGCGCTCGATGATGGCGGTGTCCGGGTCCTTCACCTTCTGCGCGCGACTGTGGGCCGCGCCCGGCTCCTCGCTCGATTTGGCGGCGAGAGCCTCGGTCTGACGCACATTCAACCCCTGGGCGATAACTGCCTGGGCGGCACGCGCGGGATCGGGGTGAGCAAGGAGTGCGCGGGCGTGGCCTGCGCTCAACGTTCCGCGACGGAGCTCCGCCTGGACGCTCGACGGCAGTTTGAGGAGACGGATGGTATTGGCGACGTGACTGCGGGACTTGCCGACGCTATCCGCCACCTTTTCCTGGGTGAGGGAGAATTCCTCCATCAGCCGGCGGTAGCCCTCACCCTCGTCCATCGGGTTGAGGTCCTCGCGCTGCAGGTTCTCGACCAGGGCCGCGGCCATTGCGGCCGTATCTTCCAGGGCGCGCACGAGTGCCGGGATTTCATGCAGACCGGCCTGCTGCGAGGCGCGCCAGCGCCGTTCGCCGGCGATGATCTGGTATTGGCCGGGCATCTTCGGATCTGGCCGGGCGAGAATTGGCTGCAGAACGCCCTGCTCCCGGATCGATGCGGCGAGGGCGGCGAGTTCGCCCGGGTCGACCTGCGTGCGCGGCTGGAAGGGGCCCGGGCTCAACAGATCGATTGCGATCAGCTGGATGGTGCTTTCGCGCGGAGTGGCACTCGGGTCCTCCCCGAGAAGTGCGGCAAGACCGCGGCCGAGCCGGGGACCGGCATCCCGCGCGCTCATGCTGCGCGATCCGGCTGGATATCGAGCCGTTCGACCAGTTCGGCCGCCAGGCGGATATAGGCCTGGCTGCCGGGTGAACGGAAATCATAGAGCAGGAGCGGCTTGCCGTGGCTCGGGGCCTCGGAGATGCGGACGTTGCGGGGAATCACAGTCTCATACACTTTCTTGCCGAAGAAGCCGCGAACGTCCTGGGCCACCAGATCGGAGAGATTGTTCCGGCGGTCGTACATGGTGAGCACGATGCCGTGCAAGGACAGGCCTGGATTCAGGCGCTGGCGCACGGCTTCGATAGTTTGGGTGATCTGCGTAATCCCCTCAAGCGCAAAAAATTCGCATTGCAGTGGGACGAGAACATCATGTGCTGCCATCAGCGCATTGAGGGTGAGCAGTCCGAGGCTCGGGGGGCAGTCGATGATCACGAAGTGATGCCTGTGCAGATCGGCCCAATCATCGAGCGCGGTCTTCAACCGCTTTTCCCGTTGCGGCGCGGAGACGAGCTCCAACTCGGCCGCCGAAAGGTCGGGATCGGCAGGGAGCAGCGTGAGGCCCGGGATCATCGTGCCACGCACGGCCTCGGCCATGGGCGCGCCTTCCACCAGGACGGAAAACATGCCGCGGCCGCGCGCGTTGCGGGCGAGGCCGAAGCCGGTGGAGGCATTGCCCTGCGGATCGAGATCGATCAGCAGGACGGTATGACCGGCAGCAGCCAAGGCTGTCGCCAGATTGATGGCGGTGGTGGTTTTGCCGACACCCCCTTTCTGATTGGCGATGGCGATGATCCGGGCGGCGGAGGCGGGCGCAGGGGGGCGTGGCGGCGGGATCTGCTCCTCTGTGAGTTTGCGGTCGGCAGCGATCAGCGCGCGCGCGCGCGTGGAGACGCTCATCGGCCAGTGTCCTTCTGTCGCAGATCGCGAATGAGGAGGAGGCGCCCTTCGGGAGAGGTTCGGCTCGGCATGGTCTCGATGGTCATGGTCCAGGAATGGCGGGCGTCGTCGATTTCGGCATCAAAGGATTGCCCTTTCGGAAAAAGGCACAGACCCCCCGGAGCGAGCAGAGGGGCGGCGAGGGACAGGAGTTTCGGCAAAGGAGCCAGGGCACGGGCCGTGACGAAGCCGCTGGGGGGAAGCGAAACCGCCTCGATCCGCTGTGCATGAATCGTGACGGGGGCGCCCGTCGCCTGGGCCGCCTCCTTCAGGAAGGCAGCTTTCCGTGCGTCTGCTTCGATGAGATCGAAATGCACATCCGACGCGAGTGCCAGGACGAGTCCGGGCAGCCCACCGCCGGAACCGAGATCGATCGCGCCCGCGAGGCCGGGTGGCAGAAATGGCAGGAGTTGAAGCGAATCCATGACGTGCCTTGTCCAAATGGCAGGGACGTCCTGAGTGCTGACCAACCGGATCGTTCGGTTCCATCGGGTGAGCAGCTCGGCATAGACGGCGAGCTTGTCTCGTAGCTGCGGTGGTAGTGCCGGAGAAGGGCTTTGCCCGGCATGGCTTTCCAGGCTCGCGGCCATGAGATCCGACCTAGACTGTTTCACGTGAAACGCTTCCCTCGAGCTTGCGCAGGCCGGCGAGCAGGATGGCGAGGCCGGCCGGTGTCATGCCGGGAATGCGCGCGGCGGCGCCCAGCGATCGCGGCCGATGGGTTGCGAGCTTATCACGCAACTCGTCCGAAAGTCCGCCGAGCCGGGCGATGTCGAGCCGCTCGGGCAACAGAATATCCTCTTGCCGCCGGAAGTTACGGATCTCGGTTTCCTGCCGCCCGAGATAGGCCGCATAGCGGGCTTCGGTCTCGAGCGCGTCGTAGACGCGCGGCGCAAGATGACCCAGAGAAGGGAAGGTCGCCTTGAGCGTGTCGCTTGGAAGATCCCGCAGGGACATCACCTCGTAAAGGCTGCGCGCCCGGCCATCCGCTCGCGTTGTCAGGCCGAGCGCAGCCAAGGCGGCCGGCGTAAAGCTGGCCGCCATCGCGGTCTCCCGCGCTGCACTCAGCGCCTGCCGGAAGGTCTCGAAAGTGCTCGCGCGCTGCAGGGAGACGCAGCCCCAGGCGATGCCCTTGCTGGTCAGCCTGAGGTCGGCATTGTCGGCCCGGAGAGAAAGCCGGTATTCCGAACGGGAGGTGAACATGCGGTAAGGCTCGGTGACCCCATGGGTCACCAGATCGTCGACGAGGACGCCGATATAGCCTTCCGAACGGTCCAGGCGCACGGTCTCGGATCCGCCCGCGCGACAGGCGGCGTTGATGCCGGCCAGAATCCCCTGCGCGCCTGCTTCTTCGTAGCCCGTGGTGCCGTTAATCTGGCCAGCAAGGAAGAGGCCTGAAACCGACTTCAATTCGAGGTCGTGGGTAAGCGCCCGTGGGTCGACGTAATCATATTCGATCGCATAGCCGTGGCGCAGAATGCGCGCCCGCTCGAGACCCGGAATCGTCTTCAGCAGGGCTTCCTGTACAGCCGCCGGCAAGCTGGTCGAGATGCCGTTGGGATAGACCACCGTTCCCTCAGGGTGATCAGGCAGGCCCTCGGGCTCGAGAAAAATCTGGTGGCGGTCTCGATCCGGGAAGCGGTGAACCTTGTCCTCGATGGAGGGGCAGTAGCGGGGGCCACGGCCAGACAGATGGCCGCCGTAAACCGCGGATTCATGCAGATGGGCGCGGATCAGGTCGTGGCTCGCCGCCGTCGTTCCGGTGATGCGGCAGGCGATGAGCGGATTGTCGATCCGGGTTGTCAGCGTGCTGAAGGGCTCCGGTACGGTTTCGCTCTCGTCGGCCGGCAGCGCGTCCCAATCGATGCTGGCCTTTTCAAGACGGGGCGGCGTTCCGGTTTTTAGGCGCGCCACGGGCAGGTCCAGGCCACGCAGCCTGGCGGCCAGCGGCAAAGCCGGGGCTTCGCCGATGCGCCCGCCGGGTGATTTGTCACCGCCGACA
>NZ_DATJJK010000245.1:0-6638 GCF_035492295.1 Acidisoma sp. | reverse complement strand
TTTTCGTCCCGGGTCATCGCCGGCTTGAGGCTGCGGGTGGCGGCCGTGACGGTGGCAGGATCAGGCGGCAGGAACTGTGTCGGCATGAGCATATGGAGCGGTCGTTGCCGCCCGTCCTCCCTCTTGTTCTTGGCCGCAACTCTGCGCGCCCCCGGATATCTCTTGAATAGAATGTTCCAGCATAGCAGTTATAGAAACGCCTCGCCGCCAAGCGGCCGGTTGTATTTGCACCGCTTCTCAAAGCGAGTGGCGCGGCGGCTCGTCGAGACGCACCACAATCCCTTCCAGATCCGGCCGTGCCGGGGGATACAGATCCATCACCAGAGGATCGTGGCCGGGGATGATGTGGTCGCGGCTCGGCGCCTGGGCGCGCACGAGATCGAATGCTTCTACCGCGTCGCCCAGGTTGAAGACGGTGGTGAAGGGCCGGCCGCTATCCATGTTCTCGAAGAAATGCATCGTATCCGACGCCAACACAACCCAGCCACGCTTGGTATGGACACGGACGAATTGCAACCCGCCAGAATGGCCGCCGGCGAGATGCAGGCTGATGCCGGGCGCGAGCGTCGCGTCGCCACGATAGAAGGTGACGCGCCCGGCATAGTTGCGGCGTACCACCTCCACCACCTCCTCCACTTCGAAAGCGTGGTTGAGGAAGGGATGGCGCATGTAGCGGCCGGTGGCGTAATGCAGTTCCGGCTCCTGGAGATGCAGCTGAGCTGCCGGGAATTTCATGATGCTGCCGACGTGATCGTAATGCAGATGGGTCAGCACCAGATCGCGCGTGGTCTCACCCGAGAGGCCAAGCAACTGCAGAGATTCGACCGGGCAGCGCAGATAGTCACGCTTACGCTTGGCCGCCATCTCGGCCGTGAAGCCGCAATCAACGACGAAGCTGCGCTCATCGTTTTTGATCACCCAGCAGAAATAATCCATGCGCATCGGCCCGTCATGCGGGTCACCGCCGACGAAGTTATCGGCGCGCCGTCCCTCGCGCGTGGCATAGCGGATGGCATAGAGTTCATAGACGGGCAGCGCATCCGGCATCGTCATTCTTTCTAGCGGTGGCGGGCGGGATGTGGCAGCACCCCGACGGCCCAGATGTTATTCGGCGGCCTTCGCTTCTTCGGCGAAGGCCTCGCGGGCGATGCGGAACCCGTCCACCCCCGCCGGGATCCCGCAATAGATCGCAACTTGGAGCAGGACTTCGCGGATCTCCTCCTTCGTGACACCGTTGCGCAGCGCTCCTTTCACATGCATCTTGAGCTCGTGCGGACGGTTGAGCGCGCTGATCATCGCCAGGTTCAACATGCTGCGCGTCTTGCGGGGCAGGCCCTCCCGGCCCCAGATGGCGCCCCAGCAGTATTCCGTCGTCAATTCCTGCATTGGCATATTGAAGTCATCGGCGGCCGCGAAGGACTTCTCGACGAATTCCGCGCCCAGCACCGATTTGCGGATTTCGAGCCCGCGATCGAAGGTTTCCTTGCTCATATCCTGTCTCCTTTTTCCGAACCGCGCAGAAGGGCGAGGAGGGAGGCGAGATCCTCCAACCGTTCCAGCTGCCCGACGGTTTCTGTGATGGCCGCAGCCCGCGCCGCGCCGGTGATGGCGCCACCGGCCTCCTGGAAGCGCGCACGCACCCCATCGGGCGTGGCCGGCACCACATCCTCCAACCGGCGCGTGAGGCGGCGGCCGTCCGTCAGGGTGACATCCACGGCCGCGCCCTGCCGCGCCGGGTAGGCCGCGTTGAAGGCCGGGTCCTCATCGACTGTGATGCGTCGGGCGAGGCCCAGAATCTCCGGATCATCCAGCCGACGGTAATTCTCCTCGCGAACCCCGCCACGCACGAGGGCGGCGGCGACGCCGAACTGGATGCTCATCTTGGCCTGCAGGATGCGACCGAAGGGGCCGGCATAGTCGCAGCCGGGATAGAGCTTCATGGCCCGCGTGCCGCGCACCAGGATGGCTTCGATCTGCTCCGGCCGCAGAGGTTCCTCCCGCGCCAGGGCAAGCATCGCCTGACAGGGAGTCTGGGCATAGTTGCAGGCTGGAACTGGTTTGTTGTAGACGGCGAGGATCTCTGGCAGGTCGTCCGGGAAAAGGCGGATAGCGGGTGCCGGCTTACCCGGCCGGTAGGCCGCGAAGAAACCGGCTGCCCCATCCAGCACCGTCTCCGAGGCGCGGGCGCCGAACGCCGCGAGTTCGACCGCCGTGACGGCATTGCGCGCCGCGAAGCCGGGATGGAAGAACATCTCGTCACTCCCGGTCGCCGGCCACTCGTTCAAACCGCTGAGCGTATTCACCGCGAGAGACAGGGCGCTTGCCGTCTCCTCCTCATCGAGGCCGAGCAGATGCGCGCCGGCAAGGGCGGCGGCGATCGGGCCGGTAAAGCCCGTGGGACGGAAAGTGCGGGCGAAATCAGGGCTGATGATGGCGCGGCCGAAGCGGCCGCCGATCTCGTAGCCGAGGATCGCCGCTTCCACCAAAGTACTCCCGCTCACGGAACGGCGCGCGGCAAGGGCGAGCAGCGTCGGCCATATGACCACCCCGAGATGGCTGACACTGCCGGTATGCATGTCCTCCCGCACCAGACCGTGACCCATCACCGCGTTGACGAAGGCGGCCTGTGGCACCGGCGCCCTATGATCGGTGAACAGCACGGGCGCGGACCCCGCCTCCTGTGCCGCAAAGCGGATCGCCTGCACGGAAATCGGCAGATCACGCGATTCCAGGGCGCATGTCAGGAAATCGAGCAGGCAGATGCGGATCTTCTCCAGGCATTCAGAGGCACGCGGAATAGTGGCCGCGCGCGCCTGGGCCGCGAGGTCCCGGCAAAGCGGCCGGGTGCGCCCGGCCGCAACCACGGCCGGGGCGCTCATGCGCGAACCTCCACCCCGGCCCAGCTCTCGACGCTCCGCACAATGGACGTAAAATCCGATTCCGGCCCGTAGAGCGCGTTCGTCACCGCCAACATCTGGCGCACGGCGGAGCCGACCACCATGGGAATGCCCATGGCCTCGGCCTCGTCCAGGCACAGCCGCACATCCTTGTAGGAAAGGCCGGTCATGAAGCCGAAATCGAAGGTGCCAGGCAGCACGGATTTCGGGAACTTGTCCTGGATGGCGCTGTTGCGCCCGCTACTGACATTGATGACGTCGATCATCACGCGGGGGTCCAACCCGGCCTTCATGCCCATCACCATGCCTTCGGCCGAAATCGCCATGGCGCTCGCGGCGAGGAGATTGTTGACGAGTTTCAACGTTTGAGCGGAGCCCGGCTTTTCGCCGATGTAGAAGAGCTTTCCGAAGATCGCGAGCAGAGGCTGCACGATCTCATATGTGTCCTTGGGGCAGGAGGCCATGACAGCGAGCGTGCCCTCCCGCGCGCCTTTCAATCCACCGCTGACGGGCGAATCGACCGCGGTGATCCCATGTTCGGCGAGGCCCGCGGCAATCCGCGCCGCGACGCGCGGCCCGGTGGTCGAGAGATCGACGAAGATGCGCGCGCGGCCGCCATGGACGACGCCATCGGGACCGAGAGCGACGCTTTCCACCACCGGCGGGCTGGGCAGGCTGGTGAAGACGATGTCCGTTGCCGCTGCCACGTCCGCCGCGCTGTTGGCGCGTTTGGCGCCGTGCGCGACGAGAGACGCGACCGCCGCTTCCGACGGATCCGACACGGTCACGCTGTGGCCCGCGGCGAGTAGCCGCTCCGTCATCAATCCGCCCATGCGGCCAACGCCGACAAAGCCCAGTTCCTGTCCTGCCACGTTCCACTCCTCCTGCCGTGCGCCGGGCACGGGCGTCATAGGCTCAATGCATCACCATCCCGCCATCGGCGACCAGCGTCATGCCGGTGCAGAAGGAGGATTGCGGTGACAGAAGCCAGGCAATTGCCTGGGCAATCTCCTCGGCGGTTCCAAGGCGATTCTGAATGGCCATGCCTTCGATCCGCCGGCGAATGTCGGGGTCCGACAGCGGCTGCGTGACGAACGGCGTCTCGATCATGCCGGGAGCGACGGTATTGACCGCGATGCCGCGCTCCCCCAGTGCGCGCGCGGCATTCTTCGTCATCGCCAGAACGGCGCCCTTGCTCGATGCGTAGGAAACCGTGCCGGCAAGCCCGCCGCCGCGGAGCCCTGCGACACTCCCGACCGTGCAGATGCGGCTGCCCGGCGCCATCAGCCTCGCGGCCTCGCGCAAGCAGAGGAAAGTGCCGATGACATTGACCTCGTGTACTTTGCGAAATGTCTCGGCCGTGGTTTCGAAGAACGGTGTGGTCTCGTAAATCCCCGCGCAGGTTGCAAGCCCGTCAAGGCCGCCCAACCGCTCTCCCGCCTCGCGGAAGGCAGCGATCACCGCGCCCTCGTCCGATACATCGAGAGGGATCGCTGCCTGCGCGCCGGCAACCCTTTCAAGCGCCGCCGCGTCGCGATCCATGCAGACAAGCTGATGGCCTTGCGCTGCGAGCAGGCGCACGGTCGCGGCCCCTATTCCGCTTGCCGCACCTGTAACGACGATCCGCATGAAGACGAGAATCCTTCCCTTGGCCAAGCACGACAGGTGGGGCTTCGGCGATGCGGCGCTCAGCTTGGACACGGATGCTTGTCGGTCCGTGAGTGACGTTCCCCGAGGCCGCCTTGGCGGCTTTGCTCTTGCCCGGAACGCTAATCCCCGTGGCGGAGCTGCGCCAGCGTACGAATGTGCTATAGCAGCTATGATGGCCCGGAGAGGTCACGCAGCCGTGAAGCGAGGAGCGAATCCATGGAACTGAGGCAGTTGCGGCATTTTCTGTGCGTGGCCGAGACGGGCAGCTTCTCGAAGGCGGCTGTGCGTCTCTCCCTCACCCAACCGGTGCTGAGCCGCGAAGTGCGCATGCTGGAGGAGGAATTCGGAGAGCAGCTGTTCTATCGCAACGGGCGTGGCGTCGTGCTTTCGACCGCAGGCGAGCTTTTGGCCGGTCATGCCCGCGACATGGTAGGAATTTCGGATCGGCTGAAGGCCGAGATGTCGGCACGGCAGGATGCGCCAAGCGGCAAAGTGGTCATCGCCATGCCACCCTCCATCGGCTGGGTGCTGACGGTGCCCCTCGTGCAGCGCTGCCTTGCCGCCTATCCCGGGATTTCTCTGCATGCTGTGGAGGGCTTCAGCGGCCATGTGCTGGAATGGCTCGCCACCGGGCGGATCGACATCGGCATCGTCTACAACGCGCCGAAACACCCGACGCTGCTCATGGAGCCGCTTTTGGAGGAGGAGCTCATCCTGCTCGGGCCGCCCGGGGATCCGGCGGGGTTGGGCGATGGGCCGGTGCGGGTGCCACGCCTCGCCACTCTGCCGCTGATCATGCCGGCGCGGCCGCATGGGTTGCGCGTTCAGGTTGACCAGGAGATGGCTCACGCGGGTGTCTCCCTGCGCATCGAGCATGAGATGGACGCGATGAATTCCACCCTCTCGCTGGTCGAGGCCGGGGTCGGTTACACCATCCTCTGCTATGCGGCGACAGAACCGCGGATTGCCGCCCGCCGGCTGCGTTGGTGGCCGTTGATTGATCCGCCGCTCGTGCGCCACCTTATGCTGGCCACGGCCGTGCAGCGGCCGATGACCTCGGCTGCGAAGATCGTGATCCGCCTGGTGCGAGCGCTGGTCGGCGAATTATGCTGGACGCCCGATGCGGCGCAGGCTTCGCCCGCCAGCGAATCTGCCCAAGCCAGAGCGGGTCTTTAAGCGATTGATGGTTCGATTGCCCGGGCAATTCTGAATCGCCCGCAGAAACCGGACTGATTGAGATTATTTTGGCGCTGTCGCCGGCAAAGCCGGCTGTGGGATAGGCGCTTGCATACCGCTCAGGGTCCATTCGTAGACCGCCGTGCCAGTACGGAACGTGCCGATCCGCGGCGTGCCAAGATCAAGAATATCGACGATCACAACTGTCCAAGTCAGCGTCAGCAGCGTCGCGATCAGGCGCAGCGGCTTGCCTCGCAGCCCAAGCTGGTATCCAACCCCACCCATGGAGAGCAGCGCCAGGAGAAATAACAGCCAGATAATCTGGGGAGGAAACTTATAGGTATAGGCAAATCGCTCAGCCGTCGTCGTATCGAACACCTCGTTCACCGCGGCTGCCAATTGACCGGCAATGGCGTCTGCCCGCTGCCGTGTGACCGCTGTGACATTGCCCCAGATCTCATTTTGCAGGGTCGATGTGCGCGCGTCGATTTCCTTCACTTTTTCTCGGTCGTGACCGACCTCGATGTATCGGTCGCGCAGCCCCGCATATTCCTTGAGAAGACGGGCTATCTCATCCCCACGTGGATTGCCCAGGCCATCGGCCCGCAACCACGCCGTACCGATGGCATTCGCCTCGGCGAGAGAGCCAAGGCGCCGTTCATCGAATCTCGCGCTGGCGAAAGAAAGTGTCAGCGCCAGGACGAAGGCGAGCAGCGCCAGCAGGCCGCCCACCATGACGCTCACACCCTCCACGTGAGTACTCGTAGTGGCGGCCGACCGGCGGCCCAGCCAGAAACCAAACTCGCGCGCTACAACCTGGACAATGAACAACAAAAAAGCGAAGGCGAGCACGCTCCAAGCTGAGATCGCCGCCAGCACCTGCATTGTCCTACTCCTGTCTCCGGGAACCAATTC
>NZ_DATJJK010000244.1:0-17170 GCF_035492295.1 Acidisoma sp. | reverse complement strand
GGCGACCTGGTCGGGCTTCAGATCGCCGTCGTCGATCGCCTGCATTTGTCCTTTCAGCCGGCGCAGGTTGAAGAACAGCTTCTTTTGCGCGGCGGTGGTGCCCATTTTCACCAGCGACCAGGAATGCAGGATATATTCCTGGATGGCGGCACGGATCCACCACATTGCATAAGTCGATAGGCGGAAGCCACGGTCGGGGTCGAAGCGTTTGACTGCCTGCATCATGCCGACATTGCCTTCGGAGATCAGTTCGCCGATCGGCAGTCCGTAGCCGCGATAGCCCATGGCGATTTTCGCCACCAGCCGCAAATGTGAATTGACCAGTGCATGCGCCGCGTCCTGGTCCCCGTTGTCACGCCAGGCGCGCGCCAGGCGTTCTTCCTCCTCGTGCGCCAGCATCGGATATTTGCGGATTTCCTGCATATACCGGGTGAGGCTGGCATCAGGGGCCGGGGATGAAACATTGGAGGCCATGAGGTGGAAACTCCCAAAAAAGATCGAATTTCGCAACGATCGGAAAGAGCCGCGAGCGCGACGAAACGCGATGCAAACCAAGGTTGTCGTCCAGACCCGACTTCTGTAGCACCCCGAGCCGGGTACGCCGCTTAAAAGGCCGTAATAAGCCGGTTAGAGATGCGGGTTGGAGCGACACGTTGGCGACACTCTATGGGCGGCCGCCGCGCAGGGTCAATGAAATTAGGACAATACCAGTCCTGTTTCACACGCATGTGTCGAGGGCGGCTTCCAGTTCCCGGAAATCCGCCGGCGGCGGAGCCGAGAAGCTGAGCTTCACGCCGGTGATGGGGTGAAAAAAGCCAAGCATTTCAGCGTGTAAGGCCTGTCGGGGGAAATCCAGCGCCAACCCGAGTGCCTGCGGGGGGAGGGTTTTGGCCACGGAAGGACGGCGGCGCAGATAGACCGAATCCCCCAGGAGCGGATGGCCGATATATGCCATGTGGACGCGGATCTGGTGCGTGCGGCCGGTGCCCAGGCGCAGCGCGACGAGGGATGCCGCGGTGCCGTAGTTACGAACTATTCGATAATTGGTTAGCGCCGGCTTGCCATTGCGGGTGACCACGGCCATGCGCTTGCGGTCGCGCGGGTCGCGGCCGATATCGCCCTCGATGGCGCCGCGGGCAGGGTTGGGCACGCCCCAGCAGATCGCCTTATATTCGCGGTCGAGGTCGCGGCTGGCGAATGCGGCGGAGAGGCGCGTGTGGGCGAGTTCGGTCTTGGCCACCACCATCACGCCGGACGTGTCCTTGTCCAGCCGGTGCACGATGCCGGGCCGGCGTTCGCCGCCGATGCCGGTGAGGCTGTCGCCGCAATGGGCGATGAGGGCGTTGACCAGGGTGCCGTCAGGGTTGCCGGGGGCGGGGTGCACCACCAGCCCGGCCGGCTTGTCCAGCACCAGCAGGGCATCGTCTTCATAGAGAATGGCCAGCGGGATCTCTTCGCCCTGCGGCGTCGCCGGGTCGGGCGGCGGCAGGCGCAGCCGGTAGGCGGCGCCGGGCTGCACCGTGGCGGACACGTCGGTGGTGACAGCGCCGTCGCGGCTGAGCCTTCCTTCCAGGATCAGAGACTTGACGCGGGAGCGGGAGATGGTGCCGATGCGCTCGGCCAGGAATTTGTCGAGCCGGACGCCGCCATCATCGGAGGTGGCGGTCAGGTCTATGAGGAGCGGGGATGCAGGATCAGCCACAGGGCGATTTACGGGGGTTGAAGGCGTTGGTCGGGATACTGGGCGTGCTGATCGTTATTGGCACGGCGGTGGTCATCGGCACGGTCATTCACCGCCTTTATGCCAGGAACGATGCGCCGTCGATGGCCGCCCCGCTGGCGGCGCCCGCAGCCCCGGCGCAGCCGGCCAGCCCGGTGGCGGCGGTTCTGGCGCCGGGCGAGCATATTGCCGGGATCGCCGGGGCCGGCGGGCGAATCGCGGTGTGGGTCAGCGGGCCGCAAGGCGACCGGCTGCTGCTGGTCGACCCCGCCAGCGGGCAGAGCCGCGAGGTGTTGAGCGGGCCGCACTGAGCCTGCGGGGCGGCCCCCGGCGCCAGGAGCGGAAGAAATACGCAGAAATACGCACCTTGGTGGGTTGAATTAATTTGGCCCCTGGCTTAATGGCCTCCTGCCTCGTCCCGTTCGTCTAGAGGCCCAGGACACTGCCCTTTCACGGCGGCGACAGGGGTTCGAATCCCCTACGGGACGCCATTATCTGCAACCAATTGAAAAACCACGATTTATTTTGTGTCGTCCTGGTGACGTGACATCGCTTTATGTCATAGCGGGACGCCAAATGTCGGGTTGTTCATACATCGAAAGACGGGGCAGCAGGTACTATTTTCGGATCCGGATGCTGGTGGATATCGCGGCCATTATCGGAGCTGACCTCCCCGGCATGGGATAGCCTGCGGCAGTCGTTTTTTGACGACAGGCCAGGGGTAAGCCGGAAAACGGTCTGGAGCTATAATCAGGCGTTTGATGCCTGGAGCGCACTCATCGGCAGCAGGCCGTGTGCCGAAATCCGGCGCCCTGACATTAAGGCGTTTGCCGATTTCCTACGTGACAAGGAAAACCCGCGCGGCGGGGCGCTTCGAGTTGAGGATTGTTGCGGTTACCTTACCCGCATTGCCGGCAGCGCCGAAAGCGGCGTGCTCAAAACATCTCGACCCAATGGTGCAGTCCGCCCCTTAGCTCCATGAGTTTCGGGGCGGTTGCAGGAGCTGCCAATCATGCTGTCGGGCCTGTCCGCGGGCCCGATTCTTGAAGCACTCCGGGATCAAGACCAGCTTGTCGTCGCCTGACTTATACCGGGCTCGTCACATCTCGACGACGATGTAGTTTTCCTCCACGCGCACTGGCACGGTCTCGGCAACGTAGGGGCCTTCCACCACTTTCGCACCCTCGGCGGTTTCCACCGTGTAAGAGCGCGTCTTGATGCGGTCCGGGTCGCAGTAGGATTTGCCGGTGCGGATGTCGAATTCCCAGCCGTGCCAGGGGCACCGGACGATCTCGCCCTTGCGGCTATAAATATATTCGCCGGGCGTGGCCGATTCCACGAGGCCGGTGACGGTGCCGTGGCAGAGGCTGCCGCCTTGGTGGGGGCAACGGTTGAACATGCCGAAATAATCACCGTCCAGGTTGAAGATGGCGATCGGGCGCCCTTTGATGGTGAAGAGCTTCCGGGTGCCGGGCGGAATCTCGTTGGTGGGGGCGACGACGTGGCGGCTCATGCCTGCACTCCATAAAGATTCTTCGCGTTCTCAAGGAAGAAGGATTTGCGTTGGGCGTCCGTTATCGGCACGGCAAGGGCGAGTGCGGGGTCGTCGAAATCCCAATGCGGATAGTCGGTCGCGAAGAGCACGCGGTCCCAGCCCATCCAGTCGATGGTGTCGAGCAAATGCGTGCGCGGCTCCGGCTCTTCCATGGGCTGGCTGGTCCACCACACATGCTCGCGGAGATATTCGCTCGGCTTGCGTCTGAGATGCGGGGTTTCGGTGCGGAGCTGTTCCCAGACCTTGTCGAGCCGCCAGCCGAAGGCCGGTGCCCAGGCGAAACCCGCCTCCACCATCACCACCTTGAGCGTGGGAAAACGCTCGAAGATGCCCTCGATCACCATGCTGGCGAGGCCGGCCTGGCAGCTCTGGGCGTGACCGGTCATCTCCTCGATATAGTGGCTCGGCCAGCCGGTGCTGCTGATCGGCGCGCCGCCATAGCCAAAGGCATGGACGGCGACGGGCAGGCCCGCCTCGCACGCCGCTTCGTAGATCGGCCAGTAGCGGCGGTTGCCGAGCGGTTCGCCCGTGCGCGAGAGCACCAGGACCTGGGCGAAATCCTTATGTCCGGCCCAGTGGCGAATTTCGGCCGCGGCGGCTTCGGTGAATTCGTAGGGCACGAGCACGGAGGCGCGTAGCCGCTTGTCCTTGCTCGTCCACTCCGCGACCTGCCACTGGTTCGTCGCGTGGCAGATCGCCGCCGACAATTCCGGGTTCGCGATGCCTTGCCCGGTCTGCAACGGATTGAGGATGCCGAGGGCGACGTTGTTCGGGTCGAGGTGCTGGGCCTGCATGAAAGCGAGGCTGCTGCCCGGCGGCCCGCCCTCGGGCGGAACCGCATCGCGCCGCGCCGCGTTGGGTTGGCTCTTGGGGTAGGCGGGCCCGGCCTGCATCCCGAGCCTGCGGCCGGCGCCGTAGGTTTGCAAATGCGCGCGCCAGCGCGCGGGCAGCCATGGGTCGAACGCGTTCGGCTGGCTGCGGACGGGATGGATGTCGCAATCGGCGATCGCGGTTCGGCTCGATTTCGCCCCGGTGGGGACGGGGCCGGGAAGCGGATGGTTTTCGACATTCATGACACGGTCTCCAGAAGTCTTGAATACGTGGCACGCGGGTTATCGACCATGATCTTGCGGACCAGGTCGGCGGACAACCCCTCGGGGATCACGCCCATGCCCTCGAACTGGCCGTGCGGGTAATCCGTCGAGAAGAGCAGCAATTCGTCGGACTGCATGTGTTCGATGATTTTCTCGAGTCCGGCTTTGTCGGGCGGTGCATCGGTGGGGGTCAGAGAAAGGCGGACATTGCTTTTGACGATTTCGGTGGGGGAGCGGTCCACCCAGGGGATTTCCATGCGCAGGCCGCGCCAGTATTTCGTCAGCCGCCAGAGATGTGCGGGCAGCCATGTCCAGCCCGATTCCAGCAGCACGACCTTGAGATGGCCGTAGCGGGAGAACACGCCTTCGCACACCATGGAGGTGAGCTGGGTCTGGAAGGCTTGCGCCTGGGCGACATAATCCTCCGTGTAGTAGCTCGGCCAGCCGACGGCGGTGGGCGGGTTGTGGTAGTTGCTGCCGGCATGGATGCCGATGGCGAGGTTGTGGCGCTCGGCGGCCGCATAGATCGGCCAGTACATGCGCTTGCCGAGTGGATGATCGCCGCTGGCCAGCAGGAGGATCTGCACGAAGCGCGGATCCGCGGCGCAGCGCTCGATCTCGTCGACCGCCATTTCCACGTTCTGTGTCTGCACGATGATGCTGGCGCGCAGCCTGGCATCCTTATCGAGCCATTCACGGGCCATCCACTCGTTCACCGCGCGGGAGAAGGCGCTCGCCATGTCCTCGCTGAAGAGGAGTTGCACGCCATAGAGGCAATTGCAGATCGCGATCGACGTGCGGAACGGATCGAGGCACTCGGCCTGCACCCTGGCGAGCGTGGAAGCGGGCTTGCCCTCCGCCGGCTTCCAATCCGCCCGCGCCGTGATGGGCGAGTGCGTCGGGTAGCTGATGGAGTTCAGCTCATCCATGCCGCGGGTGATCACCATCTCCCGCCAGTGGTCGTTCATGTAGGGCAGTAGCGCCTTGAGATTAGGCACCGTGGGATGGATGTCGCAGTCAATCGCGCCTGCTTCGATCATTCGTCTATTCCTCCTCTTTCAGCCAGCAATTTAAATCTTCCCACCGCGGCCCCGGCCTCGCTGCCCACGGGGGCGCCGCGTGGCACGCGTATCGCGAGCACCAGCAGCCCGCCCAGCACGCCGAGCCCGCCGAGCACGCTGAAGGCGAGCGAGAAATCCCCTGTCTGCGCCTTGAGCCAACCCACCAGCGTGGGCCCCACCGTGCCGCCGAACAGGTTGGAGATGCCGCCGGTGAAGGAAATGGCGGCCACCGCCTGGGTGCGGGGCAGAACGTCCGTCATGATGACATTGAGCAGCGGCAGCGTCATGAACAGAAAGAAGCCGCTCAGCGTGAAGAGCACCATCGTGATCGCGATCCCCATGCTCACCGCATGAGAGGCGAGGTAGAGCAGCACGCCGGCCGAGATCAGCGGCACGGCGGCGTGCAGGCGGCGTTCGCGCATCCGGTCCGAACTCAGGGTGGCGGCGACGATGCCGATGCCGGCGGCGATATAGGGAATCGCGCTGAGCACGCCCACGCTGCCGATCCTGAACGCGCTCGCGTCCTTGATCGCCGTGGGCAGCCAGAGGGCGAAGCCGTATTGCACGAGGTTGTTGAAGCAGTTCGCCCCCAGCAGGAAATAAAGCGCGGGGTGGCGGAACATGCCGTGCCAGTCCGTGGGGCCGAGCGCGCGGAAGCGCTCATCCTCGCGCGTGAGACCGGCAAGCAGATGGGTACGCTCGGAGGCCGGCAGCCACGCGGCGCTCGCCGGCCCGGGCGGGATCATCCGCCACCAGATCACCGCCCCGATCCAGGCCGGCAGCCCCTCCAGCGCGAACATCACATGCCAATTGGTGTAGCTCAGCACGAGGCCGGAGATCGGGCCGGACAGCAAGGCGCCGGCGGGGATGCTGAGATTCCAGCAGCCGAACGCCCGCGCGCGCTCGTCCTTCAGGAACCATTGCGTGAGGAGTGCGGCGACGGAGGACCAGATCGGCCCCTCGGAAAGGCCGAGCATCACGCGCATGGCCAGAAGCTGGTGGTAGGTCTGCGCGAGCCCGGAGCCCATCGCGAACATTCCCCAGAAGAAAAGCGCGACAAGGATCACCCGCTTCGCTCCGAAGCGGTTGGCGAGCCATCCGGCGGAGAGGAAGCTGACCACATAGCCCCAGAAAAAGATGCCGCCCACGAAGCCGGCCTGGGTGGGGGAGAGGGCGAGATCCTTGCTCACGCTCGGCAGCGCCATGCCGACATTGACGCGGTCCAGATACGCGATCGTGTACAGAATGAACACGATCGGCACGATATGGGCCCAACGGCGTTTGAAACCGCTTTCGGCCTGCGCCGCGATGTCGCTCGTCATGGACTGGTCCCCCGGTATTTTGTGATTTCTGGGTAGGCGTCTTCCCTGGCCGCTATGGGCCGGGCGTGTAGAGCCTCCGCGCGTTGCCGACGAGGAAGGCTTCCTGCTCGGCCGGTGTGAGGCGGAGCGGCAGTGCCGTGCGCGGGTCGTCATAGTCCCAATGCGGGTAGTCGGTGGCGAACAGCAGCCGGTCGAGCCCGATCCAGTCGATGGCATCGCGCAGATGAGCGGAGGGTTCGGGCTCCTCCATCGGCTGCGTGGTGAGCCAGAAATGCTCGCGGATATAGTCGCTCGGCGGCCGGGTGAGGTGCGGGGTCTCGCTCCTCAGCGCCGCCTGCACGCGGTCGAGCCGCCAGGCCAGCGAAGGCATCCAGGCGAAGCCCGCCTCGATCAGCACCACCTTGAGCTTGGGGATGCGGGCAAATACGCCCTCCAGCACCATCGAGGCGACGAGCGCCTGGCAGGACTGGGAATGGCCGATCATATCCTCGATGTAGTGGCTGCTCCAGCCGCTGCTGCTGGTGGGCTGGCCGCCATTGCCGAAGGCATGAATGCCGATGGGAAGCCCGGCGGCGGCGGCGGCCTCATAGATCGGCCAGTAGCGCCGGTTGCCGAGCGGCTCGGCGGTGCGTGAGAGCAGCAGCACCTGGACGAAATGCGGCGAGCCCGCGAGCCGCTCGATCTCGGCGACCGAAGCGGCGGCATCCTCGTAGGGCACGACGATGGAGGCCTTCAGACGCGGCTCGCATGCGGTCCATTCCGCCACCTGCCAATCGTTGATGCCACGGCAAAGGGCGGCGCTGAGATCGAGGTTCGGCATGCCGCCCGGGTGGGGGCGGATCATCGCCAGTACGCCGAGCGCGATGTTGTTGGCGTCGAGATGGTGGGTGCGCATGAAATCGAGATTGCTGCCCGGGCGGCCGCCCCCCGGTGGCCAGGCATCCCGGCGGGAGGCGTCCGGCTGGCTCTTGGGGTATTGAGGGCCGCTGAAATTGCCCTGGCGGGAATAATGGCCGAAACGGTCCATATGCTCGCGCCAGCGCGCCTCCATGTAAGGATAGAGCATCCTGAAGTCCCGCGGGCTGTGATGGATGTCGCAATCCGCGATCGCGAATTGGCTCGCGGCCGGGGCGGCGATGGCTTTCGGGGCGGCGGTTTGGACGTTCATCCTGGGCACTCCTTATTATTGTCTCGATCTAACGCTTCTTCGCCGCTGTTCTGATAGGCCCAGTTCCGGGGAAACATCAGCAGTACACTCAGGCTCAATCGGCGGTTCCCGGCACGAGTTCCGGGCTGACGAGGTCCTCGGATGTGATCGGCGCGCGGAGCAGCACCATCAGGATCACGGCGCCCACCAAGGTGAGCGCGGCGCCGATCGCGAACGCAATCACGAAAGAGCCGGTGGTATCCACCACGAAGCCGGTGGCGATGGGCGAGACCGTGCCGCCGATATAGCCGCCGAAATTCATCAGGCCGGCGAGAGAGGTGCAATAGGATTGCGGGGCGGCGGCGGTGGTCAGCGCCCATTTGCCGGAGACGCTCACCATCAGGAAGAACACGGAGAGCGAGATCAGCACCACGGCCTGGGTCGCGGTGGCGGCCTGAGTGGTGATGGCGGTGAAGAACCCGCTCAGCAGCATCCCCACAATGCAGGGCGCCTTGCGGCTGCCCACGAGGCTCATGCCCCAGCGGCCGAGGGCATCGGAGAACCAGCCGCCCACCCAGCACCCCACGATGCCGCAGACCAGCGGCACGGAGGCGAGGATGCCGGTCCGCTTGATGCTGATATGCTGGGCCATTTCCAGGTAGCCGGGGATCCAGGTCTGATACATCCAGATCGAGTAGCCCATGCAGAAGGCGAGCAGGATCAGCGCCCAGGTCGTGCGAAAGCCGAAAAGTTTGCTCCATTGCTCCGCGCTTACGGGCGTCGTCGCCAACCGGTTCTCCGCCAGATAGGCCATGTCGTTCTCGCTCAGCGCCGTCTTGTGCGGGTTGCGATAGAGCAGGAACCAGATGAGCGAACCCACGATGCCGACCGCGCCCATGGTCACGAACATCGCCCGCCAGCCGAAGGCGAGCATCAGGGCGGTGAGCAAAGGCGGCGCGATGGCGGGGCCGATATTGCCGGCGGAGTTGTAGAGGCCGGTGGGCGAGCCGCGCTCGCGGGCGTGGAACCAGTCGCTCGTGATGCGCACGCCGGCCGGGTAGGCGGGGGATTCGGCGATGCCGAGGCCGATGCGCGTCCATAATAGCTGGGCATAGGTCATTGCGAGCCCGCCCGCGCCCTGCGCCAGGGACCACACGATCAGCGCGCCGCCCACGAGGTAGCGCGGGCCCAGCCGGTCCAGCATGAAACCCACCGGAATCTGCACGAAGGCGTAGGACAGGGACCAAGCGGATTGGAGCGCGCCGATTTCAGTCGCGTTCAGGCCGAATGCCTTGCGAATCAGGAGATTGCCGACCGCAAGCGTCGAGCGGTCGATATAGTTGATGGTGATCACGAGCGTGACGAGCACGATCGACACCCACTGGATTGTGCGCAGGCGCGACGATGGCCTTGGTATGGTCATGTCTTGGTTCCCCCGGAGCGGCTTATTTTTAAGCTCGCGGGGCATAAGGCCCGAAACCGCCTTGTCTTGTTAGGGTCAGGCCTGGGTAAACACGATCAGTACAGGCGGTCAGTACAGAGATGCGTTGGGGTGCATCAGGTTGGCAATCGCCTTCAGCTTCTCGATCCGCTCGGCCGTCCATTCGAAGGAGAAATTGAGCGCGAGGAAGTTGCGGAAGGAGGCGGCGGGAGAGAACATCGGCCCCGGCGCGAGGCTGATATTGGCCTGAAGCGCCTGGCGGGAGGCGGAGGTCGCATCGAAGCCCTGTGGCCCGCGCACCCAGCAAACGAACCCGCCGGAAGGCCGGGAGACCGCGCAATCCTTGGGCAGCAGCCCGGCGATGAGGCCGAGCCCGCGTTGCATCCGCTGGGCGAGCGTGTCGCGGATGCCGCGCAACGGCCGGTCGTAATGCCCGCCGGCGATATATTCGGCGGCGGCGCGCTGCAACGGCCCGTCACCGGCGAAGAGATTGGTGAAGAATTTCTGTTCGAGCAGCATGTTGTAGAATTGTTCGCTCACAATCCAGCCGATGCCGTAGCCGGAGGAGGAGAGGCCCGGTAGGCTCGAGAACTGGATCACGGTGCCGTCCGCATCGAAGGTTTTGAGCGAGGGCGTGAACTCGGTCGCATAGGACAGGCTGCCGAAGATGTCGTTCTCGATGATCGGCACGCGCCGGGCGCTCGCCAGGCGCACGATCTGGCGCATCGTCTCTTCGGTGTAGGTCACGCCGGTGGGATAATGGTTGACCGGCATGAGCAGGCAGGCGGCGACCTGGTTGCGCTCTAGCAAATGCGCGAACTGGTCCGGATCGATCCCCGTTTTCGGGTGAGAATAGATCTCGAGCGCGAGCAAATGCCGCCTGCGGAGCGTATCGAGCAACGGAAAGAAGGTGGGGGTTTCCACCAGCACCGTGTCTCCCGGCTTGGTGATCGCGCCGACGCAGATATCGAGCCCCTGCAGCCCGCCGCCGGTGATCAGCACGTCCCGCGGGCGGACGATGATGCCCCGCTGGGCAGCGCGGCGCGCGATGATCTCACGCAGCAGCGGATCTCCCTCCGGGGCGTCGGTCTCGGGCGCGCGTTCAGGATCGCGCAGGAGCACCTGGCGGAGCGTCTGGTTGATCTTGCGGCGCGGGAAAATGTCCCCGCTCGGGTATACCGCCCCGAAAGCTTCCTGGTCCTTGTTGTGCCAGGAGGCCATCACGCGGAAATTGAGGCTGTCGATCGGCACCGGGGCGCTCGGCCGGTCGGTCCCCGCCGCCGGGGCATCGGGGAAGGTGTCGAGCGTCCGGGCCTGATGCGTGACGAAGAAGCCCGTGCGCGGCCGCGCCTCGATCAGCCCCTCGCCCTCCAGCAGCACATAGGCGTGATGGACCGTGACCATCGAGAAGCCCGTCAGCCCGCTGAGCGCGCGCACCGAGGGCAGGCGTTCGCCCGGCTTGAGCGTGCCCGCCTCGATCCGACGGCGTATATTGGAGACCACCTGCTCATAGCGCCGCATTGCTTGTACTAACAGCCTTCCTGCGTGACTGTCCCTATCAGAACAGCAGGACCTGTGGGAAAGCAACCGGAACGGCGGTGTACCTGGAGGGGAAATGCAGCGTTACGTGATCATCGGCGGCGGGCTCGCCGGCCACCGGGCGGCCCTGGAGCTCGCCAAGTGTGCGCCTGGCGCCGCGATCCATCTCCTCGAGGACGAAGACGGCCTGCCCTATGACCGCCCGCCGCTCTCCAAGGAGATCCTGAACGGCACGAAGGAGGCGGGCGGCATCGTGCTGAACGGCGCGGCCGGGTATGAAAAATCAGGCATAACATATTGCCCTAAAACAAAAATTATCAGAATCGACCGCGTCGGGCGGCGCGTGGAAGCCGAGGATGGCCGCATCTTCGCCTACGATGCCTTGCTGCTCGCCACCGGCTCCCGCCCGCGGCGCCTGCCCGCGCGGATCGCCGGGGACGCGGAAATCCACTATCTTCGCACGTTGGAGGATTCGCTGCGCCTGCGCGACAGGCTGGTCGCCGGCCGGCAGGTCGCCGTGATCGGCGGCGGCTTTATCGGCCTCGAAGTGGCGGCCGCCGCGATCGCCCGCGGCTGCCGGGTGACGGTGCTGGAGGCCTTGCCCCGCCTGCTCGCCCGGGCAATGCCGGAGGAGGTGAGCATCTGGGTTCAGGGCCTGCACGAAAGGGAAGGTGTGGATATCCGCCTTTCGGCCGGCGTTGATACGATGCGCCGCGAAGGTGACCGCACGCGCCTCAATGGCGCTGAGTGGACGCTGCTCGCGGATGTCGTGATTGCCGGCATCGGCGTGGTGCCGAACGCAGAACTGGCGGCCGAAGCGGGGCTCGACGTCGCGGATGGCATCGTAGTCGATGCGTTTTGCGGCACCGCTGATCCCGCGATTTTTGCCGCCGGCGAGGTGACGTCCCATCCGGTTGCGGGTGGAGGGCGACTGCGAATTGAATCCTGGAAATCCTCGGGCGAGCAGGGGGCCATCGCCGCACGCAACATGTGCGGGGGAGCTGAGACCTTCGATGAAGTGCCCTGGCTTTGGTCCGACCAGTTCGATGCCAATATTCAGATGATCGGCCTGCCGGATCACGCCGCGCGGCACGAGATTCTCGGCGACCCGGCTTCCAAGGCCTGGACGATGGTAAGCGTCGATGGCAACGAGAGGATCGTCGGTGGCATCGCGATCAACCGTGGGCGGGACGCCTCGATGCTCAAACGTGCCGTGCGCAACGGCGCGCCGTTGACCTTTATGCGGCCCGAATCGGCCGTTTTCGCCCCCTGAACCGCGCAGACAAGGAGCAAATCGTGACTGAAACCGTCGATCAATGGCACGCCGTGGGCATGGAGGGCGATGTGCAGCCGGGGGAGATGGCCGCGCATGATGTCGGCACGCACCAGCTCGCGCTTTACAACATCGAGGGCGAGCTGTTCTGCACGGACAATATCTGCAGCCACGCCTACGCCTTGTTGACCGATGGCTGGTTGGACGGCGAGGTGGTGGAATGCCCGCTGCACGGCGCGCAGTTTGACGTCCGCACCGGCAAGGCGATGTGCGAGCCCGCGACCTGCGACGTGAAAACCTACCCAATCCGCATCGTCGACGGCCGGATTGAGGTGAGCCTGCCCGCTTGAATTCGGTCGGAGGGTCGTTTGAGACGTGTTTTCGGAACGGCAGTTTCGTCCCCGTTGCCGCTTATCTGCACGCCACCGGCGCATGTGTTGTGAAGAGCAGCTACCCGGTCGACCCCACACGGCTCCTTCATCTCCAATGCTGTGCTCGTAGCTTCTCCCAAAATTTGGGCCCGCCGGAAAAGAGGTGACGGAGCAAACACTTACCGCTGATGCCAGACAAAGGTTCGGGGATACTGCGGTTTGTTTTCTACATTCGGCCGATTTGGCCCGGAACCAGCCGCACCGGCCAGTGCGGCACTCCTTGTGGGATCGGACGCTCTACGCCGTGCACGCGAAAAGCTGGACGCCGTGATCGAGGAAATCGACCGCTGGGAAGCGGTCACGCAAAGCACGGATTTCGCCTGAAACCGAGTAAGAATCTCAAATGAAGCGGCTATTTCATCACGGTGGAGTCGCTGCTTTTGGATGTCTACCTCCGCTGAATTCGCCAGTGTTGTGCTTCAAGACCCCTGATTGTTGGTGGCGATGCCGATATTGGTGATGCCGGCCTTGCGGGTCAGGTCCATCACATTCATCAACTGTTGCAGCCTCGTGCCCTTATCGCCGGCGATGATCACGTCGGTGTCGTTGCCGGCCTTTACGCCCTGGAGGTAGGTCTCCAGCGCATCCGAGCTCATCACCTGGTCCTTCACATGCAGATTGCCCTGGGCGTCGATGACGATCACGACCTGGGTATGCGGCAGAGGCTGGGCGGTGGAGGCGCCGGGCAGCGACAAGGTCACGCCTGAATCGGGGATCATCCGCAGCACGATCATCACGAAGAACACCAGAAGGAACATCATGATGTCGATCATCGGCACGATTTCCAGGCGAGGCTTCTCCCGCGCCAGCGAGTCGCGACGTCTGCGCACGGCTTAAACTCCCGCGCCGAGGCGCGGCATGACCGGGCGCGGTGCGGCCGCACCGTCAATGCCCTTGCCATGCGCCAGCCGCCCGCCTGTGAGAATGATTGGTCTGCCGAATTGTTCCAAGGTCCTTAACTCCTAACGGGAACGTGAACGTAGTTGCGGCGCTGCTTCGATCAAGGCCGCGGTGTAACGGTGCTGCGGGGCCTCGATCAGTCGGGCCGTCTCATTCATCTCGACGATACGCCCCGCGTTGAGCACCGCGATCCGGTCCGCCATGTAGCTCACCACGGCGAAATCATGACTGATGAGAATATAGGACAACGCGTCGCTCTGTCCGAGATCCTTGAGCAAATTCAGCAGCATCGCCTGGGTCGAGACGTCGAGCGCCGAGGTCGGCTCGTCGAGCACGATCACCTCCGGCTCGGCCGCCAAAGCGCGGGCGATGGCGATGCGCTGCGCCTGACCGCCTGAGACGGCGCTCGGCAGGCGCAGGGCCAGTTCCGGGTTCAGCCCGACCCGGCCGAGCAGTGCTGCCACCCGGCGGCGTGTTTCCGCCTGGCTGATCCGCCCCTGCAGCCGCAGCGGCTCGGCCACGATGTCGCCGATGCGCAGGCGCGGATTCATCGATTCCCGCGGGTCCTGGAACACCACCTGAAGACGCCGGCGTTGCGCCCGCCGCTTGGGCCCGTGCAACCCTGCCAGATCATGCCCGTCCAGCAGCACGTGGCCGCCGTAGGGGATCATCTGGAGCACGGCACGGCCCAAAGTCGATTTACCGGACCCGCTTTCCCCCACCACGCCCAGGCATTCGCCCTTGCCCAGCGAGAATGCCACATCCTGCAGCGTGGGCGGCTGTTTGCCGCCGGCGCCGAACCAGCCGCCCGCCTCTTCATAGCGCACCGAGAGGTCTTGAACTTCGAGCTGCGGCGCGTAGTTGCGGCCGGCCGGCTTGGCGAGCGGCGCCGCTTGGAGGACGCCCCCGGCCGGCAACGGGAACAGGCAAGCCGCGGCGGTGCCGCCATTGGCGATGAGCGCCGGATAGGCGGCATCGCAGGCCGGCTGATGGTAGGCGCAGCGCGGCGCAAAGCGGCAGCCCGCCGGTCGCGCTTCCGGCTCCGGCAGCTGGCCCGGAATGTTCTGCAGCCGCGCCTGGCCGAGGCGCGCCACCGAGTTCAGGAGCGCCGCGCTGTAGGGGTGGCGCGGATGCGCGAAAAATTGCCGGGCGCCGCCGAACTCCACGCTGCGCCCGGCGTACAGCACGTGGATCGCATCGGCGTGTTCCTCCACCACGGAAAGATCATGGGTGACGAACAGCACGCCCATCGCGTGTTCGCGCCGCAGCCTGGCGATCAATTGCATGATCTGCCGGGCGATCAGCGGGTCGAGGCCGGTGGTCGGTTCGTCGGCGATCAGCAGTTTCGGCGCGCAGGCCAGCGCCATGGCGATCATCACGCGCTGGCGCATGCCGCCGGAGAATTGGTGCGGATAATCGTCCAGCCGCTGCGCCGGTTGGGGGATGCCGACCTCGCCCATCAGGTCCAGCGCCCGCGCCCGCGCAGCGCGAATGCTTCCGCCCTTGTGCACGCGCCAGGCTTCCTGAATTTGCGCCGCCACCGTGCGTGATGGGTTGAGTGCCGCCAGCGGGTTCTGGAACACCATGCCGACATCGCGGCCGCGCACGCCGCGCATCGCCCGGTCATCCAGCGCGGTCAGCTCGGTGCCGGCCAGCTGAATGCTGCCCTGCACCCGCGCGCCCCGTGGCAGCAGGCGCATCACCGATAATGCGGCGATGGTCTTGCCGGACCCGCTCTCGCCGACCAGCGCCAGCATTTCGCCGGCGCCGATGGTGAGGTTCAGCTCATCGAGAATCGCCACATTGCCGGCGCGGCCGCGCGGCAGCGAGACCGACAAATTCTCGAGTTTCAGCACATCGCTCATCGTCCGTTACCCCAACGCTGCAATAATCCCTGGCCGGTGAGCGAGGCCGCCAGCAGCGCGCCGAACACCAGCAGGCCGGGCGGCAGGATCAGCCACCACGGGTCGAGGGCGATGATATCGAGGGCGGATTCCAACAGGCTGCCCCAGCTCACCTGCGGCGGCTGCACGCCGAGGCCGAGAAAACTCAAGGCGGAGAAGGCAAAGATCGAATCGCCGATCATGAAGGTGCCGTTCACCACCAGCACCGGCGCCATCACCCGCACCAGATGCATACGGGCGATATAGAAGCGTCCGCCGCCGAGCTGCTCGGCGGCAAGCACGAAATCGCGCCCGCGCTGCGCGCGCGTCTCGTTGCGCACCAAGCGCGCGAGGCCGGGCCAAGAAATGAGGCCGAGCAGCAAAATCAGGCTGGTGTCATTCAGCGTGACCAGCGACGCGAAGAAGATCAGAATGATCAGGCTGGGCAGCGCCAGAATGGCATCCAGCAGACGCATCATCACCCGGTCCGCCCAAGCGGGGCCGAGCCCGGCCGTAAGCCCGTAGGCGATGCCCACAATGAAGGCCAAGGCCGCCGCCGGCAGCGCCACCACTAGCGTGGCGAAGCCGCCGGAAAGCAACAAGGCGAGCTCGTCCCGGCCGAGCTCGTCGGCGCCGAGCGGAAACGCCCAGCTCGGCGCCTGCAGCGCATGATCCGGATGGATCGCGAACGGATCGGGCGGATATAAAAACGGCGCGACGAAGCCGATGAAGAGGATCAGCCCGGCGATCGCCAGGCCGGCGACCAGTGTGGAACGCTGCGTTATCCACGCGACCCAGCTTCCCAGCGGCGCCGCCGGCAGGCCCTGCGCGGGAATGATTTGTTCACTCATAGCTTGCCCTCGGGTCCAACAGGCCGTTCACCAGGTCGGCGAGCAGATTGCCGATGACGGTGAGCAGGCCGATGATCAGCACGATGGCGATCAGGACCGGATAATCCTGCGACAGCGCCGAACGCCACATCAGCCAGCCAAGGCCAGGATAGTTGAAAACGGATTCGACGATCACGCCGCCGGTGAAGATGTAGGGGAAGGAGAGGCCGATCATCGTCACCAGCGGGCGCAGCGCGTTGCGCAGCACATGGCGGAACAGGATGGAAGGGAAGCTGACACCTTTCGCCATCGCCGTCCGCACATAGTCCTTGCCCAATTCCTCGCGCACCGCTTCACCGAAATAGCGCGACAGCGAGGCGACGGTGAGCAAGGTGATGGTGGTGACCGGCAGCGCCAAATGCGCGATGTAGGCGCCGATTGACGGGTGCGCCGCGCGCAAATCGGTGATGCCGCTGGCCGGAAACAACGGGAGCTGTACGGCGAACCAGAGCACGAGCATGGCCGCGACGAAGAAGGGCGGCAACGCGTAAAATCCGAGTTGCAACGCGCTGATGAGTTTCGCCGGCCAGCGCCCGTAATACACACCCTGCAACAGGCCAAGGCCGATCGATAACGCGGTGCTGATGACGATGGCGGAGATGTAGAACACCAGCGTGTTCCGCTCATATTGCCAGAGCAATTGCCCGACCGGACGGTTCAGCAAATAGGAATAGCCGAGCTGGCCATGCAGCAAATGCCACCACCAGATGGCGTATTGCTTCCAGAGCGGCGCGTCGAGGCCGAGCCTGGCGTTGAGTTGCGCGACGGAAGACGCGGTCGCCTTCATGCCGAGAATGGAATAGGCCGGGCCGCCGGGCGTGAGATGCGCCATGACGAAGACCAAAGTCACCAGGATGACGATGGACAGCGACGAGGAGGCCAGGCGGGTCGTGATCATGCGGATCATGATTTTG
>NZ_DATJJK010000243.1:0-2704 GCF_035492295.1 Acidisoma sp. | reverse complement strand
CTTCGTGGGCTTCACCTTCGATTTCCTGCCCCATGCCGGGCAGAAGGACGGCGTGGATTATGCCATGGGCTATTGCGGCTCGGGGGTCGCCATGGCCTCCTGGCTCGGCCACCGCACTGCGCTGCGCATGCTCGGCCGCGTGGAGCCGTCCGCCTTCGAAACGCCGCCCTTCCGCACCCGCCCCTTTTATACCGGCAATCCCTGGATGCTGCCCGCCATCGGCGAATACTTTCGGCTGCGCGACCGGCTTGACCACGCAAGCTTTCGCGCCCGGCAGAGGAAGATCGGGGCTAGGACGGCGGCTTAAGCCTGCCAATCCTCGCAGAGCAGGCCGCGCACCCGGGTGAACTCGCCCAGATTGCCGGTCACCACAACCAGCCCGCGGCTGCGGGCATGGCCCGCGATCATCAGGTCGTACGGCCCGATGACGCAGCCACGTCTTGCCTGCGAGCGATCGGACAGAAACAACAAGGCGCGCGCCAGCATCCTTTTTCTCCACGTATATCCTCTTTGGATATATCTCCATTTGTGGCTCCCATCCCCTGTCTACTTGTACCTCGGAATTTCCGGTGCAAGACGACGGAAAGAATATCTTTCCTGATCCAGCGGCATCGGTCAGAACGGGCTGACCGAGGCCGCTTGCAAGGGGATGCTCGCATGACCGTCGAACACGTCGAAACCCTGGTGATCGGGGCCGGGCAAGCCGGCATCGCCATGAGCGAGCACCTGACCAAGCTAGGGCAGCCGCATCTGGTGCTGGAACGCCATCGCATCGCCGAGCGCTGGCGCTCGGAGCGGTGGGATTCCCTCGTCGCCAACGGCCCGGCCTGGCATGACCGTTTTCCCAACATGACCTTCCCGGATACCGAGCCGGGCGCCTTTCCGCCGAAGGAGCGTGTCGCCGATTATTTCGTCGCCTATGCCGCGCAGATTGGCGCGCCGGTGCGCACCGGTGTCGCGGTCACCAAGCTGCAGCGGAAAGCCGATGGCCAGGGCTTCCGGGCCGAAACCTCCGCCGGCGTGATCGAGGCGAAGAACGTCGTTTCCGCCACCGGCCCCTTCCAGCGCCCGCTGATCCCGACCACGGTTCCGGCTGAGACCGGCATCACGCAGATGCATTCGAGCCAGTACCGCAATCCCGGCCAACTGCCGGAGGGCGCGGTGCTCATCGTCGGCGCCGGTTCCTCGGGCTCGCAAATCGCGGATGAGTTGAACCGCGCCGGCCGCAAGGTCTATCTCTGCGTCGGGCCCCATCACCGCCCGCCGCGCGCCTATCGCGGCCATGACTATTGCTGGTGGCTCGGCGTGCTCGGCCTGTGGGATGTCGAAGCGCGCGAGCCGGGTCTGGAGCATGTGACGATCGCGGTGAGCGGCGCGCGCGGCGGCGAGACGGTGGATTTCCGCCGCTTCGCCCAGGAAGGCATGACGCTTCTCGGTCGAGCGCAAAGCTTCGAGGACGGGGTGATGCGCTTCGCGCCGGATCTCGCGGCAAACATCGCAGGCGGCGACGCGAACTATCTTTCGGTGCTGGACGCGGCCGATGCCTATGCCGCGCGCGAAGGCCTGGACCTGCCAGAGGAGCCGGAAGCACGGGTGATGCGGGCCGATCCGGACTGCGTGACCAACCCCATCACCGCGCTCAACCTCGCCGGGGCCGGCGTCACCAGCATCATCTGGGCCACGGGCTTCGCCCTCGACTACAGCTGGATGGACATCGACGTCTTCGATGCCAAGGGCCAGCCGCAGCATCACAAGGGCGTCTCCACCGTGCCCGGCCTCTATTTCCTCGGCCTGCCCTGGCTCTCCAGCCGCGGCTCCTCCTTCATCTGGGGATGCTGGCGCGATGCCGCCTATCTGGCGCAGCATATCGCGGCACGCACGCCCGCGACCCAAACCGAGACCGTCTGAAGGACATTGAGCATGATCCACACCCGCATCCGCCCCTTCAACACGGCAAAGACCTATCCCGAACAGAAGCTCGACAATGATCTCGCCCAGGCGGTGGTGGCGCGCGGCGCCACCGTCTTCCTGCGCGGCCAGTGCCCGCAGGATCTCGACACGGCCGAGGATGTCGGCATCGGCGATCCGGTGGCACAGACCCATAAGGTGATGCAGAACATCCGCCAGCTGATGGAAGAAGCCGGCGGCAGCATGGAGCATGTCTGCAAGCTCGTGGTCTATCTCACCGATGTGCGCCACCGCGAGCCGGTCTATCGCACCATGGGCGAATACATCCGCGGCGTGCATCCGGTCTGCACCGGCCTCGTGGTGGTGGCCCTCGCGCGTCCGACCTGGCTGGTGGAGATCGACGCGACGGCGGTGCTGCCGGAAGGCTGAGACAGGCGCCGCGGATGCGCTACACTCTTCGGCAGCTGCAGTATTTCGTGGCGGCCGCCGAGGCGGGCTCCATCACCCTCGGCTCTGAGAAGATCAGCATCTCGCAGCCCTCCATCTCCGCCGCCATCAGCACGCTGGAACGCGAATTCGGCGTGCAGCTCTTCATCCGCCATCACGCCCAGGGCCTGTCGCTGACACCGGCCGGCAGGCGCCTGCTGGTGGAGGCGAAGCAGCTTCTTCAGCAGGCACAATCGCTTTACGCTGTCGCGTCCGAAGCGGCGGAAACGGTCGCGGGGCCGCTCTCCGTCGGTTGCATGGTCACCATGGCACCGATGGTCATGCCCGAACTGGCCCACGGCTTCATGGC
>NZ_DATJJK010000242.1:0-6136 GCF_035492295.1 Acidisoma sp. | reverse complement strand
TCCCTTGGGCCACCCGGGTTCCGCGACCTCGACCCATAGTGGCGTGACGACCGGCCAGAGCGGCATTGTCACGCAGGGTCAAAAAAGCACGACCGCGACAGGCCAGTGACAAATCGCGAAGGTAGTTGGCCTGGGCTTCTCAGGCTCAAGCCGGCGGCTTGGCACGGCCGATGCTTGGGTGACCAGCTGAATGACATCCTCGACATCGGCTTCAGCTTCGATAGAAACCGCATCTTTCCGATTTATTCGGGATAAGGCGCGTCCTCAGGGGGCTGCGCGGTCAACGCCTCCGCATTCATCCTGTCGGCTTCTTTCTCAGCCTCGTCCTGCCGCATGACGCGACCGGACACCATGCGAGTGCCCAGGAAGACGCCATACCAGATTTCGCCGGGCTCCTGGCCGACCGGCGCGGCGCGGTAGCGCCCAGAGGCGTCGTGTGCATCGCTCATGGGTCTCTCTTCCTGCCCAAGGGTGGGCCGCAGGGCGTTGTTCTTACCTGGGAATTGCCCAGGGCAAATGCGAGAGCGCCTTTTCTGCTTTCCGGCGCCGGTCGGTTTGAGGGCAGGTCTCTACTCGGACGGGTTGGCCATGCTTGCTTGTTCGGGTTCGGGCACGCTTTTTCGCCCTTTGACGAGCATCAGAGAGGCAGCGGCGAAGGCTTCGCGCCGGTTGCGCCCCTCCTCAGTCCATGTGCACCAGACCTCGCCGAAGGCGCCCTGCGGGTTCATCACCGTCATATTAGGGCCGCCGATCACGAGCCTCACTTGGTCGTTCATGCGGAAAACATCGGGCATTTCTCTCTCCTTGGTGGTCTGGCGCCACCATTTCGGAGGAGATATGGGATGTCTTTTGCGAGGGTGGGAGTAACGCCTTCGAGAGATCGACTTTGCACGAGGCTGTGACCGAGGCAGGTGCTTCAGGGCTCCCGGCCAAACATCGCCCGGTACACCTCCTTGTAGGTGAGGATGACGTCGGGGATCGTCTCGGCTGATCTGATGGTCCCGAGCACGTGAGCGGTGAGGGTCGCCGCGGCCTGAGCCTCCCCCGCGCGAGCCACATGTAACAATTCAACGGAGTTTTGGTTGGAATTGGTCACGATTCTCTCCCATTTTTTTCTTCTTGGGTGCCCATCCTAAGCTTGTTTTCTCCATGGAGGCTGAAGAAACAGGCGGTTTAAAACAATTGGGCGATACCTCGGTTGCGCGGAGCACCTTTCGGATAGATGGTTTGACGGCCGGACGCCCCAACCAGGTTCTGTGTACCAAACCTCTCTGGCGCAATCATCTTTTCAATACTGTCGCGGCAGCCGCTTAGTCCCGCCGTGCGTTCTTGTTTGATGAACGACTTAGAGTGAGGAATGGGATGGGCGGTTATTGTCTTGGATAGAGATTATTTGTCCGGTCATCTCATGACTTCACAGACCATTGCGCGACGGTAAGGGTATCCACGAGCGAAGGTGCTGCCACGTCCCGCGATTGGACGCCACGGGGTAAAACGCTCCCTCGGTAAGGGCGCGATTGCCGCTGCTTTAGGAAGGGGGATTAATGGTTTTGCGTCCCCGGGGAACCAGCTGTGCCCCATTGACCCAAACACTCAGAGGATTTTCGAGAGGGGAAAAATCCGCACTGGCCGGCAAGTCTTCATGATTCAAGACGTTACCGGCGGGGGTGGTGGAGCCAATCGGAATCGAACCGACGACCTCCTGAATGCCATTCAGGCGCTCTCCCAACTGAGCTATGGCCCCGCCGTGCGGTGAGCGGCATATAGACGGGGGTCGCACCGACGATCAAGCCCCCTCTGACCGAAACCTGTCACATCCCGACGCATGGCTGACACTCCCACCTCCTCTCTTTCCCGTGAGGCCCTGATGGAATCAGAGGCTTGCACAAACTTTGCCGCTCTCCGCCTCTGGTCGGCGGCCTTGGGTGACGCGATTCCGCCTTGCGACGTCTGCGACAGCGATTCGGTCTTGCGGCTGATTCCGGCTTTCGCGGGCCGCAGCGACGCTCCCGCAACGCTTTTGGCCGGGCTATTACTGGCGGCGGATCTCAGGCCGGATGACCGGATTTGGCTGGAAGGGGGCGCCCCCGATTGGCTGAATCTCGCACTCGGCTTCACTGCGGGGCTGGCGCCGGGGGCAGAGGCTGCTTCCGTCTGGATCGGCGCGACGGTGCCGGACCCGCTTCCGTCCGGTATCCGCCGGATCATTCTGACCGAGGGGCGGGGGCAGGCGGCGCCTGCCGGCCCCACGCTCACCTGTGCGGCCGACTGGGGCTAGGGCCGGGAATCGAGCGCCGATTGCAGGATGCGGGCCGCCGCCATCCGGTCGACCACCGCGGCGCGGCGCTTGCGGCTCATGTCCATCTCGCCGATCAACACGTCATGCACCTCGGCGGTGGTCAGCGTCTCGTCCCAGAGAGCGGCCGGCAGGCCGAGGGCATCGGAAATGGACCAGGCCCAATCCCGCGCCGCCTGGGCCGCCCGGCCCATCTGCCCCTCTGGCCCCAGCGGCAGGCCGATGACGAGTCCGCCCACGCCTTCGCGCATCACGATCCGGCCGAGTTGCTCAACGATGCCGGACATTTTGCCCCGCGTGATGCTGCCGAAGGGGCTTGCGACCCGGAGCCGCACATCGGAGAGGGCGATGCCGATGGTCTTGGAGCCTGGATCGAGGCCGATCAGCCGCACTTCGGCCTCGAGCGCCTCGCATAGGTCGTGAAAGTTGATGACTGCCATGGCGGCCTTTATGGTCCGCCCCCGTTCAAACCCCAAGGGCCCTTTTTGCTCCATGTCCTCCTCATCTGTCCCCCTCGATCCCGACACCGTTCGCCGCATCGCGCGCCTCGCGCGGATCCGACTGGCCGAGAAGGACGTGGCGCAACTGCAAGGCGAACTCGGCGCCATTCTCGGCTGGATTGAGCAGCTGAACGAGGTCGATGTCTCGGGCGTCGATCCGCTCGCCAATATTGGTGCGGCCGCGATGACCATGCGCGAGGACGTGGTGACGGACGGCAACCAGATGGATGCCGTGCTCGCCAACGCCCCGGCCCGTTCCGGGCCCTTCTTTACCGTGCCGAAAGTGGTGGAATAAGACCATGACGCTCGAATTCACGCTCGCCAGCGCCCGTGCCGCGCTGCGCCGCCGCACGATCTCCGCGCGAGAACTGACGCAGGCGCATCTCGATGCCGTTGCGGCGCTAGAGCCGCACATCCACGCCTTTATTACGGTGACGCCGGACATGGCGCTGGCCCAGGCCGATGCCGCCGATGCGGCGCTCGCCCGTGGCAAGGCCGGGCCACTGGCCGGCCTGCCGGTCGCGATCAAGGATGTCTTCTGCACCAAGGGCGTGAAGACCACGGCGGCGAGCCGCATCCTGGAACCCTTCGTGCCGCCCTACGAGAGCACCGTCACGGCCAATATGCTGCGTGATGGCGCGGTGTTTCTCGGCAAGCTCAATCTCGACGAATTCGCCATGGGCTCAGCGACCACGAATTCGGCCTTCGGTGCCACCATCAATCCCTGGCAGCGTGCCGACAGCAATACGCCGCTTGTGCCGGGCGGCTCCTCCGGCGGGTCGGCGGCTGCGGTGGCCTCGGGCATGGCGCTGGCGGCGACGGGTACGGATACCGGTGGATCGATCCGCCAGCCGGCCTCCTATTGCGGCATCGTCGGCATCAAGCCTACCTATGGCCGCTGCTCGCGCTACGGCGTCGTGGCCTTCGCCTCGTCGCTTGACCAGCCCGGGCCCTTCGCCCGCACGGTGGAGGATGCGGCGATCCTGCTCGGCTCCATGGCGGGCCATGACCCGAAGGACAGCACAAGCGCTAATCGCGCGGTGCCGGATTTCGCGGCCGCCACCCAGCGCGGCGTGAAGGGGCTGAAGATCGGCGTGCCGCGTGAATACCGGGTTGACGGCATGCCGCCGGAGATCGAGGCGCTGTGGCGCCAGGGGCTTGACTGGCTGCGGGCCGAGGGCGCCGAGATCGTCGACGTCTCCCTGCCGCATACCAAATACGGCCTTGCCACCTATTATATTGTCGCGCCGGCGGAAGCCTCTTCCAACCTCGCGCGCTATGACGGCGTGCGCTACGGCCTGCGCGTGCCGGCGAACGACCTCAAGGACCTCTACGAGGAAACCCGTGCGGCGGGCTTCGGCGCTGAGGTGCGGCGCCGCATCCTGATCGGCACGTATGTGCTCTCGGCCGGCTATTACGACGCCTTTTATCTCAAGGCGCAGAAGGTCCGTGCCCTGATCCTGAAGGACTTCACGGATGCCTTCGGCCAGGTGGATGCGCTGCTGACGCCGACAACACCCTCCGCCGCCTTTGCCATAGGCGAAAACGAGGATGATCCGGTGAAGATGTATCTGAACGATATCTTCACCGTGCCGGCGAGCATTGCCGGCATTCCCGGCATGTCCGTCCCCGCCGGGCTCGATGCGCAGGGCCTGCCCTTGGGGCTTCAGGTGCTCGGGCGTCATTTCGACGAGGAGACAATCTTCGCGGTTGGCGCCGCGCTGGAACGCGCGGCGGGCTTTACGGCAAGACCCCGGATTCGCATGGGGGAGGGCGCCTAACATGACCTATATCATTGAGGGCCGGACCGGCCCGTGGGAACTCGTGATCGGCCTGGAAGTGCATGCCCAGGTGGTTTCCAATGCGAAACTCTTCAGCGGCGCCTCCGCCATGTATGGCGGGGAACCAAATGCACAGGTGAGCTTCGTCGATGCCGGCTTCCCTGGCATGCTGCCGGTGATCAACCGCGAATGCGTGGCCCAGGCGGTGCGTACGGGCCTTGGGCTGAAGGCGCAGATCAATCTCGTCAGCCGGTTCGACCGCAAGAACTACTTCTATGCTGATCTGCCACAGGGCTATCAGATCAGCCAATTCGCGCATCCCATCGTGGGCACCGGGGTGATCGATATCGAGCTGGAAAGCGGCGAGATCCGCCAGATCGGTGTGACGCGCCTGCATCTGGAGCAGGATGCCGGAAAGTCGATGCATGACCAGCACCCTGCGCAGTCTTTCATCGACCTCAACCGCGCGGGCGTGGCGCTGATGGAGATTGTTTCCGAGCCTGACATGCGCTCGCCTGAGGAAGCCGGCGCTTACCTTCGGAAACTGCGCACCATCCTGCGTTACCTCGGCACCTGCGACGGCAATATGGAGGAAGGCTCCATGCGTGCGGACGTGAACGTCTCGGTCCGGAAAACCGGCGAGCCGTTCCGCACGCGCTGCGAGATCAAGAACGTCAACTCCGTCCGCTTCGTCATGCAGGCGATTGAGGCGGAAGCGCGCCGCCAGGTGGAGATTTGGGAGGCAGGCGAGACGGTTGATCAAGAGACCCGCCTTTACGACCCCGCGCGCGGCGAGACGCGACCCATGCGCAGCAAGGAAGATGCGCATGACTATCGCTACTTTCCCGATCCCGATCTGTTGCCGCTGGTGATCGAACAGGCTTGGGTGGATGAACTGGCCTCTGCTCTGCCGGAATTGCCGGATGCCAAGAAGGCGCGCTTCATCAGCCAGTATGGCATTCCGGCCTATGATTCCGGCGTGCTGGTGATGGAGCAGGCGACAGCCGATTTCTACGAGACGCTCGCGAAAGGACGGGACGGCAAGGCGGCGTCCAACTGGATGCTGGGGGATTTCTTTGCCGGGCTGAACCGGCTTGGGAAGAGCATCGAGACCAGCCCGATCTCGGCGAGCGCCCTGGGCGGGCTGCTCGACCTTATTGCCGACGCCACGATCAACGGCAAGATCGCGAAAGAGGTGCTGGAGGCGATGATGGAGACGGGCGCGAGCGCGCTGTCCATCGTGGAGGAGCGGGGCCTGAAGCAGGTGACCGATACCGGCGCGATCGACGCGGCGGTGGACGCGGTGCTGGCGGCCAACCCGGACAAGCTCGCCGAATACAAGGCCGGGAAGGACAAGCTTTTTGGCTTCTTCGTCGGTCAGGTGATGAAGGCCATGGCCGGCAAGGGCAATCCTGCGCTGGTCAACGAGGCGATCCGCCGCAAGCTCTGATCGCCTGAAGCGGCTCTGTCCTGCCATGCATCCCGGCCCGAAATCTTCGTGGCCGGGGTGCATTGACCGGGGGGGAGGGCGTCGCTAGAAGAGGCCTGCAAACGTCGTG
>NZ_DATJJK010000241.1:0-20837 GCF_035492295.1 Acidisoma sp. | reverse complement strand
CGCTGACGATGGAGCCTGCGAAGGGCGGCGCGGCTGAGACGGTGGAGGCGGATGTCGTGCTGCTCGCCATCGGAAGGCGGGTCTTCGTGGACGGGCTGGGCCTGGCGGACGCCGGTGTCGCGCTCGACGAGCGCGGCCGCGTCGCAACCGACGCGCATTACGCGACAAACGTGCCCGGCATCTATGCCATCGGAGACGTGCGCGTGGGCCCGATGCTGGCGCACAAGGCCGAGGACGAAGGCATGGCCGTTGCCGAAATTCTCGCCGGCCAAGCGGGGCACGTGAATTACGACGCCATCCCCTCCGTCATCTACACCTGGCCCGAGGTTTCGACCGTCGGAAAGACCGAGGCGGAACTCAAGGCGGCGGGCGTGGAATATCGGATCGGAAAATTCCCCTTCTCCGCCAATGGCCGTGCGCGCGCCATCGGCACGACGGAGGGATATGTGAAGCTGCTCGCGGAAAAGACGACTGACCGGCTGCTTGGCGCCCAGATCATCGGGCCGGATGCCGGTGGACTGATCGCGGAACTGGTGACGGCGATTGAGTTCGGCGCTTCGGCCGAGGATGTTGCGCGTACCTGCCACGCGCATCCCACGCTCAGCGAGGCGGTACGGGAAGCGGCACTCGCCCTTGAAGATGGCGCCATCCACATGTGATGGCGGGGGCGGCCCCTATGAGGCCGCCCCCTTACTCGCGCCCAATCTGTGCGCGCGGTCTTCTGCGGTCAGACCGCTGCGCGCATACGGCGCCGCTTGGGCGCCGTAAACATGACATGACCCGAAGCGGCAATCCCGACGCCGCTGGGGTTCGGCTGCAGATCCGGTTCCATCTTCATGAGTTCCGCAAGCGCCTTGCGCCCGCTTTCCCGCGCCGGGTAATCGGCGCCAACCTTCAGCGCCGCCTGAATGATCGCGGTTAGTTCCTTCCTGCGATTGTGTAGCGAGGCTTCGATTTCGTCAGCGGCAAGTTCAATATTCGCAACCTGTGCCTTGTCTCTCGAAATGCGCACCGGGAGGTCCTCCTTATCACATCCGACGTAACACCAGGAAACATGTGGTGACGCGATTAGGTCATTCTTAGAGAGCCATCGCAAGCTCGCAGAGCAGCTCTCGATTATGTGAAATGCTCCCCAGGCCGCTTCCGGTGTCTGAAGAGGTGTGGCCAAGCCAAGGAAATCAGTGTGAAAATTAGTTCCGAACCCGCTTCGTTCCGGCTTGTTTTCGCAATCGAATTTATTTTTGCGGTCGCCTTGGACTCGCTGGTTGGCGCACCATTTTGGCTGCCGGCCAGGATGGCTCGCCCATCGGCGATGCCGTGAGCCACGCCGCCAATGCGGCAGAAAACCCTCTTTGAATCGGGGCCCATGGCCATGAAACGGTTTTGCCTTACGCTCGCGGCCTGCGGGCTTCTCGCCTTGTCCGGCTGCCTGCACTACGACGCGCCGCCGGATACGGCGCAGCTGCCGCCCGGCGCCTTCCACACCAATGGTGACCAGGATGTTGCCGCACTCGATGCCGCCGCACTCGGCTTCGCCCATGCCATCATCGGCAATCCCGGAAAAGCCGCCTATGCAATCGCGGCGCTCGACTATCTCGGTGGCGAGCTCAACAGCAGCCCGCGTTGGGTCGGAATGGATTCGCTGACGCGGCTGGAAATTCTCGACTGGCGGAAGAAGATGCGCGCGGAAGTCGGCATCAGCGCCACCGCCTCGTCACAGGATGTGGTCGACACGATGCTGGCCTTGTCCGAGGCCTACCGCACAAACGACAGCGCTTCGGTCGCGCATCTGCTGGCGAGCCCGATCTTCACGGTGCCGCCCAATCAGGTCGCCGACCGGCTTGGGAACATCCCCTACAATGCCAATCTGAACGCGACGACGATGCGCGCGGATAACGCCATCATCACCCCCAGCCTCGGCAGTTGAGCGGCCTGATCGGCGGAGGCCGCATCAGGCTGGCGCCGCCTCCGGCAGCTTGATCCAGCTGGGGAGCATGACGCGGAGCGTGGCGCCGCCGGCATGGAGCGGCGGGCCGCCCAGCACCTCAAGCCGCAACACGGCGAGGCCCTGCCCTCCCCGTGCGGAGCGCATGGTGCCGACGTCGCGGCCTTCCGGGGTCAGCACCGGCGTGCCGGGCGCCGGGGCCTCGCCCTCGATCGCGACGGGCACGAGGCGACGCTTGAGCAGACCGCGGTAGCGGGTGCGCGCCGTCAGCTCCTGGCCCATGTAGCAACCCTTGGTCCAGGAAATGCCGCCGAGTTCGTCGAACCCCGCTTCGAGCAGCACGGTCTTCTCCGTCTCCAGGTCCCGCGACCCTTCCGGCAGGCCGAGCGACAGGCGGTGCCTGTCCCAATCCTCAGCCGTGGCGGTTGCCGGCAGCGGCAGGCCGGTGAGAATGCGATAGCCAGCCTCGGCCAGACGCGGATCTGGGGCGATCAGGCCCGAAGCCAGGTCGGGCGCCGGACCGTTCCAGGCGACCTGGACGGTCTCCTCCGCAGGCGCAAGCGCCGCCTTGGCGCGCAGCCGAAAGCGCGAGAGGCGCTTGATGAGATCGTCGCGCTGAGCCGCTTCGACGTCGAGCAGCAGACGCTCGCCGTCGGACAGGATGAAGAACTCCGCGAGCCATTTGCCCTGGGGCGTGAGCAGCGCGGACCACAGCGCCCGGCCGGGTTCGGCGAGCGTCACGTCCTGAGAGACGAGGCCCTGGAGAAAGGAAACGCGATCCTCGCCGGTGACGGCGACGACAGCTCGATGATCGAGGGTTGCGATCCGGGTCATTGCTTGCGCTCCCAGCCTTGCGGGCCTTGTTGCCAATAGCTCAGTTGGTGGCCCGCCGCCTTGGCCGCCACCCACCGCCTGCGCGCGGCTGCCACCGCCTGCCCGTCATTGCCGTCAAAGAGGTCGAAGACGCGGGTGTAGTCCCCGATGTGTGCGGTCCCCTGGCCGTCGATCAGGAACAGGAAGCGGGCGCCGTTCGGCGCCTCGTCGTCCTCGGTCAGCCAGATGGGCTGCCATTCGGCATGCCCGGAGGCGGCATGGCCGTGCGGCAGCCAGTCCGGGGTCTGGCACTGCCAGAGAGCGGTATCGAGAGCGGCGAGGCGCTCGGCGCTGCCGCAACGGATCACCGCACGCTCGCCGGCCGCGAGCGTGCGACCGAGCAGCGGCGGCAGCACCGTCTCGGTCGAGGCGCGGGTCAGATGATAGAAGCCGATCTCCGCCATGGTTCCGCGCTCAAGGATGATCGGGGTCTTCGTAGCGTGTGGCGACGAGCTGGTCGAGCAGGCGCACGCCGAAGCCGGTGGGCCCGGCCGCGTAGCGGCCCTCAGCCTCTTCACGCGCCTCGACCGCGCCGATGTCGAGATGCGCCCAGGGGGTATCGCCCACGAACGCCCGCAGGAAGGCAGCGGCGAGGGCGGCATCCGGCACCAGACGGCCGGTGATGCATTGCTTGATATCGGCGATGTCCGAGGCAAGCGCCTCGCGCTGGCGTTCCGTCACGGGAAGCGGCCAAACCCTCTCGCCGACCACAACGCCGGCGGCGGCGAGATGGGCCGCGAGTAGCCCATCGTTGCCGTAGACGCCCGCCATTTCACCCCCGAGGGCGACGCCCACGGCATAGGTCAGGGTTGCAAGGTCGACTACCGCACGCGGCTGAAAGCGGGACACGGCGTAGGACAGCGCATCGGCCAATACGAGCCTGCCTTCGGCATCGGTATCCACGATCTCGACCGTAAGCCCGGCATGGCCCTGAATGACGTCCCCCGGGCGATAGGCGTCGCCATCCACCATATTCTCGGCGAGGGCGAGCACGGCCACGGCGGGGGCCGGGGACCCGCGACGGGCCAGCGCGAGCATGGCGCCGACGCAGGCGGCGGCGCCCGCCATGTCTCCCCGCATCTCCCACATCCGATCGGCGGGTTTAATGGAAATACCGCCGGTATCGAAGGTGATGCCCTTGCCGACGAAGCAGACCGGCGGCTGATCGAGGCTGCCCGGCCAGCGCAGAACAGCGAGCTGCGGTGGATGCACCGAGCCGCGGCCGACGGCCTGGAGCAGGCCGAGCCCCTTCGCACCAAGCGCGCGGCCTGAGAGGATTTCCACCGTGATTCCGGCGTCCTCCAGCGCGCGCAGCCGGGTCGCGAAGGCCTTTGGCGTGAGAAAATTCGAGGGTTCGGCGACCAGCGCGCGGGCGAGACAGACGGCCTCCACGGTCGCCTGCGCCTCCCGCCAGCGTCGGCCGGGTCGCTCGGCGTCATCGACCAGGAGATCGAGGCGCGTCGTCTCGCTCAGACCGGGCTCGGACGCCCGCTTGCCCTGGCGGTGCTGCGGCGGTGCCCAGGCGCGGAGTGCTGCGCCGAGCGCGATCGGCACGGCGAGGCTGCGCGGCAGGCCACGCCCGTCGATGGCGATCTGGGCCTGGTCGCAGAGCGCGGCAGCTGCCGCCGCACCCGCCTCTTCGGGCCGCGCCCCCTCACCGATGCCAAGCAGAAGCAGGACGCCGCCCCCCGGCCGGTCGAGCAGGAGTAGGGTCTTCTCCGCCTCCCCGGTGAAGCCGGCGGCGGCGGCGGCCCGCGCGCAATCGGCCGGCACGGCACCCTGCCGCACCGGCAGGACGCGCGCGGCCTTTGGGTCGAGATCGGCGGCGCCGATCAGGTGCAGGTCCGGCTGGATGTTCAGCATGGCCAGGCGTCTTCAGCCCTCATAATGGTCCCGCACGAGACGATCGAGCAGACGCAGGCCGTAGGCGGTCGCGCCTTTGGGCACGCAGGGCGCGTCCTTGCTCGACCAGACCATGCCGGCGATGTCGAGATGCGCCCAGGGCTTGCCGTTGACGAAACGCTGAATGAACTGCGCGGCGACGACGGCGCTGCCGTAGCGGCCAGCGATGTTCTTCATGTCCGCGATGTCGGATTTCAGCGAACGATCATAGGCATCCCCGAGCGGCATGCGCCACAGCTTCTCGCCGGTCGTGAGGCCGGCGGCGAGGAGCTTCTGGGAGAGATCATCGTCATTGCTGAACATCCCGCCATGCTCCTGGCCGAGGGCCACGATGATGGCACCGGTCAGCGTCGCGAGATTGACCATGAAGGCGGGGTCGAACTTCTCCTGCGCGTACCAAAGGAGATCGGCGAGCACGAGGCGGCCTTCAGCATCGGTGTTCAGCACTTCGATGGTCTGGCCGGAATAGCTGGTGACGACGTCGCCCGGGCGCTGCGCCGTGCCGGAGGGCATGTTCTCGACCAGGCCGACAATGCCGACGGCATCGACCTTGGCCTTACGGCCGGCAAGCGTCGCCATCAGGCCGACGACGGCGCCGGCCCCCGCCATGTCCCACTTCATGTCCTCCATCCCGGCGGCAGGCTTGATGGAAATGCCGCCGGTATCGAAGGTGACACCCTTGCCCACGAAGCAGACCGGCTTCTTGGTGCGGCGTGCGCCGGTGCCGTTCCACTGCATGACGACCATGCGCGGCTCCTGCACGCTGCCCTGGGAGACGCCCAGCATGGCACCGAAGCCGAGCTTGGCGAGTTCCTTCGGCCCCAGGACCTCCACCTTCAGGCCGAGGGCGGTGAGCTTCTTGCAGCGCTCGGCCATCTCGGCGGGCGTCAGGATATTGGCGGGTTCGGTGACCAGGTCGCGGGTGAGGAAGATGCCCTCGGCGGTCGCCTTCAGCGGGGCGAAGGCAGCGCGGGCCTTGGTCAGTTCAGGCACCTGCAGGCTGATGGCGGCAAGCTTCGGCTTGTCCTCTGCCTTTTCCTTGGTGCGGTAGCGGTCGAAACGATAGCTGCGGAGCACGGCGCCGAGGGCGAGATGGGCAGCATCCTGGGCGCCGAGGGAGTCGGCGAGGATCACTGCCTGCGGCTCGGCCGAGAGCGCGGTCGCGATGCTACCGCCGGCCTCTTCCAGCGTCAGCGCGGAAAGATCCGCCCGCTTGCCCAGCCCCTGCACCACCACACGGCCGAGGCCGGGTGCGGGGGCATAGAGCATGATGTTTTTCCCCTTGTGGCCCTTGAAGCCCGCCACCTCGAGCGCGCGGGCAATGGCCCCGCCCGCCGCCTGGTCCAAGGCCGCCGCGACGCCCGCAAGCTGCTCCTCCTCGGCGAGCAGCAGGGCAACGGCGCCGGCCTTGGGCGGCACGGGCTTGGAGAAGGCGACGTCGAGCATGAGCGGGATCCTCAAGAACTGCCGGTATCGGCTTGCCCGGCCCTGCACGCCGGGCCGGGAGATGGTTGATATGCGACCCTAACAGCTGCGGCGCGCTTTGCCACGCTGGGCAGGCACGTCTATCACCCATTCATGACCTATCGCCCCTCCGACGAGGCCCTGATGCAGTTGGCAGCCACTTTGGCGGCCGAGGCGGGGGCGCTGATTCTGCGCGTGCGGGAACGCGGCTTCGCGGTGGACCGCAAGGTAGACCGGACGCTGGTGACGGATGCCGACAGTGCCGCCGAAGCGCTGATCCTGGAAGGTCTGCGCCGGATGGATCCGGCCATTCCCGTGATCGCGGAAGAGGAAGCGGCTGCGGGCATCGCGCCCGAGGCGGGCGCGGAGACGGAGTTCTGGCTGGTCGATCCGCTTGACGGCACGCGGGATTTTGTGGCGGGCCTCGATGATTTCGCGGTCAATATCGGCCTCGTGCGGCACGGCCGCCCGGTGCTGGGCGCAGTCGGCGTGCCGGCCCGGGGCCAAGTCTTTTACGGCCAGGTTGGGCATGGCGCCTTTCGGAGGGACCAGGCGGGCGATCATCCCATCGCGGCACGGCGCCCGCCTGACGCTGGCCTTACCCTCGTCGTCTCGCGCTTTCATGGGGACGGGCTGCCGCACCTTCCCGCGATGCTCGCGGGGCGGCCCATCGCCCAGATGATCCGCATGGGTTCGGCCGCGAAATTCTGCTGGGTGGCGGATGGCCGCGCGGATTGCTACCCCCGCCAAGGCCGGACGATGGAATGGGACAGCGCGGCCCCGCAGGCGGTGGTGGAAGCGGCGGGCGGCCGCGTCCTCTCCGCCGAGGACGAAGCACCGCTCAGCTACGGCAAACCCGGCTGGGAAAATCCTGGCATTTTCTGCGTCGGGCGCTGAGGGACGGATGGACACGAAGACGCTCGCCTCCGATATGGCCGGACTGGCCGAGGCGGCCCGGCTGCTGCGCGCGGGCAGGCTGGTCGCCTTCCCAACCGAGACTGTCTACGGCCTCGGCGCAGATGCGACCTCAGAGGCGGCGGTCGCCGCCATCTACACCGCCAAGGAACGGCCGAGCTTCAACCCGCTCATCGCCCATTACGCGAACGCGGAGGCTGCCTTCGACGACGTTCTGGCGAATCCGGTCGCCGAGCAGCTGGCGGATCTCTTCTGGCCTGGCCCTCTCACCCTCGTTCTGCGACGCGGCCCGCATTGCAGCGTCTCGCGCCTGGCCGGCGCCGGGCTCGACACCCAGGCGGTGCGGGTGCCCGCCCATCCCCTCGCCCACCAATTGCTTGCGGCGACCGGCCGGCCGGTTGCCGCCCCCTCAGCCAACCGCTCCGGCCGGGTGAGCCCGACGACGGCGGCCCATGTGCTGGATGGGCTTTCGGGTCGCATCGCCGCTGTGATCGACGGCGGGCCCTGCGCTGTGGGCCTGGAATCGACGGTGGTCGATCTTGCCGGGCCGCGCCCGGCCCTGCTGCGCGCGGGCGGCGTAACCCTGGAAGCGTTGCTTGCCCATCTTCCCGATATCCTGGTGCCGGAACCGGCAGCCGAGAATGCCCCGCGCTCCCCAGGCCAGCTCCTCGCCCATTACGCGCCCGAACTGCCTCTGCGGCTGAACGCCCAGACGATCGGGCCCGAGGAGGCACTGCTGGCCTTCGGCCCCGCCTTGCCCGGCGCCGCACTGACCTTCGACCTCAGCCCCGCCGGCGATCTTGGCGAAGCGGCGGCGCGGCTTTTCGCCGGCCTGCGCGCCCTCGATGCCGGGGGCCGCGCGCGGGGGCTTTCCAGCATCGCCGTCATGCCCGTTCCCGAGCGGGAACTCGGTTGCGCGATCAATGACCGGCTGCGCCGCGCCGCCCATGAGTCGCGGACATGAGGCGCGGTCAAGCTCGGCCAATAAATCGTTGATCCTGCGGAACCGGCTCATCATTATGCGTGCCATGACGACAGCGGACCGCGGGTGATGAAGGACGACTTGGCAACGGCAGCGGCCGCTGGGGAAGACAGTGAGGACGAGATCAACACCGTCATCCTGGAGAGTGGCCTTTTCGATTTCGCCTGGTATTGCGGGGCCTATCAGGCGGACCCGGCCGATGCACTCCGAGACTGGTGCCGCACGGGCTGGCGGGAGGGGCGCAACCCCAACCTCTATTTCGACACGACCTGGTACCTGACGTATTACGCCGATGTCGCGGCGGGGAACATCAACCCGCTGCTCCACTACATCAATCATGGCGAGCGCGAAGGGCGCCGCCCGTCCATGCTCTTCGACCCAGGCTGGTACCGGGAAACCTACCACCTGGGCGCCGCCGAACTCTGCCTTGGCCATTACATGCGCGAGCGGCTGACCGGGCGCGTCAATCCCAACCCCGATTTCGATACGGATTTCTATCTGACGCTCTATCCCGACATCGCCGCCGCCGGGATCGACGCCTTTGCCCATTTCATGGAAATCGGCTTTCGGGAAGACCGCAACCCCTCCCCCAATTTCGACACTGGCTTCTATCGCGGCCGCTACCTGCGCCATCAGCCCGGGATCAACCCGTTGCTGGATTACCAGCGCCGGCGGGGCGAGACCGGCATCTACCCGAAGCGGCCGCTGAAGGAAGCCACGATTCCAGGCGAGATCGGCCGCTTTTCCCGCCCGGGCGAGGCCTTCGAGACCTTCGAGCCGCTGCCCGCCGGCACCGCTCTGCGCGCCTGGGTGCTCGCCTATTACCTGCCCCAGTTCCATCCCATTCCCGAGAACGACGCCTGGTGGGGTCGCGGCTTCACTGAATGGACCAATCTCACCCGCGGGATGCCGCGCTTCGCCGGCCATTACCAGCCCCGCGCGCCGCGCGATCTCGGCCACTACCGGCTGGACAACCCCGAGACGCTGCGCCGCCAGATCGAGATGGCGAAGGGCGCTGGCGTGCACGGCTTCGTTTTCTACTTCTACTGGTTCAACGGCCATCGCCTGCTGGAAAAGCCGCTGGAGATGCTGCTGGCCGACCCCGGCCTCGACATCCCCTTCTGCCTGATGTGGACCAACGAGAATTGGACCCGGCGCTGGGACGGGCATGACGATGAGATCCTGATCAGCCAGGACTACCGGCCGAGCGAGGACGCCGACCTCGTCCGTGTCTTCGGCCGACATTTCGCCGACCCCCGCTACATCCGGCTGGAAGGCCGGCCGGTGCTGATGATCTACCGCCCCGGCCTCATTCCATCCGCACTCGAAACGATTACACGCTGGCGCGGCCTGTTTCGCGATCTCTGTGGCGAGGACCCGATCTTCGTCATGGGCCAGGGTTTCGACGCGACCGACCCCAGTGAATTCGGCATGGACGGCGCGATCGAATTCCCGCCGCACAAGCTGACCGCCAGCCTGCCCAAGATCAACGACAGCCTGGAATGGCTGGACATGGAGGCGATGCCTCATGTCGTGAGCTACCAGGACACGGTGGCGATATCGCTGGCCGAACCAGCGCCCGCCTATCCCCTCATCAAAACCGCCGTGCCCTCCTGGGACAATGACCCGCGGCGCGAGGGTCGTGGCCTGGTGCTGCACGGCAGCACGCCGGCCGCCTTCGGCGAATGGGTTTCGGCCCTTGTGGCCCGCGCCGAGAAGACGCCCTTCTTCGGTCAGCCCATGCTCTGCATCAATGCCTGGAACGAATGGGCGGAAGGCGCCTATCTGGAGCCCGATCTGCATTACGGCAGCGCCTATCTTAATGCCCTCGCCCGCGCAGTCGCGGTGGAGAGCCCGCGCAAGGAGCTGGGCAAGCTGCTTCTCGTCGGCCATGACGCGCATCGCCACGGCGCTCAGATCCTGCTACTCTCGATCGGCCGCGCGCTACGGCGTCTGCACGGGGTCAACCTCGAATTCCTGCTCCTCGAAGGCGGCCCGATGGTGCCGGACTATGCCGAGGTCGCACCCGTCACGGTGCTGCAGCGACGGGCGGACCTCCCGGCGGAAGGCCGCAAGTTCGCTTCCCGCGGCTACCGTCAGGCGATCGTCAACACGGTGGCCGCCGGGGGCGCCTGTCCTATCCTGGATCATGCCGGCATCGCGACGACGCTGTTGGTGCATGAATTGCCGAGCCTATTGCACGAGAAGAACCTGACCCAGCTCGCGCGGCGCGGCGTCAGTGCGGCGCGTCACATCGTCTTCCCGGCCGCGAGTGTGCGGGATGGTGTGCTCGACCATCTCGATGCACGCCTTCCGCCTTTCCTCGCCCGCAGCGTGGTGCGCCCGCAGGGCGTGTACAGCCCGCAAGCCTTCGACAGGAAGAAGCGTGCGGCGCTGCGCAAAACGCTGGGTATTCCGCCAAAGGCGCCGTTCTTCCTCGGCATCGGCTATGCCGATATGCGCAAAGGCTTCGATCTCTTCCTCAAAGTGCTGGAAGCGGCGCCGCACGCCCATCTCGCCTGGGCCGGCAATATGGACCGGGCGCTGGCGAGCTATCTCGGCCCGGATATCGCGGCCGCCACCGCCACCGGCCGCTTCCATCTGCTGGGCTTCCGGCAGGATCTGGACGCGCTGCTTTCAGCCGCCGATGTGCTGCTGCTGACCTCGCGCGAGGACCCCTTTCCCTCGACCGTGCTGGAGGCGATGAGTGCGGGCGTGCCGACCGTCGCCTTCGCGGGCTCGGGCGGCATTCCGGATCTGCTGGAGGAGCAGGAGGTGGGCGCCGTGGTGCCGCGCGGGGATGTGCAGGCCATGGCCACAGCGGCGCTGGCGATGGCCGCCGCCAACGATCCCGCCGTGAGGGCGCGGCGCGCGCGCCTCGCGGCACTCGCCGAGACCGATTTCGGCTTCCCGGCCTATTTGAAGACCCTGCTCGACCTCACGGCACCCGATCTCCTCGCCGTGTCGGTTGCCGTGCCGAACTACAATTATGCAGTCCACCTGCCGTCCCGGCTGGAGACTGTATTCGCGCAATGGGCGCCTGTGCGCGAGATCCTGCTGCTGGACGACGCCTCGACCGACGACAGCCTGACCGTCGCCCGGGCTGCTGCGGCGACAGCGGATCGCAGCATCCAGATCGTCGCGAACGCAAAGAATTCCGGCTCCGTCTTCCGGCAATGGCGCCGCGCGGCGGAGGAGGCGAGCGGCGATTTCCTGTGGATCGCGGAAGCCGATGATGAAAGCGATCCGCGCTTCCTCGCGCGCCTGCGCGCCAAGCTCGAGGCCGACCCCGACTGTGTCATGGCCTTTTGCGACAGTGTGGCGATGGACGCGGACGGCACCATCCTGAGTGACAGCTACAAGACCTATTACGCCCGCGCGGCGCCCGGGCTGCTCTCGGCGGATGCGACCTTCGCCGGCCGCGACTTCCTGGCCAAGTGCCTCAGCGAACGCAATCTGATCCTCAATGTCAGCGCCGTGCTGTGGCGCCGCGATGCCCTGCTCGCGGCCTTCGCGCGCCTGGGCGACAAGCTCGACCGTTTCCGCGTCGCCGGAGACTGGTATCTCTATGCGGCGATGCTGAGCCAGCCCGCCGCACGGATTGCCTATATCGCCGAGCCGTTGAACCGCCACCGGCGGCATGGCAGCAGCGTGACCCAGGGTCTGGACGCCCGGCGGCATGTGGACGAGATCGCCGAGGTGCAGCGCTTCGTGGCCGGTGTTCTGGGCGACGACCGCCGGATGAAGCGCCGCCAGTCCCTCTATCTCGCTGAAGTCACCACCCAGTTCGGCCTGCACTGAGCGACCCGCCAGGGCAAATCTGCTGCCGCACGAACGGTTTCGGAAGATTGCTCAGGTTATTGCGCGTTAGCACTGGACAAAGCGCAAGCGAGGCTTGATGCTAGCCTGCGACCGATAAAAATCGGCACCAAGCCTACCAAAAACGTCCGCAAGAAACAGATTTTATAGAAAAACGTGTCCGCAAAGGGCACCGGGAGGATCGGTTCAATGACGCATCCAGCGACCAGACGCGCCCTGCTGCAGACGGCAGGATTCGGGCTCGCCGCTTTGCCCCTGATGGTTGCGCGACCAGGCTTCGCTGCCGAGGGCAAGAAATTCAAGATCGCCCTCTCCAACTCCTACATCGGCAACAAGTGGCGATTGGAGATGGAGAATGTCTTCAAATCCGCCCTGCAGATGGAGCCGTTCAAGTCCCAGGTCGAAGGCTCGATCTTCAATTCCGGCAACGACGCCAGCAAGCAGTCGCAGCAGCTCTCCAACATGATCGCCGAACGGGTCGATGCCATCGTCATCGATGCCGCATCCCCCACCGCGCTCAACGGCATCATCCATCAGGCGACCTCGCGCGGCATCCTCGTGGTCTGCTTCGACAGCGGCGTGACCGCTCCCTCCGCCATCAAGGTCAATATCAGCCAGTATGACCTCGGCAAGGGCTGGGCCGAATGGATCGTCAAGCAGACCGGCGGCAAGGGCAACGTCATCATGGTGACGGGTGTCGCCGGTACGCAGGTGGACCTCGACCGCAACAAGGGCGCGGACGCGGTCTGGGCGCAGAACCCCGGCATCAAGGTCGTCAACCGCTTCACCGGCATGTGGGATTCCTCGACCGCCGAGCGCAATACGGCGGCAGTTCTGCCGTCGCTGCCCAAGATCGACGCGATCTGGTGCCAGGGTGGCACGGACGGCGTGCTGAAGGCCTTCATCTCCGCCAATCGCCCGCTGCCGCCGACCGCCGGAGAGGCGGAGAACGGCTTCCGCAAGATGATGCTGGGCATCGGCGGCCATAAGGTCGTCGGCTACTCGGCGGGCTCCCCGCCCTATCTCTCGCTGATGGCGCTGGAACTCGCGCGTCGCATCCTCGAAGGCAGCTACCCGAAGAAGGATATCGACGTTCCGAACGTCTTCGTGACCAACGCCGACCTGAAACTTGGCGTCAACGTCTTCTCCGACCAGCCCGACAGCTTCTTCGACGACTTCACGGCGGGCAGCGGACCCAATTCGCCCGTCGACATCTGCGCGGCGGCGGCCGTGGACGGCAGCGTCTGCCCGGGTGGGCTTCGCATCAATCTGCCGAAAGCCTGACCCTGTGAGCATCGCCGCTATCGAAGCGGTCGATGTCGGTAAAGCCTATGGCGGTGTCGCGGCGCTGACGAAAGCGTCCTTCACCGCCGAGGCCGGCGAGGTGCATGCCCTCGTCGGCGAGAATGGCGCCGGCAAATCGACTCTCATCAAAATCCTGGGCGGTCGTGTGCGGCCCGACCAGGGCGAGGTCCGGATCGGGGGACGCCCGGTCTCCCTCTCGGGCCCTGAGGCCGCGCACAAGCTCGGTGCTTGGACCGTTTTCCAGGAGCTGACGCTGCTGCCCTGGATGACGGTGGCCGAGAATCTTTTGCTGCGCAGGGAGCCGCGCGGCGGTTTCGGCCTCATCGACCGTGCGGCCACGGCGCGGGAGGCCGATGCGCTGCTCGCCCGCTATGGCGTCATGCATGTCGATCCCCGCGCGCTGGTGGAGGACATCTCGCTGGCCGAACGCCAGGTGGTGGAGATCGTGCGCGCCATCAGCCACGATCCGCAGATCCTGTTCCTCGATGAACCCACCTCCTCCCTCGTCGAACGCGAGGTGGAATGGCTGTTCGGCCAGATCCGTGCGCTTCGCCAGACCGGCACCTGCATCGTCTTCACCTCTCATCGCTGGGGCGAGATTCGCAGCATTGCCGACCGCATCACGATCTGTCGCGGCGGCACCGATGTCGGCACCTTCACCGATATCGACGAGGACGAGGCCGTGCGTCTGATGACGGGCCGGCGCGTGGAGGCACTCTATCCCCCGCTCGTGCCGCTGCCCGCGGCCGCCCCCGCCGTACTCGAAGCGGCCGATCTGGCCGGGCCGAATGTAAAACGAATTTCCTTCGAACTGCATGCGGGCGAGGTTCTGGGCCTCGGCGGCCTCGCCGGCCACGGGCACCGCGAAGTCTTTCGTCTGCTCTTCGGTGACGCGCATGCCAATAGCGGCGAAATTCGCGTCGGCGGCAAATCCCGGCATTTTCGCTCCCCCCGCGCCGCGATCGCGGCCGGAATCGCCCTTGTGCCGGAGGACCGCAAAACCGAGGGTCTGCTTCTGCAGATGAGCGTGCGGGACAATGCAACGCTCGCGATCCTCAAACGGTTGACGCATTTCGGTGTGCTCGACCGGACGGCCGAACGGCAGGCGGCGCAAAGCGTGGTCGACAGCCTGCGCGTCCGCACCGCCGGCATCGGCCTGGCCGTCGGCGCACTCTCGGGCGGCAATCAGCAGAAGGTCCTGCTCGGCCGCTGGCTTCTCGCCGAATGCCAGATTCTTCTTCTTTACGACGTCACGCGTGGCGTCGATGTCGCAACCAAGCATGAGATTTACGAACTGGTCTCGCGTCTCGCGAGCGAAGGCCATGCGATCCTCTTCTATTCCAGCGACGCCGAAGAACTCGCCCATCTCTGCCATCGCGTCCTCGTGATGCGGGAAGGTGTGGTCGCAGCCGAGCTCTCCGCCCCCGGCATTACCGCCGAGGACATCGTCTCTGCCGCCGTGCGCGACCATCTCGCCGCCTGAGGACCGAACGCTCCCATGTCATCCTCCCACTCTCCTCCTGAGACCGTTCTGGCTGCGAGCGGTCCGCGCCGCTCGCGCTTCTCCCATTTTCTCGTGCAGAATGTCGGCCTCGCCCTTGTCGTGGCGCTGCTGATCGCCTGCATCATCCTCTATTGCGTGCTCTATCTGGTAACGCAGCACCGCCTGCCCGGCGGTTTCGAGCTGACCTCGACGCTCAACAACACCATGCCGCTCGCCTTTGCCGGCATCGCGCAATCCCTCGTCGTACTGACGCGCGGGATCGACCTTTCGGTCGGCGGCGTCATCGACCTCACCAATGCCATGGCCGCGCTGACGCTGAATGGCGGGCCGGTGCAAACCACGCTCTGGACCGCCGCGATCCTGGGCGTCGGCGTGCTCTGCGGCTTGCTGAACGGTGTGCTCGTGGCCGTCGGCCGGCTGCAGCCGATCCTGGTCACGCTTGCGACCCTCTCGATCTTCCAAGGTATCGCGATCAAAGTCCTGCCGCAGCCGGGCGGCGCGGTGCCGGCCGGTTTCACCAATGTGCTCGCCAATCCCAACTGGCCGGTATCGCTGCTCTATATTCCGCTGATCGGCCTGATCTGGGCGGTGTTTCGCCGGACCCGCCTCGGCGTGTCCGTCTTTGCCATCGGCAATGATGCGATGGCGGCGAGCAGCCACGGCATTTCGGTGAAGCGGACGGTGATCCTCGCCTATATGCTGGGCGGCTTCGCTTCCGCCTGCGGCGGCCTCATTCTCGCCGCCACCTCGACCGCGGGCGATGCCACGACGGGCAACACCTATACTTTGACCTCGATCGTCGCCGCCGTGCTCGGCGGTGTCAGCCTCTTCGGCGGCCGCGGTAGCGGGCTCGGCGCGGTCTTCGGCGCCTTCGTCACCACCATGGTCGTGAACATCCTGTTCTTCGCCCATATCGACCCCCTGTATCAGACATTTTACGAGGGGCTGTTCCTGCTCGCGGCGGTCGTGGCGGCGAATGTCATCGGACAAATCGTGAGGCGCCGGAGATGAGTGCTTCCATCATCAGGCAATGGCTGCCGCGTGACCGGCGGCGCATCCTGTATGCCTTCCTGGCCGCCATCATCCTCTTCGCCATCGGCGAGGCGGTGCGCCCGGGCTTCGCGAGCCTGGACGGCATCCGCGCCATCCTGGTCGTTGCCTCCTTCGTGGGGCTCGTCGCCGCCGGCCAGACCTTCGTCATCCTTATCGGCGGCATCGACCTCTCGGTGCCTTGGGTGCTCAACGCCGCCTCGATCCTGATGGTGACGAGTTCGCTCGGCCAGGACGCGCGCGCGATCCCCGCACTGGCGCTCACCCTCGGCGTCGGCGCGCTCATCGGCGCCGTCAATGGGGCCGGCATCGCGCTGCTCGGCATTCCCGCAGTCGTCATGACACTCGCCATGAACGGCATCATGCAGGGGCTGACACTGGGGCTATCGGGCGGCATGACCTGCACGAGCTGCGGCGCCTATGCCCCGCCCGTCATTCAGGCCGCCGTGCATCAGGGGCTGCTCGGCGTGCCCTTCGTGCTCTGGATCTGGATCGTCGTCCTCATCGCGGTCTCGTTCCTGCTCGCCATGACCCGCTTCGGCCGCGCGACCTATACGGTGGGCAACAATGCGCGGGCGAGCCACCTCGCCGGCATCAATGTCTCCGGCATCACCATCCTGCTCTACGCGCTGAGCGGCTTCTTCTCAGCGATGGCAGGAATCATGCTGGTGGGTTTCGGCGGCCAGGCCGCACTCGGCATGGGCGATCCCTATCTCTTCCAGTCCATCGCCGCCGTCGTCATCGGCGGTGTCTATATCCTGGGCGGGCGTGGCAACTACCTCGGCTCGGTCGCCGGCGCCATCAGCCTGACGGTGCTGGTCAGCGTGCTGCTGGCCTTCAACATGCCGGATTACGGACGCAGCATCGTTTATGGCGTCGTCATCCTCGCCCTTCTGCTGCTCTATGGGCGGGAAGAGGACAGCGCATGAAAAAGGGGCTCCCGCCGGCCGGCGGGAGCCCCCTTTTTCCCGATGGAGCGTCTTCAGTTGCTCGGCTGGACGTTCAGCTGGCCGCGAATCTCGCCGCCAGGAAACGCCGCGGTATGCAGGTTCACGTAATAAAGGCCACCGAGCATCTGGGAGACCTGATCCAGCGTCAGCTTGGCCTGGCCGTCGATCGGGCTCGTCAGCGGCGGCGTGAAGGGGATGACCGGCGGTGCGTCCATCCCCGGCGTTGCGGGGCCATGGATATGCGCCGCCATGACGGGCCCGGACAGGCCGGCATAGGTCAGGTGCCAGCTCAGCATCTCGGTCGTGGGATCATAATGGGCAACCATTTCGCCAAGGCCCGTGGGCGGCGCGCCGGGAACGGGCACGAGCTTCGCGGTCAGCGTCACCGGATCGGCATGGGCGGTCGCGAGCCCGGTGAGGCCGACGAAGGCGAAAGCAGCAGCAGCGGCCAGCGGCAGCAAGGCGCGGCGCGCCGGGGAAAGGATCGACTGCGTCATGGGATCTTCCTCTTCTTGGAACGGCGCGGCGGCACGCCGCCCATCCTATGAACCATACCATCCCTCGGAAACATGACGAGATGATTACGCCGCCTTTCGTCCAAGAGCTGCGAAGATGTCAACCAGGGCGGCGATGAGATTGTCCATCATCGCCTCGGTATGCCGCGGACCCGGTGTCAGGCGCAGCCGCTCCGTGCCGCGCGGGACGGTGGGATAGTTGATCGGTGTGGCGTAGTGGCCGTGGCGTTCGAGCAGCAGGCGGCTCACGTCACGGCAGAGATCGGCATCCCGCACCATCAGCGGCACGATATGGCTCTCGGAGGGCAGACGCGGCAGACCGGCAGCATCGAGCTTGCGCTTGAGCAGGGCGGCCTGCGCGAACAGCGAAGCGCGCAGCCCGTCATCGGCGCGGATGCGGCGGATGCTGGCCAGCGCCCCGCCGACCACGCCCGGCGGCAGGGAGGTCGTGAAGATGAAGCCCGGCGCCGTGGAGCGGATGAAATCCACCACCACCGCATCGGCCGCGATATAGCCGCCATGGGCGCCGAAGGCTTTTGCCAGCGTACCCTCGATGACGGTCAGCCGGTGCGCCACGCCGTCCCGCTCCGAAACCCCGCCGCCATGGGGCCCGTACATGCCCACGGCATGCACCTCGTCGAGATAGGTCAGCGCGCCGTAACGGTCCGCGAGGTCACAGATCGCGCCGATGGGCGCGATGTCGGCATCCATCGAATACACCGATTCGAAGGCGATGAGCTTCGGCGCCGCGGCCGGCGCTGCTGCGAGCAATTCCTCCAGATGGGCGAGGTCGTTATGCCGGAAGACATGACACTTCGCGGGGCTGTTCTTGATGCCGGCAATCATCGAGGCGTGGTTCTTCTCGTCCGAGAAGCAGATGAAGCCGGGCAGGCTGCGCAGGATCGCAGTGAGCGACGCCTGGTTGGAGACGAAGCCCGAAGTGAAGAGCAGTGCCCTTTCGCGACCGTGCAGGTTGGCGAGTTCCGCCTCCAGCGCATCATGCAGGGGCGAGGTGCCGCCGATATTCCGCGTGCCCCCGGCGCCGACGCCGAGCGTCTCCATCGCCGCGCGGGATGCCGCGATGACACCCGGATCGACGCCCATGCCGAGGTAATCGTTCGCGGACCAGACCGTGATATCCCGCGTCTCGCCCTTCTCGGTCAGGCGATAGACCGGAAAGCGGTCGGCCTCGCGCATCAGCGGCGTGAAGCGGCGATAGCGCCCTTGAGCCTCGATCTCGGCGAGATGCGAGCGGCAATGGTCAATGAAAGCGTTCATGCGCAATTCTCCCGCAACAGGACATAGGCCCGGGGGCCTGCGGCACGCATCCGCCGATCGCGAATGTCTGCCGCCCGATGGCAATGGGATGCGGTGCTGGCATAGGGAGCGCGCATCGCCTTGGCCTGGATCAAACAGCCGTAAAGGCACGCCCGCCACGGGCCGCTTCACGCGCCGCTTGCACGGCTCCGTGATGACAGGCAGCATACACAGATCAACGATCGCGGCGACGGTGCCGGAGCGTCCGCAACCCGGGACGCGAGGACGCCGCCGCTTCCACCTTCGGAGACTACGCCATGCCCGCCCAGGCGAAAACCATCCCGGCCATACGGTCGCGCCAGAATGCCCTGCCGATGCCGCTGAAGCTCGCGGCGGCCGTACTCGGCGTCTGCGTCATCGCCGCCTCCGCCCATATCGCCATCCCCTTCTGGCCGGTGCCGATGACGATGCAGAGCGGCACGATTCTGCTGCTCGGCGCGATCTACGGCAGCGGCCTCGCCGAGGCGACGCTCGCGAGCTATCTCGTCGCCGGCGCGATCGGCCTGCCGGTCTTCGCCTCAGGCGCCGGCCTCGCCTATCTCGCCGGCCCGACGGCCGGCTATCTCCTCGGCTTCTTCGTCGCCGCCTCGCTGATGGGCTTCGCCTCCTCGCGCGGGCTGATGCGCGGCTGGACCGGTACCATCGTTGCCTTTCTGGCCGGCATCACGGTGATCTACGGGCTCGGCCTGGCCTGGCTCGCCCTGCAGGTCGGCTGGAACAAGGCGCTGGCCGGCGGCCTCGTGCCCTTCCTGCCGGCGGAAGCGACCAAGATTGCCATGGCGATCCTGCTCTATCGCGCGGGCCATATGCTGCGCCCCCGCTGAGCGGACCGACCGGACAAAAAAAGGGCCTGTCCCCCGCGGGGACAGGCCCTTTTTGATGCGCAAAGCGCCATAAAACGCTGCTTCGCCGCAAAACACTCAATTTCGGGAGGTGTTCAGGGAACTGGGGCGATCGATGGGGCTCGAACCCACGACATCCAAGACCACAACCTGGCGCTCTACCAACTGAGCTACGACCGCCATCCAGTTACGCGGGCCATTCGGCGCCGCGGCGTGCCCTTTAGACCGATCACTCCGCCGCCGTCAACGGCACGGCCGCGGCGGACTGACCCGCGCCGAAATAGCGGGTCAGGCGGGTCACCGCCTCGTCCAGCAGCGCGGTCCGCTTGCAGAAGGCGAAGCGTACGTGATGGCGCGGCTTCTCTGTCGCGTAGAAGGCGGAGAGCGGGATTGCCACCACCCCTGCCCGCTCCGCGAGACGCATGCAGAAGGCCGCGTCATCACCATCCGAATCGAGCGCTGCATAGTCGGCGAGCACGAAATAGCTGCCGCCGGAAGGCAGCGTGCGGAAGCCCGCGGCCTCTAGCCCGCGCACCAGGTGATCGCGTTGCGCCTGAAGGTCTGCCGCGAGCCCGGCGAAATAGGCGTCGTCCTTGGCCAGGCCGACAGCCACGGCACGCTGCAGGTTGGGCGGCGTCGTGAAGGTCAGGTTCTGATGCGCCTTGGCAACCACGCCCATCAGCGCCGCCGGCCCCGAGATATAGCCCACCTTCCAGCCGGTGAGGCTGAAGGTCTTGCCGGCCGAGCCGATGCGCAGGCACCGCTCGCGCATGCCGGGCAGGCTCATCAGAGGAATATGGCGATGGCCGTCGAAAACAAGATGCTCATAGACCTCGTCGCAGATCGCATAAGCGTCGTGCTGCTGCAGCAGGCTCGCGATGAAGCCGAGCTCCTCGGCCGTGAAGACCTTGCCGATCGGGTTCATCGGGCTGTTGATGAGAATGGCCTTGGTCTTGGGGCCGAAGGCAGCGGCGAGCGCCGCGCGCGGCAGGGTCCAATGCGGCGGCTCCAGCCGGACGAGGCGCGGCACCGCGCCCAGCATGCGCACAACGGGAAGGTAGGTGTCGTAGAGCGGTTCGATCAGAACGACCTCGTCGCCCGGGTCGATCAGCGCCATGAGCGAGGCGGTGATGGCCTCCGTGGCGCCGGACGTGACGACGACCTCGTGGTCAGGATCGAGATCAAGACCGTAGAAGCGCGCATTGGCGGCTGCGACTGCCTGACGCAGTTCCGGCACGCCGGTCAGCGGCGGATACTGGTTGCGCCCGTCCTGCAGCGCATCGGCCGCTGCCTGGATGACATCCGCCGGCCCATCTGTATCCGGAAAACCCTGGCCGAGATTGATCGCCCGATGTTTCTGGGCGAGCGCCGACATCACGGTGAAGATGGTGGTTCCGGTATTCGCAAGCAGGCTGTTGGCAGGCTTCACGGCAGGGCTCCTCGTCCAGTACGCG
>NZ_DATJJK010000240.1:0-17609 GCF_035492295.1 Acidisoma sp. | reverse complement strand
ATGCTGCAGCTTTTCGAACGCGCCGGGCTGCACCCGCGGATCGCCCATCATGCCGGCACGACGGAGACGATGCGCAGCCTTGCCGCGAACGGGCTCGGCGTCGGCCTGTCCTATACCAGCCCGCGCTCCACCACCTCCTATGACGGCCAGCACCTGCGGCAGGTGACGATTGCGGATTCCGGCTCGGTCGAGCCGGTTCTGCTTGTCCGCGGCCAGGACGATGCGCTGTCTCCAGCAGCCGTTCGCCTGCACAGGCTCATCGCGTCCATGCGCTTCGAAAACGGCCGCGAGCGCATGGCCTGAGGGGAGTTTTATCGGCGGCGCAGAACGAAAAGCCCCTGCTCGCCGAAGAGATTGGCGAGGTGCGGAAAGCGCCGCCAGGGCGCGCGGTGCCCCTCGTCATCCACTGCCAGCCACTGCTCCACCACATATCCTTCGGCCCGGCAGAGGTCGAAGAAGTCCTGGATCGTGCAGGGATGGATGTTCGGCGTCTCGTACCACATCCGGTTCCAGCTTTTCGTCATCGGCATGCGGCCACTCAGCAGAAGTTGCGCGCGCAAATACCAGTGGCCGAAATTAGGAAAGCTCACGATCGCCCGCTCGCTGATGCGCAGCATCTGGCGCAGCACTTCCAGCGGTCTTTCCACCGCCTGCAGGGTACGGGAGAGCACAACATAGTCGAAGGCCTGGTCTGGATAGTGGACAAGATCGGTATCCGCATCTCCCTGCATTACCGGCAACCCGTGCGCCACGGCCCGCGTCACCAGCGCCATGTCGAGTTCCAGCCCGCGCGCATCGCAGCCGCGGGTATGGAAGAGATGACCGATCAAGGCGCCATCGCCGCAGCCGATGTCGAGCACGCGGGACTTGGGCTTGACCAGATCAGCGATGAGCTGCAGATCGACGCGCATGGCGCGTGCGGTCCGCTCTCCGGCTCCCACGCGCGGTTCCCCATCCGGCATCAGGCACGCTCCCGGGGGGCGAGACCACGATGCTCAGCGCAGCCGGCGAGAAAGCCCGCGATGGTGCGATGAAAGTCCGGCTCGTCGAGCAGGAAGGCGTCATGCCCCTTGTCGCTCATGATTTCCACGAAGCTGACATTGGCCGCGCCGCGGATCAACGCATTGCCGACCTCCCGGCTCGCGGTCGTCGGGAAGAGCCAGTCCGAGCTGAAGGAGACGAGACAGAAGCGCGTGCGGCTGCCCTGGAAGGCACGGAACAGATCGCCGCCATGCTCGGCCGCGATGTCGAAGAAATCCATGGCCCGGGTGATGGAAAGATAGGAATTGGCATCGAAACGACGCACGAAGGCGCTGCCCTGATATTGCAGGTAGCTTTCCACCTCGAACTTGTCGCCGAGCAGGGTGAGGCTCGTCGCATCCCGCAGCCGCCGGCCGAACTTCCGGGTCAGCGCCGCCTCGCTCAAATAGGTAATGTGGGCGACCATGCGGGCGACGGCGAGACCCCGCGCCGGGATCGCACCGGCCCGCCAGTATTCCCCGCCGCACCAATCGGGATCCGCGAAGATCGCCTGGCGGCCGACCTCGTTGAAGGCGATGTTCTGAGCCGAATGATGCGCGGCGGTCGCGATAGGCAGGGCAGCGAAGACCGCCTCCGGATAGGTCGCCGCCCATTCCAGCACCTGCATCCCGCCCATGGAACCGCCGATGACCGCGAAAAGCTGGTCGATGCCCAGATGCTCCACCAGCATCTTCTGGGCGCGCACCATGTCGCGGATGGTGACGGGAGGAAACTCATGGCCCCAGGGCTCGCCCGGTTTGTCGTCATGCGGACTTCGCGGGCCGGTACTGCCCATGCAGCCGCCCAGAACATTGGCACAGATCACGAAAAAGCGATCGGTATCGATCGGCAGACCGGGCCCGACGAGGGTGGACCACCAGCCGGCGCGGCCGGTCAACGGGTGCGTCTCTGCTACATACTGGTCGCCGGTCAACGCGTGGCAGATGAGGATCGCGTTGCGCCGGTCGGCGTCGAGCCGGCCATAGGTGCGATAGGCGACCGTCAGGCTGTGCAACGAACGCCCGCAGTCCAGCGCCATCCCCTCGGTGAAGACGATGGCCTGATGCGCGATTTCGGCGAAGGGCTCCAGCTGGTCCATTTCATTCTGATAGGATGAGAGGCGGCAGCCGGCAATGCGGCTCTGGGGCGCGGCAGACCAGAAGGATTTCGATCGGTCGCACAAGCCGGGGCAGCCATGCGGGCGCACGACATCTGCGGCCCCCCTTGTTTGCTTCGGAGGGCGGTTACGGTATCAGTCGATGCTCCGAAATCACCGGTCAAGCATCGATGTCGTCTTCCGCCGAAGCCATTCCTGGCACAGAGCCTGTCTCTGCCGCTGTTGTCGACAGCCTACCCGCCCTTCGGGAGGAGCTGGACACGCTGGACGACCGCATTCTGGACCTTCTGACGGAACGGGCGCAGGTCGTGAAACGCGTAGCCGCCACCAAAATGGGGGCGGGGCCGCTGCGTCCCGGGCGGGAGGCGGCGATCCTGCGCCGCCTGCTCGGGCGCCCTCACGGGCCGCTCCCCACCCCCGCCGTCATCCGCATCTGGCGGGAGATTTTCGCGTCCTCCATCGCCCAGCAGCACAATGTGCAGGTCGCGGTCTGCGACCCCGCCATGGATGGCCGCTTCCAGGCAGCAGCCCGGGAGCATCTCGGTGCGCTGACACCGATGCGCATCTATCGCAGCCCCTCTCAGGCGATCGGCGAGGTGGTGGACGGCCGCGCGAGCGTCGCGATCCTGCCGCTGCCGGGCGAAGGCGCGGGAGACGGCAGCAATAGCCCTGGCTGGTGGCCAGGCTTGCTGCAGCAGAATACCAAGGGCCGCATTCACGTCGTGGCCCGCCTGCCCTTCTGGAATGTAAGGCCGGAGGGCGCACCCTCCGTCCAGGCGCTGATCGTCGCCAATACGCCGGCCGATCCTTCCGGCGAGGACATCTCCCTTCTCGCCGTTGAAATGGAATCCCAGGTGAGCCTCGGTAGCCTCTCCAATGCCGTAACGGGGGCAGGCTTCCGGCCGCTCTCCATCCTGGTCAACCGACCGGCCGGGGCGCCGGTGGCTCAGTTGTTGTTCGAAGTCGAAGGCTTCGTGACCCCGGACGACCCCCGCCTTGCCAAAATCGCCGGGTTGCAGAGCCCAGCTCTGATCGTCGGCGCCTATGCGGTCGCCATTGCCGAGGAGTTTGCCGCATGACCGAAACCCGCCGCCCCGAGCCCCGCCCCGCGATCATGGCCATCGCCCCCTATGTCGGCGGCGAATCGACCATCCCCGGCGTCTCCCGCATCATCAAGCTCTCGTCCAACGAAGGCGCGTTCGGGCCGCCGCCCGCGGCGCGCGCCGCAATCGCGGCCGGCGCGGAGATGATGGCGCGCTATCCGGACGGGGGCGCCCGCGCCCTGCGGGAAGCAATCGGCAGTCATTTCGGCCTCGATCCGGCGCGCATCGTCTGCGGCAACGGATCGGACGAGATCCTCAGCCTGCTGGTCCAGGCCTATGGCGGCCCGGATACCGAGATCCTGATGTCGCAATACGGCTTCTCGATCTACGAGATCTTCGGAACCCTCGCCGGCAGCACGGTCCGAAAGGCGGCGGAGACGGAAAACCTCGTCCCCGATGTCGATGCGCTGCTCGCGGCGGTGACGGAGAAGACAAGAATCGTCTTCCTCGCCAATCCGAACAATCCGACGGGTTCCTTCCTGCCCATGACCGAGCTTGCGCGGCTGCGCGCGGGCTTGCCCAGCCATGTGCTGCTGGTGATCGACGCGGCTTACGCCGAATATGTCGAGCGGCCGGATTACGATGGCGGCCTCAGTCTCGTGGAAGCGGGCGAGAACACCGTCATGACCCGCACCTTCAGCAAGATCTGGGGCCTGGGCGGCGCACGGCTCGGCTGGTGCTACGGGCCGGCCAATGTCGTTGACGTGCTGAACCGGCTGCGGCCGCCCTTTAACATCAACAACAGCGCCGTCGCCGCCGGCATCGCGGCGCTCGCGGAACCGCGCTGGGCGGAAATCTCGCGCGCCCATAACACCGTCGCCCGCAGCCGCGTGACCAAGGCGCTGACGGAGGCGGGCATCCATGTCTGGCCGTCCGAAGGCAATTTCGTGCTCGCCGATTTCGGCACCGCGGAAGAAGCCCGCGCGGCCGATGCCGCCCTGCGCGCCGATGGCATCATCGCGCGGGTCGTCGCCTCCTACGGCCTGCCGCAATGCCTTCGCATCACCATCGGCACCGATGAGGAATGTGCCGCCGTGATGCATTGCCTCCGCGCCTTCAAGGCCCGTGCCAATTTGCCGGCCGACGCCAGTGCCTGAGCTGACCACATCAGACACGAACACGCCTGAGGCCGTTGCTGAGCCCATCTTCCAGCGCCTCGTCCTCATCGGCCTCGGACTGATCGGCAGTTCGGTCGCCCGAGCTGCGCGGGAGACGGGGGCAGCCGCCGAAATCGTCGCCTGCGATGCGAGCGAAGCGGTCTGCACGCGTGTTGCCGAACTCGGCATCGCCGACCGGGTGGAAGCGGACCCTGCCCTTGCGGTGGCAAGCGCCGATTGTGTCATGCTCTGCGTGCCGGTCGGCGCCCTGGCCGATGTCGCAGCCGTCATAGCGCCGCATCTGGCACCGGGTGCGATCCTCACCGATGTCGGCTCGACCAAGATCTCGGTCGTGCGCGATGTCGGGCCGGTGGTCCCCGCGGGCGTGCATTTCGTGCCCGCCCACCCGCTGGCCGGCACTGAATTCTCAGGCCCCGATGCGGGTTTCGCGACCCTCTTCCAGGGCCGCTATTGCCTCGTCGTGCCGCCCGCCGGCACCGATGCGGCGGCCGTCGCCCGCGTCGTGGCGCTTTGGGAACGGCTGGGCGCCATGGTCGAGGAAATGGAACCCGCGCATCACGACCGGGTGCTGGCTGTGGTAAGCCATCTGCCGCATCTCCTCGCCTTCACCATTTGCGGCACGGCGGATGATCTGGCGGATGAAACCCGCCAGGAGGTGCTGCGCTTCGCGGCGTCCGGCTTCCGTGATTTTACCCGCATCGCGGCCTCGGACCCGGTCATGTGGCGGGACATCTTCCTCAACAACCGCGAGGCGCTGCTGGAGATGCTGGCGCGCTTTACCGAGGATGCCCAGGCCATGGCGCGGGCCATTCGCTGGGGGGATGCTGGCTATATCGAGGACCGCGTGCTGCGCGGGCGAAAAATCCGCCGCAGCCTGATCGAGATCAAGCAGGCCTGAACTCGGCCGCCGCGAGCATGGCCTGAGTTTCAGCCGCCTCGGCCTTCATCCAGTCCACGAAGGCGTGGGCGGCTGGGCCGAGATTGGCGAGATCCGGCGCCACAAGCCAATAACCCCCGGTCTCGATCCGCAGGGGAAAGGGCGCGATCAGCCGCCCCGCCGCGACATCCTCGGCCACCAGCGCGATGTCGCCGAGCGCGATGCCCTGACCGCGGATCGCGGTCTGGATCACCAGCGCATGATCGTTGAAAACCGGCCCGCGGGCGAGCGGCACCGCCCCTACCCCCGCCGCCGTCAACCAGGCGTTCCAGCCCTCCCGCTCGTCATCGTGCAGCAGGGTGTGGCGGAGCAGATCGGCGGGAACCCGGATGGCCGGGCCGGCGGCGAGCAGGCTCGGCGCCAGAACCGGGGTCGCGCGGCTCGGCATCAGCGGCTCGGCATCGACGCGCGGCCAGTCCGCCTCCACAGGATCGTAACGGACAGCAAGATCAACCCGGGAGGCACGGAATTCTATGACATGCGGATCGGCCAGCACCTCCACCTCGATATCCGGCCGGGCAGCGCGAAAGCGGCCGAGGCGCGGCACCAACCAGCAGGCGGCGAAGCCTGGCTCAGCGCTGACCACGAGTTCGGTGACGATGGGGGCGGCCTGAGCCTCCTCCATCGCATCGGCAATCGAATCGAAGCTTTCGGAAAGGCGGGCGAGCAGCTTCGCGCCTGGCTCCGTCAGGGTGACGGCACGATGATGCCGGTTAAAGAGCCTGGTGCCGAGGGTAGTTTCCAACTCTCGAATCTGGCGACTGATCGCCGCCTGGGTCACGAATAGCTCCGTCGCGGCGGCGCTGAAGCTGAGCAGCCGTCCGGCACTCTCGAAGCTTCGAAGGGCAGTCAGAGGAATCCGGCCACGCCGCATCGCATAACTCTATGTTATTCGAACGTGACGATAAGCTCGTTTGAGCGTTATGCGAAAGAGGTGTTCTCTCTGGCTCAGGAGAACAAAGCCATGTCAACGATCAACAGGATTTTCACCGATATCTTCGTGAGCCTCAGCTTCCAGGGAAATTTCCCGATGACGGCTCCCCGCCACGCCGAGCCCCGACTGGTGGAGCCTGCACCCCGCCGCCAGCCCGTCCAGGCGCCGCAGCTAATGAAGGCGCCGGTGGCCCAGGGGCATCGGCCCGCTTTCGGCTGATCGCCGCCGCCGAACCCGAGCAAACACAAAGCCCGGCGCGACCCTCGCGCCGGGCTTTTACGTGTCAGGGCGCCTTCGGCAGGGTGATGACGAAACGGGCGCCCTGCACGCGCCCCTCCTCATCGCGCCGGTTCTCCGCGCGGATCTGTCCGTTCAGCGCTTCGATGATCTGCTTGCTGATGGACAGGCCAAGTCCGGAATGCTTGCCGAAGCTCTCGCCCTCCGGCCGCTCGGAATAGAAGCGTTCGAAGACGCTTTCGAGCTTGCCCTCCGGAATGCCGGGCCCTTCGTCCGACACCGAGATTTCCACCATCCCTTCCGGCAACTCATGCGCCTCCAGTTCGATGCGTCCGCCGGGCGGGCTGAAGGACCGCGCATTGCCGATGAGATTGCCCAGAACCTGCACCAATCGGCCTTCCACCGCCGCGACCGCGATGCCGGGTCTCACATCCGCCTTCATGGCGAGCACGGGCGCACCGGCCTGGCGCGTTGCATCATCAATGTCGGCGAGCGCGCCGAGCATGGCGGCGATATCCAGCCGCTCGGGTGCGGCGCGGGAGATTTCGGCATCGACACGGGAGGCATCCGAAATATCCGTGATGAGACGGTCGAGCCTGAGCACGTCATCCGCCATGATGGCGAGGAGATTGTTACGGCGCGGATTCGCATCCTCGACCCGGCGCAACGTTTCGATTGCGCTGCGGATGGAGGTCAGCGGATTTTTGATCTCGTGCGAGACATCGGCCGCGAAACGTTCGATTGCATCCATCCGGCCCCAGAGGGCGGCAGCGGAATCGGCAAGCGCACGGGCGAGGATGCTGAGTTCGTCGCCGCGGTCCAGCAGGCTCGGCGGCACGCTGCCGGTGCGGCCATGGCCCTCGCGCATGTCCTGGGCAGCGATAGCGAGACGCAGGATGGGGCGGGCAATGGTCTGCGCCAAATACCAGGACAACAGGACGGTCAGAATCAGCGCCACGAAGAACAGGCCGAGGATGGAAATCCGCACCGAAAGCACCGCCTGGTCCACACGCCGGGCATCATGGGTTAGCAGGATCATGCCGACGGTCTGATTGTCATGCGTCACGGGTTCGGCGACCGTCACCAGCAACCGGCCGTCGGGCGTGCGCCGGATAAAGGGGGGTACCTCCTGCCCGGTATCCTTGCCGCGCAGCGCCAGTACCGCCTTGAGATCGGGCTGCCAGTCCGCGCCGTCCGCCTTGTCCAGCTGGCGCACCGGGATGCCGCCTGCTGTCGGTGCCCAGGCCAGCACGTGATCATAGAACCAGCTCACCAGCCGGCTCACCGGTCCGCCGCTCGCGGGTGGCGGCAGCGGCTCGGTCACGATTGCGCCGCCCGCCCCTTCCCGCACCTGGCTGTCGGCCACGATATTGCCGTCAGGCCCGAACAGCCGGGCTTGGGCGTAGGGCGTGGGGTCGGTCAGCCGGTAGAGCAGCGGCCGGGCGAGATCGGGCACCAGCGCAGCATGGTCGCCGGACGCGGTTTGCTGCACGGCGCTTTCGCCGAGCGCGCCGGCATAGATGCGCGCCTGCTCGCGCAGCGAGGCGACATCCGCATCCATGAGCCCGTTCTGATATTGATCGAGATAAAGCAGGCCGATGACGAGCAGCGCCAACGGCAGTGCGTTGACGAGCAGAATGCGCCGCAGGAAGGGAGAGGCCAGCCGCCGCCGGGGGGCCATGGCCGGGACTGGCGCGGAGGCCGCGGCCTGACCCGAACCCGAAAGGGCGGCGCCGTCAGGCATCAGTTCTCCTTGTAGCGATAGCCGATGCCGTAGAGCGTCTCGATCTGATCGAAATTCTCGTCCTCGACACGGAACTTCTTGCGCACGCGCTTGATGTGGCTGTCGATCGTGCGATCATCGACATAGATGTTTTCGCCATAGGCGGCATCGATCAGCTGGTCTCGGGATTTCACCATGCCGGGCCTGGCGGCCAGCGCCTTGACCAGCAGGAATTCGGTTACCGTCAGCTGGATGTCTTTCCCTTTCCACAGGCACTGATGCTTGGTCTCGTCGAGGGTGAGATCGCTGCGCACCATGACGCCGGTCGGCGCCGCGCCTGAGCCTTCGGCGCGGCTCACCTCGTTGCGGCGGAGCAGCGTGCGGATTCTCTCCAGCAGCAGGCGCTGACTAAAGGGCTTCTTGATGTAATCGTCCGCACCCAGGCGCAGGCCCATCAGCTCGTCCACCTCCTCGTCCTTACTGGTGAGCAGGATCACCGGCAGGGCGCTGCGCTGCCGCAGCCGCTGGAGTAGCTCCATGCCATCCATACGCGGCATTTTGATGTCGAGCACGGCCAGATCGACGGGCCGGGAGATGAGACCCTGGAGCGCGCTTTCGCCATCCGTATAGGTCCGGACCTGAAAGCCCTCCTGCTCCAGCGTCATCGACACGCTGGCAAGAATGTTGCGGTCGTCATCCACGAGCGCGATGGTGTGCTTCATTTGAACAGCTTTCGCCTGGGGTAATGCCCCGACCGGGGAGTCGAAGATCGTGAAGCTTTAGCGGCTGGCGGAAAAGAACGCCAATCCGCGGAAATTGTTATGCATAAGACTAACTGGTCCGTAGATGCACTTTGTCGAGCGCTGGGGCGCATGGGCCGTTACAGCAATGCCAGCAGCCGGGCCTGGGCGAAGGCCGCGATGGTGATGGCATCGCGGATTACGCCGCCTCGGATCATCGCTTCGACTTCAGCGACGGCGAAACTGCCCCGCCGCATGTCCTGCTCCTCCGGCTCTGGCTCCGCCTCGCCCTCCGTCAAATCAGTCGCGAAGAAGACCCGGCCCCTTTGGCTGGAATAGCCGGCGGCCTGGAAAACCTCGCCGATTTGGACGAGTGTTCCTGCAATCAACCCGGTCTCCTCGCGCAACTCTCCGGCGGCGAGGGCCATGGGGTCGACATCCCCGCGCCATTCCCAGGTGCCCATGGGAAATTCCCAGACCCGTTCGCCAACGGGGTAGCGGAACTGTTCGACGAGGAAGAGGCGCCCCGCCTGAATCGGACAGATAACCGCGAAATCCGCGCGTTCCAGCACGGAATAGATCCCTTCCGAACCGTCCAGCCGACGAACGCGATCCTCCCGCAACCGCAGCCAGCGATTCTCGTAGACGAGACGGGTGGAGAGCTGCGCAATCGCCTCGGTCATTCCTACCTCGCGCGTCGAAAAGTGAGGTTGTAGCGGAAGGGGCCGAAAACCGGATCCGCCCCGGGCTTCACCGGCCTGACCCCATGAAAGAGAAGCCGCGCCGGCCCGCCGAAGACCAGCACGTCCCCGCTTTGGAGCGGCACAGGCCGCGCCCTCTCGGCTTTCTCTAAGCCGCCGACCAGAAAGACCGCTGGCAGACCAAGAGAGACGGAAACGATCGGAGCCGCGAAATCCCGCTCGTCCCCGTCGCGGTGAAGACCCATCCCGGCCCCCGGCGCATAGCGGTTGAGGAGGCAGGTATCCGGATCGAAATCCGGAAAACCAGCCTCTGCCGCCGTGTCCCGGGCAAGCGCGCGAAATGCGTCCGGCATGGCGGGCCAGGGTTTTCCGGTCTCGGGGTCGGTACTCTCATAGCGATAGCCGCGGTGATCGGAGATCCAACCGCAGGCCCCGGCGCTGGTCATGGCAGCCGCCATGCGGCCGCCCCGCCGGGTCGTCATGAAGCGGAAGGGAGCCACCTGCGCGATGTCGCGTATCAGGGGCAGAAGAGTCTGGGGCCCGGCCCGGCCCCGGCACAACACCATGCCCGGGGGCAGATCCGGAACGGGTTCGGGCAGATCGAGGCCGGAGAGAAGATCGGTCAGGCGGGCTGCGGCAGGGTGAAGAGCCGCGCGACCTCGTGCAGGTCGGGCGCCGTGCGATGCCGGGTCGAGGGCACGGTGCCGTCCTCCTCCCGCACCAACTGGCAGGTACGAAAGCCGGCCGCCGCCGCGGCATCGAGTTCCGCCTCGACATCGGACAGGAACAGGATAAGCCCGGCGGGCAGGCCGATCTCGGCGCGGATGGCGCTATAGCTCGCGGCTTCCCGCTTTGCCCCCACCCGCGTGTCGTAGAAACCGCCAAAAAGCGGCGTCAGGTCACCATCCTGGCTATGGCCGAAAATGCCGCGCTGCGCCTCCTCGGAACCCGAAGAGTAGATGAAGAGCGGCAGGCCTTCCCGCTTCCAGTAGCGCAGCATCGCCGGCACTTCCGGATAGAACTGCGCGACCAGATCACCCGCGGCATAACCTTCCCGCCAGATCAGCCCCTGCAAGGATTTGAGCGGCGTCACCTTCTCGTCGAGATCGCTCCAACGCGTAAGCGTCGCGACAGGATCGGCTTCGGGTTCCAGCGCGCGGGTCTGCGCGAGAATTTCCGCCACCGCAGGTTCGGTCGCATGGGCGGTCAGGAATTCGGCCAGCCGTGCCCGCGCATAGGGAAAGAGGCTCTCCCTTACCAGGGAGATCGGCGTGACAGTGCCTTCGATGTCGAGCAGCACGGCCTCGACCGGATGGGTCACCGTCATACCGGTTTCCTCAGGCTCGCGTTCGGTCAGATCCATGATGCCTCAGGCTGCCGGGAAGCGCGTGCTAATATCGTCTCCGGTGAAATGCGGCACCCAGCCGGAAGTATCGGTGAAAATGCGCAGCGCGGTGAAGAACGGCCGCTCCCCGGCATCGAACCAATGCTTCACATTGGCCGGCACGCTGATGAGGTCGCCCGCGGTGCAATGCGCGTCGTAAATGCGCTCGTTCAGATGCAGGATGAAATTGCCCGAACCATGGACGAAGAAGCGCACCTCGTCTTCGGTATGGCGATGCTCGTTGATAAATTTCTCACGCAGCGGGGCGGCCTGAGGATGATCGGGGGTCAGTTTGATCACGTCCGCCGAACCGGCCCCCGATTCCCCCATCAGCCCGTTGAGATAGGGGCGATAGGCGTCAAGGATTTTGTCGGCGTCGTCGTCCGGGGACAGCGCGACCGGGCTGTCCCAGCGCTCGAAGCGCACGCCGATCGCGTTCAGTTCGCGCGTGATAACGTCGGCCTCCTCCGTCTTGAGCAGAGGCGAATCCGGGGCGTCGTCGGAATAGATGGTCAGGCGGCTCATCCGAGCTTCCTCCGTTCGATTTCAGTCGCGAGCAGGAATTCGAGCGCCTCCAGCCGATAGAGGGCGGCGTTCACATCCGAACCCCAGACATAGATGCCGTGGCCCCGTAGAACATAGCCGATCGGCGCATGACCGGCCTTCAGCAGCGGGGCGAGACGCGCCGCCAGACGCGGCATGTCCTGATCGTTCTCGATCACCGGGAGAGCGACCGACATTTCATGGGTGGTGATCGTGTTCCAGGCCTTCAGAACCTCGTAGCCCTCGAGATGGATCGCCGAGGCTCCGGCAAGGGCGAGAGTCAGCGCCGTCGCCGGCACCGAGTGGCCGTGCAGGACCGAGCCGACCTCGGGCCAGAGTTCGTAAATCTGGCAGTGCAGAAGGGTCTCGGCGCTGGGCTTGAGGCCGGGGCTGAGGCTTTGCCCGGCGAAGTCCACCGCCATGATGTCGGCGGGGGACAGAAAGCCCTTGTGGACGCCGCTGCGGGTGATGGCCAGCCGGTCACCGGCCAGGCGCGCACTCAGATTGCCGGCGGTTGCCGGCACCCAGCCGCGCGCGTCCATGCGCCGCCCGACGGAGACCAAGGCTTCCGCCACCGCGGGCGGAACCAGGTCGTCCGCCTGTTGCACGAGCCGGGGAGCAAGTCCCCCGGCTGCCAAACCATCCGCCATCATCACCCGACGACGTCCTGCTGCCGAGGTTCAGTTCCGAACCGTCTCGGCCGGACGGCTCGCGGTCGTGGCGGAAGTCGCCTCTCCCGGGGGGGCCGAAAGGCGATCGGCAGGCTTGTCCTTGTCAGCCGCCATGGAGGCATCGTCCTCCTCGGCCATGTTCTTTTTGAAGGATTTAATGCCCTTGGCGAAGTCGCCCATCAAATGACTGACCTTGCCGCTGCCGAAGAGCAGCAGCAGGACCAGGATGACGATAAGCCAATGCCAGATGCTCAACGAGCCCATTTTGCCTCCTCGGGGAAACGCCCCAAGCTTCGTGTCACGGGGGCAGCCTCACGGCAAGCCGCCTTCCCTCCCTTTCATCATAGTCTGCAACGGCCGCTTCCACCAGTTGCACGGGAACGTGAACTCCGGGCAAGGCACCGAAATCAACTTGTCCACAGCTTTCTCGCGCTGCCATGCACTCAACCATTGGCGGCTGTCTCCGAGGCGGATACATTATCTAGTAGGAATCGAGGCGGGGGACCACGAGATGGAGTGGAACGAGACAATTATCACCGAGCTGCGATCGCTCTGGTCCGAAGGCCTCTCCACGGCCGAGATCGGCCGCCGCCTGGGTATCTCCAAGAACGCCGTGGTCGGCAAGGCCCATCGGCTCGATCTCTCGCCCCGCCCTTCGCCGATCCGCCGAAGCGATCGTGCCACCGGCAGTACGCCGCCTGCGCCGCGCGCCACCGGGCCGACACTCGCCCCGCTGCCCTCGGCACCCTCTCTGACGCCGGCCGCGGGACCAGCCAGTATGCCGGCAGCCAAGGCCACCCCGGCCCGCCGCCTTACGGCGGTCGCGCCCGCCCCGGTGACCCGCGTCTCAGCCTGCTGCTGGCCCATGGGCGAACCCGGCAAGCCCGGATTCCATTTCTGTGATGCCGCGGCGGTCCACGGCAAACCCTATTGCGCCGCTCATGCCCAACTCGCCTATGTGAAAATCCGCGACCGTCGCGAAGACGCCGCCTGATCCACATCCGGCCCGGCGCCCCGCTGGGCCCTCCTTCCGGGACCCTGGACTGAGAGCTTGAGCGCGGGTCTCCCGCCCGGTTCCGCCCGGGGGTACCGTGCCGGCGGGGGAATGCGCACCCCTTCCGGAGGAACCCCAGCGTGGTGAATAGCCAGGTGGCCGCCGATTTCCTGTGGCCCGACGAAGCGGCAGGCGCCCTGCCTGTCTCCATGCCCTGCCCGAATTGTGGTGCGCCGGGCACCAAGCCCCTGCTGTGCCGATCACAGCCCGCCGCCGCACTGTCCTGGCAGCTGCTCTCCTGCCCCGCCTGTGGTGCCGGGTTCTATGAGGATCAGACCGTCGCCGATTACGGCGAAGAGGGCATGTCGGCTGCCTCCACCACCTATTTCCTGCAGCAGGGCGCCGCACTCGGGATTTTCGCCGACATCCTTGCCCATATCCGCAAAGCCCCCGGCGCGCGCTACGTCGAGATCGGCTGCGGCTTCGGCTTCGGGCTCGACGCCGCGGCGCATGCCATGGGCTGGCAGGCCCGCGGTATGGACCCCGCGGCCTTGTCCGCGGTTGGGCGTCAGATGCTCGGACTCGACATCACCGCCGCCTATTTCGACCCGACGACGGTCGCGGACGGCAGCTGCGACATCGTGATGGCGACCGAGGTGTTGGAGCATCTTCCAGACCCGCTGACGTTTCTGCGCGAGATTCGCCGGGGCCTCGCGGCGGACGGGGTCGCCGTGCTGACGACGCCGGACGTCGCGGCTGTCAGACCCGCCATCGCCAAGCCCGTGCTGCAGGCGACGCTGACCGTCGGCCTCCATCTTATTTTGCAAAGCGAAGCGAGCCTGGCGCTCCTTCTGCGCCGCGCCGGCTTCCCCCATGTCCGGGTCACGAGCGACGGATGGAAGCTCACCGCTTTTGCTTCGCCGCTGCCCCTCGATCTCGAGGAGGACACGGCCCGGCGCCAGGCGATCGTCATCGGCTATCTGACCGAGCGGGCCGAGGCACGGCCGGACCCCGATGACCTCTATATCGGCTTTGCCGGTCGCGCTCTGTTCGAAGCCGTCTGCGCCCAGGACAAGGCCGCCGCCAGCCGGATCTGGGAAAAGCTTGGTCCAGCCCTGCGCGCGCGATATAATATTGATCTCGATACAATCTCGGCGCCGGTATTGGTGGCCGGTACCCATGACCTGGAGGAACTCGCCGCGCGCATGCCATTCAACCTGGCTGCCATCATGCTGGCCCGCGCATATCAGCGCCTCGGCGAGGGGGAGCCAAGAGCCCGGCTTTTGCCACGATTCGCCGCGATAGGATCGGTGTGTGGTCCGCTTTGGACCTGGCTTGAGACGATGCAGATCGGCGATATGCAAACGCGACAGATCCTTTGGGTGGCCCGCGCCGAAGAGGCGCTCTGCCTCGCGGCCGACGGTCGCGGTTCCGCCCTGCCGGCCCTGGCGGTTCTGCCGGAATCCCCGACGGGCGCCGGCCGCATCGGGATCATTGACCGTGCCATCGAATTTTTGATCCACGCCGAGCGTCCGTTTTGCGCCATCAGGCTTGCGCGCGCGGAAGGTCGGCCTCAAATGTCACTCGATGGTAACAACGCTGGTATTAGCTCAGTTCGGGCTTTCGCTCGGGAGGCGTTCTACCGATTGAGGCAAGGATTTCGTGGGTAACCACAAGAGAGTTTCAACGGTTCGTGGCGGGCATGTACTGGGCGAGCCGATTACGTGGCGGCTCCTGGTCCGGCGCTTTCGCCATGCCGATAATCGCTGGCTGGCGGCCTGGAATCTATCCCGCCATGCCGGTCGCGCGCTCTATGCGCGCGCGCGGCCACTCATCCATCCGCTGCGCCTGCTTGCGCATGAGATCGTGGTGCAGAGCAAGATCGCCATAGCCTTTCCGTTGGGGTTCCTGCATTCCGCCCATCAGGTAATTGAGCGTTACGATGATACGGCCCGTCCACTCGGGCGCGACGTGGTGCTCTTTGTCCATTTCGATGCCGAGGGACGGGTGGTCCCAGCGACACGGGATTTCATCCGCGGCCTCGAGGAGGCCGGACTCTCCGTCGTCTTCGTGACCAATTCGGGGTTCATCCGGGACGAGGACAAAGGGTTCTTGCGCCGGCACTGCGCCTCCGTCCTTATCCGCCGCAACATCGGCTACGATTTCGGCGCCTGGCGTGACGCGCTCGACACGCTCGGCCTGCCGCGCGCTGAGACGCGTGCGATCTATCTCGTCAATGATAGCGTCTATGGCCCCTTCAGCGATCTCAGGCCGCTGCTCGATACCATCGATTTCAACCGGGCAGATCTTTGGGGCATCACCGAGAGCTGGCAGCACCATTATCATCTGCAGTCCTTCTTCCTCGCCTGCGGGGAAACAGCGATCCGGAGCGCGGCTTGGCGGCGCTTCTGGGGTTCCGTCCGGCCGATTCCTTGTAAGGACTGGGTAATCCGCCATTGCGAGGTCGGCTTCACCCGCGCCCTCGCGCGCGGCGGCATCTCGATCGCCGCGCTCTATCCGAACACCTCCCTGCTCGACGCCGAGGAGTTGAACCGGCTGGAGCAGCTCGTCGAGGCGGACGACCTGACCAAGGGGCAGGACGCGCGGCTGCATGCCGAGGCGGAGCATGCCGACCGCATCCTGCGCTGCGCCAGCCGGCGGCCGATCCCGCTCAACCCGTCGATCGATCTCTGGCGTCAGCTCATCCGGGCGGGCTACCCCTTCGTGAAGCGCGAATTGCTGCTGCGCAACCCGACAAAGGTGACGGACGTTTTCGCCTGGGAAGAGGTCGTGAGCACAAGCCTGAAGGCCGACCCGCAGCCACTAGCTGAGGAAATCCGCCGCTCGCTAGGAACGCGCCTGCCCGATGTATGGAGCCCGCCAAGCCCGCTGCACGCCCACCCCCGCAAAACCGCGGCGTGAAGCCATCAGGACCGGACCGCCGGGCCCTTACCCCAGCGGGACGCGGCCACATCATCGGCTTCCCGAGCCTCGACCCACTGCCCATCGCCCGACTGACGATGCTCCTTCTTCCAGAAAGGCGCGTCGACCTTCAGCCAGTCGATCAGGAAGGCCGTCGATTCAAGCGCAGCCTGCCGGTGGGGGGCGGCCGTCGCCACCAGCACGATCCGGCCGCCCGCCGCGATCCGCCCCGTGCGATGGAGGATGCGACAGCCAGCCAGGGACCAGCGCGCCTCCGCCTCCGCCGCCATGGCGGCGATCGCCCGCTCCGTCATGCCGGGATAATGTTCGAGAGTCATCGCCGTGATGGGATTGTCCACGCCGCGCCGAACGATGCCGAGGAAGGACGCGATGGCCCCGGCATCGCCCGCATCTTCCTGCAAAGCGGCGAGTTCGGCGGCCATGTCGAAATCCTCAGGCCCCACGCGGATGACGGCCATCGGATCAGCCTCCGGTGATTGGGGGAAAGATCGCGATCTCGTCGCCGGCCGCAATCCGCGCCTCAGGCTGTGCGAAATCCTGGTTTACTGCGCAACGAATGCGCGCGGTTTCGGCCAGCGCCTCGGCATAGCCGCCACCGCGCGCGCGCAGATGGTCCAATAGACCGCCAACGGTGCCGACATCTGCTGGCAGCGTAATCTGCTCTGCCGCTCGGCCGATGCGTTCCCGCACCCAGGCGAAATAAAGAAGATCGACCGTCATCCCAATTCCCTTGTCCATCGGGGGCCCGGGGAAGGGTCGGGCCCCGTCTCAATGCGGGCTGTTCACCGTGCTGATGGTGCCGTTCGGCATGACGAGCGTGCTGGTACCGTTGCCGTTCGGAATCAGGATCGCGCCCGACTGGCCGTTGATCGGTGCCAGCGTCTGATAGTTTGCCGACCCGCCCGTGATGGTAGCCGAGCCCATCGGGGTGGGGATCGTGGTGCCGACCTTGGGCATGGTGAGGTCGGGCGGTGCGCCGGCGGAGGGCGCAGGCGCCGTATGAGTGGTGCTGGGTGCCGGCGTGTTCGGCATCGGGCTCACGCCCTGCATGCCGGGCAGGGTGTTCAGATTCGGCAGCTGACCGGGTGTCGAGGGCACGGGGCCGAGCTGCGGCACGCCATTGCCGTTCAGATCCATCTGCTTCTGGATATCGGCCAGTGTCGGCATCGCCGGGATGGCGGTCGGCCAGACCTGACCCTGTTCGGGCACGATGGCTGGAGCGACCCCCGGCTTTCCCTGAGCCCGCTGCATGCTGAGGCTGTTCCCCGTCGGGGCATTGGGATCCTTCTTGAGAGTGTGCGTATCGCTCACGAAATGGCCGAATCCGGTGCAACCGGAAAGGAGAAGAAGCCCGGTCAACGCAATCCGCCGCATGAAGGTCACATCCTTGATCTTGGCCGAAGAATGGGCCGGTCGCGGGCCGGGACGCCCCGTCACGCTCTGT
>NZ_DATJJK010000239.1:0-7626 GCF_035492295.1 Acidisoma sp. | reverse complement strand
GCGGTGCTTCGGCGCCGCCTTTTCTTTTTGTCTAGGGCTCAGTGTGTTAATCACGGAAAGGGCACGGCTGCAATAGGCTGTTTTAAATAATTCTTTGTCTAATCTTACAACGTTTGTAATTTCGCTATAGCGAACTCATATAAACTTAGTCTGGAAAAGCCGCGTTGGTTTCGCGGTTGCGATTTGCCCAAGCGTCACACCGAGGATCGCCCGATCACCGGCCAAAACCCCCTCATCGGCGCAAGCCGCGCAGGCACTTCCCGACAAGGTGAGCAACCAGACCACCTGATACGACAAGCGTTGCGGGCTGCTTCCGCTCCCAACATGCTTAGGGCGGCTCAGCCGAGATAGGTGTCGATCATACTGTGCTCGCCGCGGCGTGCGTGCTCGGCGCTCATCTCCTCCACAATCTCGCCGTGCCTCAGGACATAGAGCCGGTCGCAGACCTGCGCCGCGACATCCACCCGTTGTTCGACGAGCAGGAGCGAGGCGCCACGCTCCCGCAGTGCCATCAACGCCCGAGCGACGATCTCGACCGCCACGGGTGAGAGAGCAATCGACGGCTCGTCCAGCAGCAGGATCTCGGGATCACTCATCAGCATGCGGCCGATCGCGACCATCTGCTGCTCGCCACCGCTGAGAAAGGCGGAGCGGCGCCGGCGATAGGCCTTCAGCACGGGAAAGAGCGCGTAGACCGAGGCGAGCAGGGCCTGGACCCTGGGCCGGTCCCGACGAAGGTGCAGGGCGCCGAGGATGAGATTGTCCTCGACCGAGAGATCGGTGAACAGACGCCTGCCTTCCGGCGCGATGGCGGCATGGCCGCTCGCGATGCGATGCGTCGGCAAATCCGAGATATCGGTCCCCCCCACAACGATGCTGCCGCGGCGGTTCCGGACCAATCCCATCACGGCGCGCAGCACGGTCGTCTTGCCGGCACCGTTAGGCCCGAGCAGGGCGACAGCCTCGCCGCGGCCGACATGCAGGTTCACCTCATGCACCACATCGAAGCGCCCGTAGCCGCAGGAAAGGGACTCGATCTGGAGAACCGGGCCGGTGCCGCTCATTGTTCCCCCAGATAGACCTGCCGCACCACGGGATGGGCGCGGACCTCATCGGCGGTCGCGGTCACGATGACCTCCCCGGCGTTCAGCACCGTCACCTGGTCGCAGAGCGGCAGCAGAAAGCGGGTCTGATGTTCAATGATGATCATCGTTACCCCCTCAGCCTTCAGGGCGCTCAGGATCTCGGCCAGATGATCGACCTCCCGGCGGGAGAGGCCGGTCGCCGGCTCGTCCAGGATGATGATGTCGGGGGCTGCCACGCAGACGGCGGCAAGCTGCGTCAGTTGTTCGATGCCATGGGGTACATCCGCGATGTGCCTGTCGACCCAGGCCCCGGCGTCGACTGCGCGCAGTGCCTCGGCCGAGCGGTGGTTCAGGGATGCGATGTCGGCCCTGGCCGAGGGGAGGAAGGGCCAGACCGGCGCGCGGCGGAACAGGTGCGGTATTTGGGTGTGGAGACCGACGGAGACGTTCTGGCCGGCCGAGAGTTCCCGCACCAGTTGGGCCGCCTGGAAGGTCCGCCTCATACCAAGACGGGCGCGCCCGCTCGGCGAGACGCCATGGATGCTGCGCCCATTCATCAGGATCTCACCGGAGGAGGGATGCAACCGGCCGGCGATGACATTGGCCAGAGTGCTCTTGCCCGAGCCGTTGGGGCCGATCAGCCCGTGGATATGGCCGCGGCGGACGCTGAGGTCGACCTTCCGCAGCACCCGCGGCCCAACCGCATAGCCGAAATCGACAGCGCGGCATTCGATGGCAATCTCGGCGCCGTCGCGCGCTACCCTGGGGGGCGCAGCGGTCCCGGGCGCTGCCTCGCTCTCCACATGCGCGGCCGACCGTGCGCCTTGCAGGCGGCGCAGGATCAGCCCCACCACCCCCGCAGGGAAGAAGGTGATGGCGCAGATCGAGAGCGCGCCATAGATGATTTCCTGCAGCCAGGGGTTGATGTTGACGATCGCCGGGAACATCGAGACGAAGGCTGCACCAAGCAACGGCCCGAGCGTGGTGTTGATGCCGCCGACGAGCAGCATGACCAGGATATTGAGCGAGACCGACCAGTCGAACTGGCCGGGCGAGACCACACCCATGAAGGAGAAGAGCCAGCCGGCAAGCCCCGCCATGGCAGCCGAGATGCCGAAAACCCCGATCTTGAGTGCGGCCGTGCGCACGCCCGCCGCCTCCGCAAAGGGTTCTGCATCACGGATGGCGAGCAGCACCGGATAAAGCGGCGAACGCCGCAGACTCCAGATCAACGCGACGATCAGCAGCAGGGCGAGGAGAATACACCAGGCGACCGGCGCGCCGAGGAAAGAGAGCATCTCCGGCAGGTCGGGGAAGCTCGGCCCCAGCAGGCCCTGGGTTCCGCCCGTGATTTGCAGATCGGTCGCGAGCACCGTGAGGACCAGGGTAAAGATGAAGGTGGTGATCGCGAAATAGAGGCCGCTGACGCGCAAGGACATGGCGCCGATCAGAATGCCCGCCGCCCCGCTCACCACCAGCACCACCGGCAGCAGCAGGAAGGGGCTGGCGCCGAGATCGTTCACCGCGATCGCGGTGAGATAGGCGCCGATGCCGAAAAAGCCGCCCTGGCCGAGGGAATAGAGGCCGAGCATGCCGGCCACGAGATCGAGGCTGATCGCGAGGATGCCGAAGATGGCGGCGACCAGCACAAGGCTCTGCACGTCGAGACCGGACCGTGCCACCGTCCAGCTGCCCAGGAGATAGGCGAGCAGCAGCAGGCAGAGACCCAGACCGGGCGCGCGCAGGCGCGACAGCGTCAGGCCGGGCGCGGCTGACATGGCGTGAAGTTTCTCGCTCATGCGGCGTCTCGCACCGCGGGCATCAGGCGGCGGCGCAGCGCGTCCCAGCCGCCGCCACCGCTAAAGAGGCCGCGCGGGCTCACAATCAGGATGATGACAAGGACGACGAAGGGGAACCAGTCGGAAGCCTGGGAATCGATCAGCGTATTGGCACCCTCGGCCAGAACGCCAAGCAGGATGCCGCCGAACATGGCGGCCACCGGCTTTTCCGTGCCGCCGCCGATCATCATCGCGATGAAGCCGAAAATGCCATAGGTGTGGCCGAGATAGGGGTTGGCGAAGGTATTGGGGCCGATCAGGATACCGGCGATGCCTGCGAAGAGGCCCGAAATCGCGAAGGCCACAACCGCGACGAGTGAGGTATTGGCGCCGACCGCCGATGCCATTTCCGGGTCCGCCGCGATCGCCACGCCGAGCTTGCCAAAGAGCGTGTAGCGGCGGACAGCTTCGAAGAGCCCCGCGAGAATCACGGCCACGAGGATTGAGAGCAGCTGTTGCCCTGTCAATACCGCCTGGCCAAGATGCAGGCTGATGCCGTTGAGCATCTGCGGAAAGGGCCGCGAGGTCGGCCCCCAGAGGAGGGCGGCCGCGTTCTCGACGATGACGGCGAAGCCGAGCGTGCTGACGAGCCAGCCAAAGCCGAGGCGATTGACGGCGAGGATGGGCTTCACCGCGACATAATAGGAAAGCACGGCGATGAGTACCGCGCCGAGCAGGCCGAGGAAGACCGCGACCAGCGGCGGCAATCCGGCGGACGCCGCGGTCGCTGTCAGCATCATCGCGATCATCATGATCTGCCCTTGGGCAAAGTTGATGACGCGGGTGACGTAGAACGAGATCGCGAGCGCCATGCCGATGAGGCCGTAGACGGCACCGATGGCCACTCCGCTCAAGAGGAACTGCAGCAAGCCCATTTCCCTTTCATCGCCGTCTTCTTTCTTGTTCTTGTCCGGAAGATCAGGTCGGGTCGCCTGCCCGTGTTCCCCAGGCTAGCGCGGATCGTTTCGCGGGCCAGATGTCATCCAAGCTATAACAGCTATGACGCCTCCACCGAAGCTATACAGGTGTTCATCGAACCGCTTTGATGTCTGGACCTCGTCGGCGCGCACGCGACCGGCGGAGAGAAACGAAAAGAACAATCCGACAAAAGTCGCAGTAGAATTCTTTTGAAAACATCATCCGACAAGCGGGGGAAACTTTCGATGAAAGCAATGGTCCTGGGCGGCATTCTTGTCGCCTTCAGTGCCTTGTCGACGACCACGGCGTGCTATGCGGCCTCCGACAAGGAGCCGATCCTGATCGGTCTCATCGCCGGCACGACGGGCGCCTATGGCTCGACCGGGATCGCGACCGTGCATGGCGCGGAAATGGCCGTGGCCAAAATCAACGCGGCGGGCGGCGTTCTCGGCCGTCCGCTGAAGCTCGAATGGCACAATGACGATGCCTCCGCCACGCTATCCGGCCAGCTCTATGCGAAGCTGGTGAGCAAGGGAGCCGTCGCCATCGCCGGCTCCCCGGATACCGGTCCGGTGACGGCGCAACTCGCCAAGCGCTACAAAATGCCGACCATCGGCGTGGTCGATGACGGCGGGCTGACGGTCAATCCGGACGGGCCAAGCAGCCCGCCCAATCCTTGGGTCTTCGATTTCGGTCTCAATACCTTCGCCTGGGGCGCCAAGATCGCCGGCCATGCCATCGCTCATTGCCCAGATGGGCTGGCAGTGCTGCACGACCCCACGACCTACGGCGAAGGTGGCAATTACGGCATCAAGCTTGTCTATGACAAGGCGCAGAAGCCGATCAAGATCGACGAGGCGATCACCGAGAACTGGTCGACCGGCGCGACCACCGGCCTGATGCCGCAGATCCATTCCATCCAGGCGGCGGGTATCAAATGCGTCGTCGTCTGGCTGACGCCGCAGGACCAGGCGGCCTTCGCGCAGGATGTGCATTCGCTGGGCTTCAAAGCGCAGATCTACGGCAATGACGAGACCAATGCCGACGATACCTATGCCAAGCTCGCCGGCCAGAATGCTGATGGCACGATCAGCGCGGTGCTGACCTCGGACCTGCACCCGAGCGCTGAGATGCAGGCCTTCCGCTCGGCCTACAACAGCAAATACAACGTAGAAGCGACGCCTTTCGCGGAGACGAGCTATGACAGCATCATGATGCTGGCGCAGGTCATCACTCGCGCCAATTCGACCAAGCCCGCTGCCCTGCAGAAAGAGTTCAATCAGACACAAGGTTTTAAGGGCATCACCGGGGATCTGGGTTTCACACCGCAAAACCACATCACCATCACGCCGGAGCAACTGACGCTCGTTCGCTACGACGCGGCTTCCAAGAGCTGGGTTGAAGTGACTGACTGACGGGAGTAGCGAGGAGCGCGCGCCGCGCTCCTCGGCCTTTCATGCCCGCAGGGCGACTGCCCAGGGTTCCGGGACCAGGCGATAGCCGCCTTCGTGCGTCACGAGATGCGCGAAGGCCGGAACATGCAAATGCATGCCGGCGACCAGCAGACCTTCCTGCGCCACCATGCCGAAGATGCGGTTGCGGCTTTCCGCTGCCAGACGCTCATTGATGTCGTATTCGTTGGTAACTGCCGGAAAGGGCACCTGGATCTCCGGCACATGCACGGTATCCCCCCAGATGATCAGGCTTTCGCCCGCCGAATCCAGCCGGTAGCCGCTATGGCCGGGCGTGTGGCCCGGCAGCGGCAGCAAGGTAATGCCAGGCAGCACTTCGCCCCCGCCGCTCGGCCGAATCTGGCCCCGATAGGCCTTCAGGAAGAGATCGGCGGAATCGAGATAGGGCATGGCGGCGGCGGAACGCCCGTCCCGGAGCCCGGGATCGCCCCAGAAGGCGATGTCATCCTCATGCAGAATGATCTCGGCCGCTCCGAACAGCGGCGCCCCGCTATCGCTCAGCAATCCGTTGGAGTGGTCGGGATGGATATGAGTGAGCAGCACCGTATCGAAATCCTCCATGCCGAGACCAAGGGCACGAAGATTCTCCGGCAGCAGGCCCATCGAATAGATGGTGATGCTGCCGCCTCCGGCATCAACCAGGATGCGCTTGCCGCCCATCTCGATCATGAATGTATTGACGGTCAACCGAGGTGCTGGCGCCTGAAAACCCTCCGTCATGCAGGCCGCCATGCGCGCCTCGGGAATGCCGCGCAAGATGCCGAGCGGAATGTCGAGAAAGCCGTCATTGATGGTGGTGACGATTGCATCGCCCACCCGCCGCCGGTAGAGGCCGGGTATCTGCCTGATCTCGCTTTGCGCCATCTTCTTGTTCTTTCCTTGCGAGGAGAAAATCAGAAATCGACGTCGCGTGTCTCGGGACCGAGCAGCGCGCCGACCGTGCCGAGCAGCCCGCCGATGACAAGCAGCGCCACGGCCGTCAGCTTGAAGGGCATGATGGCGCCGAGCCAGTTCATGTAGAACGCATAGAAGGAGGGAATGACGACCGAGAGGCTGAAGCCGAGGCCGAAGCCGGTGGCGCGCACGTCCGTCACGAAACGCTCGTTGATATAGGTGATGATGACACCCCAGGGCGCGGTGACGAGCACCGACATGACGCAGACCAGAAGGATGATAGCACCGAGGCCGAGAGGCGTGCCGCTGACCAGGGCATACATCATCCCGCCGCCCACGACCGCGATGAGCGGACCGAGGATCACGAAGAACAGACGCCGCCCAATCCGTTGCGCGATCACGCCGGCCGCGATGTAGCTGGCGAAGAGCACGGCGTAGCAGATGAGCAGCGTCAGCGTCAGTTCGTATTTCGGCAAATGCAGCCAGTGCAGCAGCAGCGTGGTCGGGATAAAGATGGTGATCATGTTCTGGGTCAGCCAGAAGCCGGTCATCATCACCAGCACCTGGAGCAGGTTGCGGGCACTCGCCCCCGTGAGCAGATCGGAGAGCGGCAGCTTGCGCTGTCCGCCCTCCGTCTCCACTGCCCAGATCTCGGATTCCGGAACCTTGTAGACGTAATAGAGTGCTAACACCCCGGCGAGCAGCGCGCCGATGACGAAGGGAATGCGCCAGCCGAATTGCACATAGGGCGAGGCGGGACCCGCGAGCGGAAACAGCGCGAACATCGCCATGGCGACGAGGTTGATCACCACATAGGCGAGTGGAAAGGCCGCGAGGATGAGGCCGCCGACAAAGCCTCGCTGGCCCTTCTCGGCATATTCGATGGCGAGCGGATGCGCCCCGGTATAGCCGCCGCCGAGGCAGACGCCATCCAGGAAGCGAAGCAGAACGAGCAGCCAGTAGGAGGCGATGCCGATGCTCCCATAGCCCGGCAGCAGGGCGATGAGCAGCGTGATGAAGCCGAAGCCTGCGACGGAATAGATCGAGGCTTTGCGGCGGCCAATATTGTCCGCCACCATGCCAAAGAAGAAGGCGCCAAAGGGTCGCCCGAGCAGAGTGGTGATGAAGACGAGGGAACTCAGGATCGCGGCGGTGCCCGGGCTCACATGGCTCGGCCGGAAATAGAAGAGCACCGGGGAGAGCACGACCGTCGGCAGATAGATGTCGAACATGTCGATGAATTCGGAGAAAAAGGCGCCGCGGATGGCGGTGCGGCGCTTTTCGTCCCGGGTCATCGCCGGCTTGAGGCTGCGGGTGGCGGCCGTGACGGTGGCAGGATCAGGCGGCAGGAACTGTGTCGGCATGAGCATATGGAGCGGTCGTTGCCGCCCGTCCTCCCTCTTGTTCTTGGCCGCAACT
>NZ_DATJJK010000238.1:0-22943 GCF_035492295.1 Acidisoma sp. | reverse complement strand
GAGCGGGATGGCTTGGTCGTTCTCGATGTCGATCCCGACGACAAACGAAACCGGCTGGCGAAGTTGACGGCGAAGGGAGAGGGCAAGCTGCGCGAGACCGCCAGCCTATGGCAAGTGGCGCAGGATCGCTTCGAAAGCCGGTTCGGCGTTGCCAAGGCGAAGGCGCTGCGGGAGGTGCTCGCCGTCATCGCGGCTGAGGATTTTGGCGAAGCTCTCAATCCATCGCCGGCGCGGTCGGCCGTCGGCAGGCGACCGAGGCGGCGACGGAACGGTTAGGGTCCGATCTGTCTGCCTGAATGTCGGGTGCGCACAGCCCAACCGTGAATCAGACTCCGTCTCAAACTCCGGCCCTCTCGTGGAACAATCCGCGCCCGACCTCAAACCGGCTTGACGGTGCGAAGAAATTTCACAAGCGCAACACTCACCAGATCAGCCGCTTCGTGCTGCACCCAATGGCCGATGCCGTCGAGTTCCAGTCCTCCCACGAGGGCAGGAAGGCCGTGCCGCATCTGCTCCAGGGTCATTGGATAGAGTTCCTTCAACCCATCAGCCTGCCCCCAGACAAAAAAGCTCGGTTGTGTGGGTTGCACCCCAGTCATGGCCGACGAGGATGGCCTCTGGAACGCCGAGCGCATCGAGCAGGCCGTTGAGATCGCCCGCCCGGGCGGCATGATGGGCGGCAAGGGCCGCTGCCACAGGGCTTCCCAAATCATGGCCCACCCAAACGGCCGGATACGCTCCCAGATGCTCGTGCAACTCCACCATGTCGCCGACGATTTCCTGTATGGCGTAACCATCCACGGTGGTCGGCGCCGATGAGCCGGCATAGCCCCGCATGTCGGGCGCCACGCAATGCCAGCCCAGGGAGGCAAAGGCTTCAACCTGCGCGTGCCACAGCAGGCCGTTTCCCGGCCAGCCGTGGAGAAAGATCATCAGCGGGCCGTCAATCGGTCCGGCTTCCCAGCATTGCGTCCTGTGCCGCGCCGAACTGACGGTGCGAGCGGCGAGATCGGAGCGGGTCATGGCAACCTGGCATTGAAGGGTGAGTGAGGCGGTGGGACTCGAGTGCGCCGGAATCCCCGGACGTCAGGCGACGATCCCGTTGAACACCGAACATGCCTTCGACATTAGTGGCATATACCCCTTATATAGACCGATAGGCCTCGGCGATCCAGAACTCGTGGCCGCACCCTCAGGGTTTGGCCGCCGTCGCCGGCAGGCTGCGCAGCTGGCCGATGGCGATGCCGGTCAGGTCCAGCACCTCCGTCAGATCCTCCTTCGGTCCCATGTCCCGCCTGTCGGCTTTCTGGGGCAGCGGAAAACTCTGCTCCCCACCGGCGACCAGTGGCGTGCCCGGCATATGCGCGAAGCAGGAAATGGTCACACTTTGCTTGCCGCGCGGGTGGACGCGCAGGCAGTCGATGGTCAGGGGCGCGGCCTGGCCGCCGGCCGGGCCGTCATCCTTGGCCGAGACGGTCGAGAAAAAGCCGGGGCCGTGCCTAGCAGAGACGAAACTGCCGTGGTGGTCCTGAGAAAGGGAGACGTAATCGGCGGCCGCCGCTTCGGTCGGGAAGACGTGATAGAGCAGTTTCGCATCCGGCCCCGCCGCCTCCGGATCAGGGATGGCGGTGATGGCGCCATGCGTCGGCGCTGCCTTTTCCGTACCAGCCTCGGGACGGGCCTCCACGCTGAGAATCTTGATGGCGACGCCGTTATAGATCACGGGTCGCGCCGCCAGCGCCTTCACCTGATCGAAGAGCGGCACGGGGGCTGTCGCAACCGCCGCTGCCGCCGCGGGCGCGGCGCCAGCGGTGGTCTTCATTTCAGCGGCGAAGGATGTCTGGTCGGCGCAGCGTTCCTTCATCACCATGGTGCTGCCGTTCGACCAGGCGACCGCCTGGCCCGTCATGCCGAAGGCGAATGCCGCGGTTTTCTGCCCTTGCGTGAAGGTGATGGTATTGCCGCTCACGGCATAGGTCGTGATCGGGGCATCCGGCGCGGCGCCTGCCGGCACCACCGTGCCGTCCGCGCGGAAGACCGCGACATCGGCGGAGCAACTGCTGTCATCGCCCCAGGCGCCGACCAGGCCCTGAGGCCCAGGCGCATCGGCCCGCGCGGGATGCGACAGGGCGAGGCCCGCGAGCAGAAGGCTGGCGGCGGGCAGGGAATGGCGCAGGCGCGGCATCGGCGTCTCCTTTCGGGAGGTCGGCAGAGAGCGCGAAGCCTTAGCCCGATCTGCCCCGGCGCCCAAATCGCGCGGGCGTGAGGTGATCGCCGGATTTGCAGTCGTTTCGGGCTCGGGCTATGACCGAAATTGTTCAACCGGCACGCGCAAGGAGGGTCGATGTTTAACCGTATGATGCACGACCATCCTCTGCCGCCTGCCTGGGCCACGCGAAGCACGATGTCGGGCCTGCCGGGTCACTAAGGCCGCGGCCGCCGACAGCAAGCACGAAGCGCCGAATGGTGCGCGGCTTCGTCACACGCTTCTTCGCATCTTTGCCCCGGTCGCCCGTGTTCCGGCTGGGTTGAACGACAGGCTTCAGATCATGTCTTCCAACGTCCTCCGCGCCGCAGCGGCGCGGCCCTTCCTGCGAGAGGTGAAAACCCTCGCTCCCCTGGCACTCCCCCTGGTGCTCGGCCAGCTCTTCGGCATCGGGACGGAGGTCATTCTGTCCTTCTTCGCTGGCCACATGGGGGCGGACACCATGGCGGCGGTGGCCCTCGGCGGCAGCTTCTGGATCGTCATCTTCATGGCGGTCCTCGGGCTCATGATGTCCGTCCAGCCAGCGGTCTCAGCCCTCCACGGGGCGGAGCGACAGCACGAAACCGGGCATCTTCTCGCCCAGGCGATCCTCCTCGGTCTCGGCGCCGGGTCATTGGGTGGCCTTATCCTTGCCATCGCCGGCCCGGTTATCGCGGGGGGAATGGGTCTGCCACCCGAGGCACTCCCCGGAATCAGGCGCTTCCTCCATGCGTCGGCCTGGTCCATCCCGGCGCTGGGTGTTCTTGCCTCCTGCCGCGGCCTTTCGGAGGGGCTATCCATGACCCGGCCGACGATGGTGGTGGGTGCGATCGGCCTCCTCGTGCTCGTGCCGGCCGCGCTGGTCCTCATGCCGGGCGCCGTTGTGCCGGAACTGGGGCATATCGGCGGCTTCGGCGCCGCGGGCGGCGGTATTGCCCTCGCCCTCGTCCTGTGGCTGGAAGCGCTCGCCTATCTCGGCTGGATCACCCTGTCGGGCCGTTATCCGATGGTGGTCTGGAGCCGGAGCGCGATCCGGCCCGATCCCGCGGTGCTTCGCCGCTTCATCCGAGTCGGCACTCCGATCGCGATCACGACGGTGCTCGAGGTCTGCATGTTTTCGGTCGCGACCCTTATGGCCGGGCATTTCGGCGCGGTCGCGGTTGCCGGTCACCAGGTGGCACTGATGACGACGGCGGTCTTCTTCATGACGCCGCTCGGCCTTTCTCTGGCCGTTACCGTGCGGGTCGGCCGTGCCGTCGGCGGCGGCGACTGGGAGGGTGTGCGGCTCGCCGGGCTCGCGGGCTTCGCTTTGATGGCGGTGAGCCAGAGCATCAGCTGCAGCCTGATGCTGATGGCGGCGGGGCCGATCGCTTCCCTCTTCACCCAGGTGCCGGCTGTGCAGGCCCTGGCAATCACGCTGCTGCACCTGGCGGCCGTCTTCCAGTTCATGGACGGCACACAAGTCGTCGCCATGGGCGCGCTGCGCGGGCAGGAAGACACGCGCATGCCCATGCTGCTCGCGATGCTTGCCTATTGGCTGGTCGGCGTGCCGGGGGGCGGCATACTTGCTTTCGCGTTGGGGCTCGGTGTCGTCGGCGTCTGGGTCGGGCTGATGGGCGGTCTCACCCTTGCGGCCTTTCTGCTCGCGGGGCGCGTTCTTTGGCTGAGCGGGCCTGCGCGCCGTGCCTGACCGATGTCAGGTCTTGAGGCGGCGCTTCGCCGGCCTCGATTCGGGTTCCCGTTCGGGGGCCAGGCTCTGCCCCGTCAACGTCTCGATGAGGGTTGCATAGGCGTCGAGATAGGCCTCGCGATCGAGATGCGCTTCGGCATAGGCGCGGGCGCCGACACGAAGCTTTTGGGCGAGCTTCGGCTCCTCGATCAGGCGGAGAATGCTGTCTGCGAGCCGGCCGGGCTCAAGAAAGGGCGCCAGCAGCCCGGTCTCCTCATGGGTGATGAATTCGCGCACCGGCTGCGTGTCGCTGCCGATGATGGCGCAACCGATCGCCATTGCCTCGCGTAGCGACCACGAGGCGACGAAGGGGTAGGTGAAATAGACATGCGCATCCGAGCGGCGGAGCAGCGCGATATGGGTCTCGTAGGGCACTTGGCCCAGGAAATGGACGCGCTCGCGGTCGAACTTGCCTTCCATCTCCTTCAAGAAGGTCTCCTTCCAGGTCGAGCCGTCCTCCGGCAGCGCCCCATAGCCGGGCTTGTCGTCTCCAACAATGGTGACATGCAAATCCGGCCGCGCCGCGAGCAGAGCCGGCAGCGCCCGCAGCATGATGTGGAAGCCGCGATAGGGCTCCAGATTCCGCGCCATGTAGGTGACGAGTTTATGGCGCGGCTCGATCCTGAAACCGTCGGGCAGGGTCAGGCGTCTGCTCGCGCGCGGGGCAGCCGGGCTGCAAGTTGCAAGATCAACTCCCTCGGGGAGAAGGTGAATACGCGGATGGGCCCAGGCGGGATAGGTGCTGAGCTGCCAGCTGGTCGGCGTCTGCCCGAAGGTCTCCGTCATGTTGAGGGCGAGGAGATTGACCGCGTTCTTTGACCGCACCATCGGCAGGCGCTTTTGGTCCAGCGGGAATTCCGGGTCGAAATGCACGTCCTGGCCCACGAGACTGTAGAAGAACTCGAAATAGCCAAGGATCGGCACGCCGGGGAAGACGTCCTGCAGATTGAGGAGTTCACCCCAGCCGTGATGCCCGATGATGATATCGGGCTGAAAGCCGAGTGCCTTGATCTGGCGGGCGGCGTTGGCCGCGGCCTCGGCCCGGCGCACGGCCACTTCGAATTCCCGCGCATGCTCGTGGATGCGAACGTCCGAGGCGCGTGGCGAAACGTATGAAATCTTGCGGACGTTCGCCATGAAGTTGGTATTCGGCTCGGACAGGAAGGCGACATCGTGCTGGCGCTTCGTCAAATAGCTGACGATATGCAGATACTGTCCCGGAAAATTCTGGTGGACGAAGAGAAAGCGCAACGACGCGTATCCTATACAGAGAGAGCGTGCCGCCGCCGTCGCAGGATCGCTTCTCTCCTGGACTTCATTTCGCAAGGAGCGCCGGCGGAGCGATACTCCGCCAGGCGCCTTCCTTCAGCGAGTCTTGGGCTTCGGCCGCGCGGCAGCCTTGGGGGCGATCTTGGCCGCCGGCTTGGCCGTGGCCTTCGGGGTCTCCGGCTTCGCCGCCGCTGGCTTGGCGGCGGCCGGTTTCTGCTTGGCTCCACCCTTGGCGGTCAGCGTGATCTGCAGGGCTTCGAGCGGCGCGAGCGAGGGTGCTTCGCAACTATCCTCCGTGCCCAGCCCCTCGAGCCTTGTGCCATCCACGAAGGATGCAGCGATCTGCAGGTCGAAGCGCCGGGCGGCGGCCTCGCTCAGTTTGAGCTTGAAACCGAGGATGGGCAGGGCCATGCCGCGGCTGCCGCAGAACTGGCCGGCCTCGACCCAGGGGGAGAGCCAACCGCGGCCGAGCACCGCCTGATAGGTGAGGTCCGCGGCCGTGAGCCCTTCGGGCGTCGCAAGGCTGAAGCCTTCGATGGCGCGCTGATTGCCCGGCTCGCCCACCCATTCGCCGAAATGCCGGCCGACGTCGCCCGTGCTCTGGATGTGGGCAATGACGTCATGCTTCTCATTGAGGATCATGACCGGTGGACGGGTGGCGGCGGCCGCGGGGGAGGCAGCACCGGCCTCGGCGGGGCCGGCTTCCGAAAGGCGCAGCACCCGCAGCTTGGGAGGGCCTTCCTGGCTGCCGGTCGGCTGATAGATCGTGATCAGGATTTGCGTTGGCCCCTGCAGAACCCGGATCAGCGCGGAATCCCCGGCGCCGGTCAGCCAGCCGTCGGGCCGGAAGGTCGCGATCGCCACGTTGCTGTCGGCCGGATCGGTCGCGGAGACACGCACGCCTGTAATCTGGCCGTCCGCACCTTTGCCGGAACCGTTGACCAGGCAGAAGATGCCGGTCTCGAGGGTCATCAGATGCGCGGACGCCCGCAGCTCCTGCACCCGATTTTCCTGAGGGCGGGCCGAAGCCTGCCGTTCCGACTGGGACATGCGATCCTCTTCACTCGATAGGCTGGGCCAAAGTCGCGCCGCTCGGCGCGTGGTGCTGCAACGCGCCGCACTCGCCAGATTTGTGCAACGGCCAGGACCGGTCCGCAATACGCGGAAGCGTGTTAATTTGCGGTCTGCACCATAGAAATCAGCGCGTTGTTGATACCCGCCGTAGGCAATGCAAGGGGAAGGACCCACCCATGCCCGGTGCGGCGAACACGTTCCGCTTGCGTTCCAATATCGAAGACCGCGGTGCGCAGCCCGGCGCCCCAGGCGTCACTGAGGGCGAAACACCAGGTTTCCGGCCAGATCGATGGGATGAAGGCGAAATCCGCTTCCTGTGCCGCGATCTCCGCGATCGCCTCCTCGGGAGCGAAACGATAGGTGATGCGTACGCGCCCCGTGTCGATCAGGCGCACGTCGTCATGCGTATAGCCGATGATGACGAATTCGAGAGGAAGCGCCCGTCGTGCCGCGTCTCGGGCGCAGTCGAGGATGACGTCGTAGCCCTTCTCCGTGCCGATGGCGCCGATGACGGCGACGCGGACCTGCCCGCCCGACTCGCGTGGGGACCGGCGGGCCCGGCGCGGCAACCGTGTCGGATCCTCGTCCCAGGGCGTAATGCGGCTGGCGAATTGCGGGGCGTAGCGGCGGAAGCGGGTCTCGACCTCCGCTGAGGGGAAGGTCACGCTGCGCGCCGCTGCGAGGTCGGCCGCGGTGCGTGCGCGCAAGGCGGGTACGGTGATCTCCTCCCGCAGCCGGCTGCCGAGATCGGCGACGCAGGCCATGCATTGCTCGGCATCGGGCTCGCCGCAATAACGCCCCGTCACCGTAACCAGGGTGACGCGCGGGCAGATCGCCGCATAATCGTGGACGACGACGTCCATAGGGATGCCGAGGAGGGGAGCGAGGTCGAGCAACGTGTGGGAATGGCCCAGCCTGTGATGCAATTCGACATGCTGTGGCTTTTCCGGGCGCAGGAAGGCAGCTAGCGCCTTCAGCTCTTCCGGCATGCGGAAGGTAAGGTTGGGGAAATCGTCCCGCCAGAGATCTCCCTGCTCCACGCCGCACGCGACTTGGCAGCCGCCGTCCTCGGTCGGCCGGAGAATGATGGGGGTGAGGCCTTGGCCAGCGAGCGCCTGGGCGCGCTTGCGCACCTGCCGTTCCACCCCGCCCCCTTCGGCATGGGTGATGAGAAGGGCCGAGGCGCGCGCCACGCCCCGGCGGCGCGCCGATTGCCAGCGCGCACGGTCGAGCCGCCGGCGCACCTCGGCCAGGGGGTCCGCTGCGATATGCTCCGCGATCAGCGCGCCGTAGCCAGGGTGCAATCGCTCGAGGATCGTCTGGTTGCGCCGCAGCAGATGGGCGCGCGCGGCGCCGAAGGACTGGCCGCCGATATGGGCGACGAACACCCCGGGGGCGGCGACATGGCGCCAGCCGAGATGCCGGGCGCGCATGCAGAAATCGTTCTCCTCGCCATAGCCCTGGGCGAAGACGTCCTCCCGGAAAAGGCCGGTCTCGGCGCGGCAGGCGGCGCGGATATACATGCAGAAGCCAACGCTGGTCGGGATGTCGAGGACGGCGGCTCCATTGGACTTCCAGGCAAGGGCGTCGATCCGGTCAATCTCGCTCCCGGGCGGCGGGGGCTGCAGGTCGTCGACACGCGGGTAGCTCAGGATCGTGGCGTCGTTGGAAAGCGGGGCGACGGTGCCGATGTCGGGCGCGGAGAGGGCCGCGTCCTGCAATCGCTCAAGCCAGCCGGGAGGCACCAGGGCGTCGCTGTTGAGCAGCACCACGTCCCGGTCGCCGGCGGCGGTCATGCCGCGGTTGACGCTGCCGGGGAAGCCGAGATTGCGCGGATTGCGGATCAGCACGATCTGCCTTGCCAGGGCCAGGTCGTCGAGTGCGGTGGAGAGTTCGGGTTCGGGGGACGCGTCATCCACCACGATGATCCGGGTGTCGCGGGGAACGGAGGCAAGAACGCGGCTGAGGCAGAGCAGCGTCATCTCGCGCCCGCGATAAACCGGCAGGATGACGGCGAGGCCCTGTGGTTTGCGGGCCGGGCGGAGCGGGGCGGCGCGGGGTGGCGACGGCGTATCCGCCCAGAACGGCAGCAGGGCATGGGGCGGAAGGGCGAGCCGTCCGCCTGCTGCTCGTGCCACCATGCTGCGCGCGGACCGGCCCCATTGGTCGGGCACGATCGGGCTGCCGGCGAGATCCCGGCCCGATGCGTCGCGCAGATGCACAAGGCCGTCGCATTCTGCGAGTGCCGCTTCGTCTATTCGGAAGGTCTGCGGCGCGGTCAGCCCGTCCCGATCCGGATACTGGGCGGGTCCTGTCGTTCGCACGGGGGCCGTGAGGCGCCGACCCTCGGCGGTTTCGACCCGCAGCGTGACAGGGGCATCCGGATTGGCCGGATGCCAGGCCCATCCCGCAAGACCGGCGCCGTCGGCCGAGACGAAGCCTTCCACCAGCCGGTGGCGGGCGAGGTCGACCGGGCTGCCGAGCAGATGCCGGTCCCCGACCATGACCGAAAGGTGCCGCGCCACCCGCCAAGCGGTGGGCAGGCGGTAAAGGCCTGCCTCGTCCCGCCGGCAGCGGATGGGCGTTTCGTCCAACAGGAAACGGGGTGCCGCCGCCGAGGCGACCGAGACCTCCCCGCGGTCATTCGCCGCGCACCATCCGGCGAGGCCGAGCCGGGCCGAAACTTCCTGCGCGAGGCCGGCGAATTCCAGGTCTGTCGGTCGGGCGAAGCGGGAAAGGAGGCTGCTGATGAGCCTGCCGATCTCGCCCACAGGCTGGGAGAGGGTAGCGGCCGAGATCAGACCGCGATGAGCAGGCAAGGTGTCCGACAGGAGGGAGAGTTCCTGGAAGACCCGGAAGCAACGTGGCTTACCTTGGCGCAGCAGCGCCATGCCAAGCAGGAAGCGCACCCGCGTATCATTGGGACCGAGGCGAAGCGCACGTTCCGCCCAGAACTCCGTCTCCGCCCAGTCGCCTGCCTCGGATGCCACCTGGGCTCGCTTCCAGGCATCGATCGCGAGCGTCAGCGGCTCCGGTCGCTCGGGTGCGGCACGGCGGCCGAGCAGCCAGTCGGTCGGGCCTTTGGCAGAGGGTAGCTCCTGCGGAGGCATCGCTCAGTTGTGGATGAGCTGAGGACCTGCTTCGCGGGTCATCTCCGTGCCCTGCGAGGTGCTGCCGGCGACGCCGGCACCGGTGCCGGGCACCGGGCCCCGCTCGGCATCAATCGCGGCGATTTCTGCGGCGGCTTCGGGAACGCCGGACTCGATCGCTCTTTGCAGCCAGATCCGGGCCTGATCCGGGTCGGCGGGGCTCGCGAGGCCGAGGCGGAGATAGCGGCCGAGCATGAGCTGGGCCTGGGGATGGCCGCGCTCGGCCGCATCGCGGAACCAGCGCAAGGCAAGCGCCCGGTCGATCGGCAGGTCGTGCCCGCCGCCGTAAAGCGCGCCGAGTCCGAACATCGCGCCGCCATGGCCGAGTTCGGCAGCCTTCTGGAAGAGACGGGCGGCTTCGTAATGGTCGCGCTCGCCGCCGCGGCCGTTCACCATCATTTCGGCGAGAGCCACCAAGGCATCCACCATCCCGGCCTCGCCCGCCCGGGCGAACCAGATCCGGGCCGCCGCGGCATCGACAGCGACGCCGGTGCCTTCGAGGAGCATACGGCCGTAATGGTATTGCGCATTGACGATGCCGTCGGCCGCCCGGTGCATCCAGAAGGCCGCACGTTCCGGGTCGCGTTCCACGCCGAAGCCGCGGGCGAGGCAGACGCTGAAATTGAAGGCGGCGATGAGGTCGCCGCTTTCCGCCGCCTGTTCGAACCAGGACCGCATGCGGTCCGGATCGCCTTCGCGGACATTGCCCTGAAGCACGAGATTGGCGAGATCGACCTGTGACGCGGTATTGCCCGCGGCGGCAGCCCGTTCGAACCACACGGCCGCCTCGTCGGCATTGCGGGCGACGCCGGCGCCGGTGAGATAGAGCATGCCGAGGGCGCGTGCCGCCATTGTATGGCCGCCCGTAGCGGCGCGCTCGAACCAAACCGCGGCTTCGGCGAAGTTGGGTGGCAGGGAGCCGCCCTTGGCATAGAGATCGCCGACCATGGCGGCGGCTTCGATATCGCCGGCGAGGGCGGCGCGGCGCAGCCAGGATTCTCCGGTGACGGGATCCGGCTTGCAACCGCGCCCTTCCAGGAGTGCGAGGCCGAAGCGGGCCATGGCCGAGCGCAATCCGGTTTCCGCGGCCTTTTTGTAGAGCCGCACGGCCTGCGGCATGTCCTGGGTCAGGCCCACGCCATGTTCCAGCAGCACGCCGTGGAGATATTGCGCCATGGGCAGATCATGCTCCGCGGCGGCGATAATCTGCGCGATGCCTTCGGGTTGCTTCGCCGTATCGCTGCCTGCGCGCCGGAGAATGGCGAGGCCGAGGCCAAGCATCCCTTGCGGGCTGCCGCCTTCCGCCGCCCGGCGGTACCAGCTCTCGGCTTGGTCGAGATTGCGGATCGCCTCAGGTCCAGCCGTCAGGATATAGCCGAGAAGGGCTTGGCCTTCGGCGGACCCTTGTTCGCTGGCGCGGCGCGCCCAGCCTTCGGCCGCAATGAAATCCGGCTGCGCCGGCATGGCGTCTGTAAAGAGGCCCGATTTACCTTTCCGCGGCTGGTCCTCGATCTGGCCGGTGATCAGCAGGGTCGCAACGGCCGTCTGCGCCTCGGCATGCCCCTGGGTCGCAGCAAGTTCAAGCCAGCGCCGGCCTTCCGTGCGGCTCGGCGGGACGCCACGGCCCTGGATGTAGCAGAGGCCGACGCGATATTCGGCAGCGGGCAGCTTGGCCTGGGCGGCGCGCGCGACAAGCTTGAAGCCGCCTTCGCGGTCACCGGCCTCGAGTGCCGCTTCTCCCTTCTTCAGAAGCCCTGCAGCACCTCCGAAATTCAGCCAGCCAAGAACCAAGGCAATCGTCCTTTTTGGTCGCAATTCGGTCACAGCAGCCGGCTCTCTTGCCCGGAATTGCCGGAGCCGGTGCCTCCGCGCCGCGTAGGAAGGCGCGGCACGGCGTGTGGTCGGTGCGCGTCAGTTCGGTTCGCGCATCCCGTTGCTGAAGGCAGGCAGGACGCGCTTCATCATATATTCCATAATCGTGCGCTTGCCGACTTTGACGTCGGCGTCAACCGGCATGCCGGGGGTCAGGGCAAAATCCTGTGGCGTGTTGTGCAGTTGGTTGTCGGTGATCTTGATGCGCGCGCGATAGAAGAGGCCGGTGGGGGCGGTTCCTGCGACATCCGAGACTGTTCCGGTTTGCACCTGCTGCGGATCGAACGAGTCGGAGCTTACGGATTCGACCACGCCCTTGAGGTCACCATACATGATGTAGGGCAGCGTCTGGAGCTTCACGTCGACCGTGTCGCCGACATTGACATAGCCCGTATCGCTGCCGCTGAGATCAACCTCCACCTCGAGCGGCGTATTCATCGGCGTCAGGCTGATGAATTGTTGCCCGGCCTGAAGCACCGAACCGACGGACGCCTGGCCGAGGTTGAGGACGATGCCATCGGTCGGGGCATGGATCATGACCAGCTGATGCATGCGCTCGTCCTTGGTCAGCGCCTGCTGGGCCGGGGCAAGATAGTTTTGCGCCTGCTGCAGCTGCTGGGAGAGGTTCGAATACCACTGCTGAATATAGGTGTCGCGCTGGGCTTCGGTGGAGGCGATGTCGCCGAGCGCTTTCTTGGCCGAGGCCTGGGCATCGGCGAGGTTGCCGGCCATGCTCAGTCGGTTGTCGGCTGCTGCAAGCGAATCGAGCCGGCTGCCAACCTGCATCTTTTGCAGCTGTTGGCGCATGGTCTCGACATTATTGGCGAGCTTCAGACGCTCGGCATATTGCCGCATGTCCGCCTCGGCCTGCCCGAGTTGCGCCTCGAGGCTTGAGATCTGCTGGTCATAATTGGCGACGCCGGCACCGTACTGAGCCTGCAGCTGGTTATAGGTTTCGAGCTGCAGGGCGGTATGCGGATTGGCAACCTGTGGCACATAGGGCTTGTTGGCGAGTTGCGCCTCCAGCCGGTTGATCTGCGCCGTATAGCTATCCACCTGTTCCTGATCGGACTTCAGGTTCGCTGCCGCGAAGGTCGGGTCGAGTTCGGCCAGCAGATCGCCCTTGTGCACGATCTGTCCGGCATGGACGAAGATGTTGCGCACGATCGAGGTATCGAGCGGCTGGATCAGATTCGTCGGCTGGGAGGAAACCAGCTTGCCCTGGCCCGTCACCACCTTGTCGATCTTGATGACCGAGGCCGCGACGAGACAGGCGATCACGCTGACGCCGACCCACAGGGTGACGCTCCGGGCCGAACGCGGCACCGGGGTCGCGATGAGCGCGCCGGTCGGGGACTGGAATTCCAGGACCGCCAGCGCGTCTCCCTGCGGATCAGTCGCCTTGCGCGAGGACAGGAGTTGGCGAGCCATGGCGCGTATTTCCCTGGTTTTCCGTCATGTGGCGGTTCTGCTGCAGCCAGAGCATCCGGTAGACCGAGCAACGCTCCACGAGTTCGGCATGGGTGCCGACATCCAGAACCGTGCCCTTATCCATAACGATGATCGCAGTGCAGTCGACGAGTGAAGCGAGGCGATGCGAGACGATAACCATCGTGCGTCCGGCACCGATACGCTTCAGATTGGCATTGACCAGCGCCTCGCTCTCGGGGTCGAGGGCGGAGGTCGCCTCGTCGAGGATCATGAGGCGCGGGTCGACGATCAGCGCGCGCGCAATCGCGATGCGCTGGCGCTGGCCGCCGGAAAGGTTCGGGGAGCCTTCCTGGATGAAGGTGTCGTAGCCGTTCGGCATCCGCTCGATGAATTCCTCGGCGCCGGCCAGCCGCGCCGCCCGCACCACGTCTTCCATGGTGAGGCCCGCGCGACCGCCGATGATGTTGTCGCGGATCGAGCCGCGAAAGAGGAAATTCTCCTGCAGCACGACGCCGAAGTTGCGGCGCAGATGACGCAGGTTGATCGAGCGGAGTTCGACGCCGTCGATCTTCAGGAAGCCTGAATAGTCGCGGCTGATGCCCTGGAGCAGGCGGGTGATGGTCGATTTGCCGGAGCCGCTGCGGCCGACGAGGCCGAGCATGGTGCCGGCTGGCACGGAGAAATTGACATCGTCCAGCGCCGGACGCTGCGACCCCTGATAGGTGAAGGACACGCCGTCGAATTCGAGGGCGCCAGCGAAAACCGGGCGCAGGCCGCGGTCGATGCCGCGCACTTCCGGCGGGTTGTTCAGAACCGCCTGGGCTTCGCCCATCGTCGCCCGCACTTCCTCGAAATCCTGCATCAGCTTGGTGAAGCCAATGAGCGGACCGGCGGTGCGCATCGAAATCATCGAGAAGGCCATCAGGGAGCCGATCTCAGCGTTGCTCTTGCTCGTGAGCGCGATATAGCCGCCGAGCAGCATCACGCCGTATTGGCAATAGCGCTGCAGTGGCAGGGTCAGGGTCGTCGGCCAGAGGGCGAGGCGACCCGCCTGCAGCCGGAGGTCGCCGGCCTGGGCGACATATTCGTCCCACTGGCTGTAGCGCGCCGATTCGAGGGCAAGGGATTTGACCGTCTTGATGCCGTGCAGGCTTTCGACGAGGACCGAAAATTTGCGCGACTCTGCCGCCGAGACCTTACCGGTCAGGATGCGGATCGGCCGCAGGAAGCAGGCGATGATCAGCATGATAAGGCCGGCGGCCGCTACCACCGTCCAGGCGAGCGTCGCCGACATGAAGAACATCACCGGCAACAGGATCAACAGCATGGTCGCGTCGATGAAGGTTTCGAGCAGACGGCCGGTGATGAATTCGCGGATCTGATAGACCTTGCCGATCGCCTGGCCGATGACGCCGGACTGCGTCCGCTCGAAATAATCGAGGGGCAGGGACAGCAGCCGCTTGAAGACGAAAAGCTGAATTTTCGCATCCACCCGCGTCGAAACCACCTGCAGGAGGTTGCCGCGGGCGTGGGTCAGGATCGCGTCGAGCACGACGGCGACGACGAGGATGATCGTCACCAGCAGCAGGGTGCTCATGCTGCCGTATTCGAGGACCCGTTGGATCGCGGAGAAGACGATCAAAATCGGAACGATCGTCAGGAAGGTGATGATGAGCGAGGCGAAGGCGACCGACCGTAAGATCCCGCGCTCCTGGAGAACGAGTTTCGAAAGGAAGCCGAAGCTCAGGGAAATATCCTGTTCTTCGTCGCTGCGCTGGGAGCGGATCAGCACCACTTCCCCGTCCCAGACCTGGGACAGACGCAGTTCGTCCACCGGAACTGTCACACCGCCGCCGGAAATCGTCGGTTCCTTGACGAAAATGACGTTGCGGGCGGCATCCGCCTCCACCATCAGCACGGCGCCGCCGTCCTTCATGAGCAGGAGGACGGGGCCGGTGGTCTCCAAACGCAAAAGCTGCTGCCACTTCAGCCGAACGGCCTTGGCCCACATGCCCTGCTCGCGAATCCATTCCACCAGCACGGCCGGGGAGGGCACAGGGGTCGCGGGGTCGAGGCGGAAGGTCGTCGGGTCGAGATCGATTCCGTGGTAGCGCGCGATCGCCAAAGCCCCGACAAGCCAGGAATGAAGCCCCTGTTCCCGCCCAAGTGAGGCTTCGTCGATCCGCCCCGTCCCTTCAGACTTACGACCGTCTGCTGCGTCCATTTCTGCCCAACCTTCTCCGGGTCCACCCGTTTGCGCGCGGCCGTCCGGCCTCAGCTATAGTCGAATATCAGCTCTTTTGCCAATTCAACGCGCAGGTGCGAAAAATCGCCTGAGGCGTACGCCGCTTCTAACCCGAAATCATTAACTCGGAGTATAAAAAACCACTTGAGCGCTCGCCGTTCACCGGAAATTCACGGTCTATCATCCAAAAGGGGTATGACTTGCCTCGCTATGCGGCCTGTCGGACCAAGGCCGCCGCCAGCGCCCGCGTTCCAGCCGCTAGCTGGGATGAGGAGGTGAACTCGGCCGGATTGTGGCTGATCCCGTCCCGGCTTGGCACGAAGATCATGGCACTGGGCACCGCTCGGGCCACCAACTGGGCATCGTGGAAGGCCCCAGAAGGCATGCGCAGGGAAGAGAGGCCGAGCGCCTGGGTCGCCTGTTCGATCCCATCCAGAATCCCGGTGTCGAAGGAGAGGGGGGCGGCCGTGAAGCGTTCCTCGATTTCGGCCGTGCAAGGATAGGCCGCTTCCTGCACCAACGCGGTGATCGCATTGCCCTTTTCCATCAGCAGCGCATCGTCCGGGTGGCGCAGGTCGATTGTGAAGCGGACCCGCCCAGCGACGCTGTTGGAGGAGCCGGGTTCGGCCAGAAAACTGCCGACCGTGAAACGCAGCACGTCGGTGGGATCGGCGGTCAGAGCATTCAAGGCGGCGATGGCGCGCATCGCCGCCTGCAATGCGTCGCGCCGGAGTGAAACCGGCGTCGTCCCGGCATGGGCGGAGGCGCCGGTGATGGTCACAGTGAACCAGCGACTTCCCTGGATTCCCGTCACGATGCCGATCGCCAGCCCTTCGGATTCAAGCGTCGGCCCCTGCTCGATATGCGCCTCTATATAGGCATGGGCTTTTCCGCCCAGCGGGCGACGGGGCAGGTCGGCTTCGGCCTGCAGGTGCTCGGCCAGCGCCGCGCCGAAGGTCACGCCCTCAGCATCGGCGATCTCGGCGAAGGCGGAGACCGGCTTAGTCCCGGCCCAGGCCATGCTGCCCATGCAGCCGGGAGAGAAACGGCTACCTTCCTCATTGGTCCAGGCCACCACCTCCAGCGGCCGTTCCAGCGTGACGCCGCTGTCGCGGAGCGCGCTCAACACCTCGAGACCGGCGACGACGCCGTAGATACCGTCGAATCGGCCGCCGGCGGGCTGGCTGTCCATATGGCTGCCGGTGATGACCGGCGCGGCAGACGGGTCACGCCCCTCGAGCCGGAACCAGAGATTGGCGGCTTCATCCACGGTCACGGTGGCGCCCGCAGCCTCCGCCCAGCCGATTGCCAGGCGCCGTGCCGCGCGGTCGAGCGCCGTCAGTGCCTGGCGGTTGACCCCATCACCCGGAATGGCGCCGATTTTCGCCAATTCCATCAGGCGGTCCCACTGCCGGGCCTCGCTGACCGCCGCCGCCACTCTCAAGCCTTGTTCCATCCGGGAACCTTCTCTATCACCGGTCTCCATTCTAGCGGCCAAGCTGCCTTTCGCCAGCCGCAACGCGGTTCGGCTTGCTATTCGGCTGGCCCTGGAGCAAAAGACGGCCACGTAAATCACCGGCAATGGGCTGGGACGTGACCGAGCGCGCGGGGCCGCCCCCCCGGCCGCGCTTTTTCTGCATGGAGGCAAATCGTGACCAGCACCTCGCCGCTTGGTTTGATCCGGAATATCGGCATCACCGCGCATATCGATGCCGGTAAGACGACCACGACCGAGCGGATTCTGTACTACACCGGCGTCTCGCATAAGATCGGCGAGGTCCATGACGGCAACACGACCACCGATTACATGGACCAGGAGCGTGAGCGCGGCATCACCATCACCTCCGCGGCGGTGACCTGCGAGTGGAAAGACCACCGCATCAATATCATCGACACGCCCGGCCATATCGACTTCAACATCGAGGTGAACCGCTCTCTGCGCGTGCTTGACGGCGCCGTCTTCATCATCGAGGGCGTGGCGGGCGTGCAGCCCCAGTCCGAGACCAATTGGCGCCTCGCGGACCGCTACAACGTCCCGCGCATCATCTTCATCAACAAGCTCGATCGCACGGGTGCGGACTTCTACCGCGCCTTCGACACGCTGAAGGAGAAGCTCGATATCGTCGCGCTGCCGCTGCAGCTGCCGATCGGCATTGAGGAGAATTTCGTCGGCGTCGTCGACCTCGTCGAGATGAAGGCCATCGTCTGGGAAGGCGGCGAGCTCGGCGCGAAATTCCATGACGAGCCGATCCCGGCCGATCTGGCCGAAAAGGCCGCCGAATATCGCGAGCAGCTGCTCGACACGGCGCTGTCGGTCGATACGGCCGCCATGGAAGAGTATTTCGAAAAGGGCGAGGTTTCGGTCGAGACCCTGAAGCGCTGCATCAAGCAGGGCGCCATCAGCGGTGCCTTCCGCCCCGTTCTTTGCGGCACGGCCTTCAAGAACAAGGGCGTGCAGCCCCTGCTCGATGCCGTGCTCGACTATCTGCCGGCGCCGGACGACGTCGAGGGCATCCGCGTGGCGGGTGAGGAAGGCGAAGAGGATACCCCGGAGAACGTGGCGAAGCGCCGCATCATCCCCGTGGATCCGGCGTCTCCCTTCGCGGGCCTTGCCTTCAAGATCATCAACGACAAATACGGCACCCTGACCTTCGTGCGCGTCTATTCCGGCACGCTGAAGTCGGGCGATACCGTGATGAACACCACTAAGGGCCATCGCGAGCGTATCGGCCGCATGTTCCAGATGCACGCGGACAAGCGCGCGGAAATCAAGGAAGTGCATGCCGGCGATATCGCGGCCTTCGTCGGCCTGAAGGATACCGGCACCGGTGACACGCTCGCCGCGCAGGAGGACCAGGTGGTTCTCGAGCGTATGGCCTTCCCGGTCCCGGTCATCGACATTTCCGTCGAGCCGAAGACCAAGGAAGGCGTCGAGAAGATGACGATCGGCCTGCAGAAGCTGGCCGGCGAAGATCCCTCGCTGCGCCTCAAGACCGACCAGGAAACCGGCCAGACCATTCTGTCCGGCATGGGCGAGCTGCATCTGGAAATCATCATCGACCGTCTGCGCCGCGAATATGGTGTGGACGCCAATATCGGCGCGCCGCAGGTGGCCTATCGCGAGACCATCTCCCGCGAGCATACCGAGACCTATACCCACAAGAAGCAGTCGGGCGGTTCGGGCCAGTACGCGGAAGTGAAGATCGTCTTCACGCCGCTGGAGCGGAACGAGGGTATCGTCTTCGAGAACAAGGTCGTCGGTGGCACGGTTCCGAAGGAATACATCCCGGCCGTCGAAAAGGGCATCAAGGTTCAGGCCGAGACCGGCGTGCTCGCCGGCTTCCCGACGGTCGACTTCAAATACACGCTGGTCGACGGCAAGTACCATGACGTCGATTCGTCGGCGCTCGCCTTCGAAATCGCGGGCAAGGCGTGCTTCCGCGAGGGCATGAAGAAGGCCGGCCCGATCATCCTCGAACCCATCATGGACGTCGAGGTGACCACCCCGAACGACCATGTCGGTGACGTGGTGGGCGATCTCAACCGTCGCCGCGGCATGATCCAGAACCAGGAAAGCTCGGGCTCGACCGTGATCGTGCGCGCGCATGTCCCGCTGAAGGAAATGTTCGGCTACATCTCGCACCTGCGCAGCATGACGAAGGGCCGCGCGTCCTTCACCATGCAGTTCCATCACTACGATCCGGTTCCCCGCAACGTGGCGGACGAGATCATGGCGAAAAGCGCGTAAGCCCTCTTTTCCAGGCCTGACGAGAAAGCCGGCGGGGCAACCCCGCCGGTTTTTTTGTGCCCGCCGTCTGCGCCGTCAGACCTGCGTGGCTGTCGGGCGGACGACGATTTCATTCACGTCCACATCGGCCGGCTGCTCGATGGCGTAGAGCACCGCCCGGCCTATCGCATCCGCCCCGATCGCCGTCTTGCGATAGGCGATCATGCGGTCGCGCGCGACGGGATCGGTGATGGTCTCGGCGAGTTCGGATTCCACGACGCCGGGATAGATGCAGGTGCAGCGGATGGTGCCGTTCTCCTTGCGCAGCCCCTCCGAAATCGCGCGCACGGCGAATTTGGTTGCCGAGTAGACGGCACCTGTCGGCTGCACCACCAAGCCCCCGACGGAGGAGACGTTGATGATCTGGCCCGAGCCCTGCGCTTCCATCCGCGGCAGCACGGCGGCGATGCCATGCAGAACGCCGCGGATATTCACGTCGATCATCCAGTTCCACTCGTCGACCAGCAGGGCAGAGAGCGGTGACAGCGGCATCACGCCGGCATTGTTGACGATAACATCGACGCGGCCGAATTCTGCCACCGCATAGGCCACGAACTCTTCCATATTGGCGCGATCTGTCACGTCCAGCGCGCGGAAACGGGCCGTACCACCCGCCGCGGTAATCTCGGCCGCGAGCGTCTCCAGCCTGTCCAATCGCCGTGCACCCAGCACAACACGAGCGCCGGACATGGCGAGAATCCGCCCCGTGCTTTCGCCGATGCCGCTAGAGGCACCGGTCACCAGCACCACCTTGTTCTTCACTCCAGACATGTCGCCCTCCATTCGTTGGGAGACAGGAGGATAGAGACCGGCCGATCATGTGATTAGATGGCATGATCCGTATGAGCCGTTGAGGAAAATGGGATGATAAACCCTGCAGGGCTGAACGATCTGGCCGCCTTTGCCGCCGTCGCCCGGCTGCGCAGCTTCACCCGCGCGGCCGCGGAGTTGCGCCTTTCCACCTCCGCGCTCAGCCACAAGGTCAGCGGATTGGAAACGCGGCTCGGCATCCGATTGCTGCAGCGGAATAGCCGCAGCGTCTCCCTGACCGAGGCGGGCGCGCAATTGCTTCAAACTCTGGAGCCGGCGCTGGCGGAGATTGACGGTGCTTTGGATCGGCTGTGTCAGGAGCGCGGGGCGGTTGCCGGCACGGTACGCATCACCGCGACCCGACATGGCTACGAGACGGTGATCCGTCCCGTTCTGCCAGAATTCCTGGCGAGCCATCCCAAGGCCGGCGTGGAAGTTCTGGTCGATTACCAGTTGCGAGACATCATCGCTGAGCGCCTCGATGCTGGCATCCGGATCGGGGAGAAGCTGGAACAGGACATGATTGCCGTCAGCGTCAGCACCGAGTTGCGGATGGCGGTCGTCGCGTCGCCTGCCTATTTGGCCCTGCATGGCGTGCCAGAATCGCCGCAGGAACTGATGCGCCACGCCTGCATCAATGCCCGCATGACGACCACGGGCCAGCCACTGGAGTGGGAGTTCGAGCGCGACGGCAGAGCCTTGGCGATCAAGGTTTCGGGGCCGCTGACCTTCAACGAACCGTTGGTGATGCTGGACGCGGCAATGGACGGGCTCGGGATCGCCTATGTCATCGAGGGGGCAGCGCTCCCCGCCATCGCGGCCGGCCATCTGGTCCGACTGCTGGAGGATTGGTCGGCGCCGTTTCCCGGGTATTTCCTCTATTATCCGTCGCGCCGGCAGATGCCGGCCGCGCTGACGGCCCTGGTCACGATGCTCAGGCGCAGACGCCTGCGGGTCTAAGCGATTTATCTGAACCGTAACTCAGACCGGTCTCACGCCTTGGGGGCCAATTAGGCCTCAGCTGTGACTGAGGATATTCAGCAGGCGGCCGAAGGGATCGCGAACATGGAAGCGGCGAACGCCCCAGGGCTCCGATTGCGGACCGTAGGCAATCGGAATTCCGGCCCGCACCATTCGGTCGAAAACATCGTCGAGGTCATCGACCTCGATTGAAAGATCGGGCACCGGCGTGCCGCTGCCGCCTTCGGTCGCGACGCTCACCTGCGGCGTTGTGGCGGCATCAGTTTTGAAGGTGACGATCCAGCCGAGATCCATGGCGATGTCCATGCCGAGGATATCGCCGTAGAAGGCTTTGGCGCCCTCGGTGTCGGGTGCTGCGAGATTCGCGACGATCCGCATGACGGCCATGGCGCCAATTTCCTTGCTGCCGGAGGGCTACGCCACCTGCTTTGCAAAAACAACGGTAAGGCTCCGCACGCCCTGGGCGCCGCGGATCAGCACGCCCTCGATATCGGCCGTGGCCGAGGGGCCGGTCATGAGCGAGACGTAATTGGCCGAGGTGAAATCATCCCGGAGATAGGCGTCGGCGATGCCGGAAATGATGGCGGCAGGGTCAAGCAGCACAATCAGATGTTGCGCCAGGTAAGCGATGGTATTGACGCGCAGTTCGCGGTCGCTGAGGAAAACCGACCCGGTCTCCGCCACACCGAAGCGGGCGCGGACAACGCCGATATCGACATCTTCCAGCGCGCCGGGGGTCGCGACCGCATCCGTGCGCTCGAAGTCCGGCAGTTCATCGGTCGAAACCCGCACCAGCCGGCCCGCGCCGGCCCGGGCACGGATGACAGTCGACAGCGGCTCGCCCTCAGGCGGCATCACCCATTGCCCACCCATGGCGGCGAGACTGGTTTTGAAGGCGGCCAGGAGATCGCCTTCGACGCCGGGAAAACGCGGCAGGTCGGGGAGAGGAAAATCGCCCTGGGGCAGGCGGGTGCGCAGCCGCGCCAGCATATCCGCCCGCGCGCTCATGGGCGCTGTCCCCCCGGCTTGGCCGGCCTGTTGCGGGCAGCCCAAGCCGCAAAACTTTCTTTCGGCGCCTCCGGTACTTCGCGGTCACGGCCCCAGGAATTGAGCCGGCTATAAAGCAGCGGACGGGGCAGGTGGCGCACGGCCGTGCGCGCCGCCGCGGTCGCCCACCGATAGAGGGTAGGGGAGGCGAGGACATACCCCGCGATGCGGAGGGACAGGGTCTTCTTCGCCGGAAGAAGTCCGCGGTCGGAGATGATTCGACGCCACTTATAGAGCTGATCGTGAATGTTGATCTTGACCGGGCAAACATTCGTGCAGCTGCCGTTCAGCGTAGAGGCAAAGGGCAGGGTCGCGTAGCGCACCGGATCGTAGGAGGGGTTGATGATGGCGCCAATCGGCCCGGAATAGACGGCGCCGTAGCTGAGCCCGCCCGAGCGACGATAGACCGGGCAGGTATTCATGCAGGCGCCGCAGCGGATGCATTTGAGGGACGGCCAGAAATCCTCCTCGCCCAGACGCTGGCTGCGGCCGTTATCGACGAGGATGATATGCATCTCGGCCCCCGCGCGCGGGCCGCGGAAATGGGACGTATATTGCGTGATGGGAGAGCCGAGGGCGCTACGCGACAGCAGGCGGATGAAGACGCCCAGATCAGCCTGGCGCGGAATAAGCTTCTCGATCCCGGCCGATACGATATGAACCTTCGGCAGATTGGCCGAGAGATCGGCATTGCCTTCGTTTGTGCAGACCACGACAGCGCCGGTTTCCGCCACCAAAAAATTGGCCCCCGTCATGCCGATATCGGCATCGAGCATCAGCGGCCGTGTGGTGACACGCGCGCGTTCGGCGAGCGCATTGGGGTCCGCATTGTCCGGATCGCCGCCGATGGTGCGCGCGAAAACTCGCGCCACATCCTCGCGAAGCTTGTGGACGGAGGGGACCACGACATGGCTCGGCGGCTCGCCGTCCAGCTGCTGAATACGCTCGCCGAGATCGGTCTCGGTCGTCGTAATGCCGTGGCGCTCCAGGAAGGGCACCATCTCGCATTCTTCCGTCAGCATCGACTTCGATTTGGCGAGCGTCTTCGCCTTGTGTGCGCGCATGATGCGCAGCACGATGGCATTGTGTTCCTCCGCGTCCCGCGCCCAATGCACGGTGACCCCGCGGGAAATCGCCTGCGCCTCGAACTGCTCCAGATAATCGGCGAGGCGGCTGAGTGTGTGTTCCTTGATAGCGGAGGCGAGCGATCGCAGCTCCTGCCATTCGGGAACGGTGTCCATCTGCCCGTCGCGCTTTTGGCGCAGCTCCCAAAGGCGCTTGTCATGGAAGGCGAGATGCGGCGC